>NZ_UGHV01000008.1 GCF_900451095.1 Helicobacter canis | reverse complement strand
AAACCCACCGCAATTCCTAGAATCCTTGAAGAAGAAATTCAAGCCGAGTGTGAAAAATCCACCGCAAATAAAAAAGTGGATTCTAGTGATGAAGCTTTTTATCGTCATTGCGAGCCGACTTGTCGGCGTGGCAATCCATACAAAAATCTACCACCGCCCTAGAATCCACTTTTGATAAATCGCAAAATGAACGGGCTGAAATCGTGTTTGATAAAAACGCAGAATTACAAAAAGTGGATTCTAGGATTTTTCAAACACCGCCATTTTTGCTGCCACAGAATCTATGGATTGCCCGCGGTGCAAGCGGTGCTGCCAATGACAGAAAAGCCAACGCCAAAATAAAATAACCCCTCTAAGATTTTACACTTCCTAGGCTCCAGCGACAGCGGCGGTATACCTGTCCATAACTGCAACTGCGGCGCGTGTGAAGAGTATAGAAACAAGGCAGGCAAAATCTCTCCACAAGCGCGTTTTTGCAAACAGAATCTAGCGAGTATATTTTGCTTGATTGTGGGATTGAAGCCACTGCCACGCTTTTTGATGGTGCAAAAATCCGTGCTATTTTTCTCACGCATTTTCACGCTGACCACGCCTTGGGGCTATTGCGTTTGCGCTATAGTAAGCAGCATATCGCGTGCTACCACCAGATGATAGGCAGGGCTTTGGGGATTTATTTAAGCATACAAAATCTATCACCTACCAAGTCCTACGCCCATTTACACCCATAGCAATTGATAGCTACACTTTCACGCCTATCCCACTTCTGCACTCAAAGCCCACTTTTGGCTACTTTATCCAAACTCCAAGCGAGAATATCGCCTATCTTACTGATTGTGCGGGGCTGCCGCAAGAGAGTTTAGAGTTTTTACAGCAAAAGAGCATTGATATTTGCTACATTGATGCAGGGGCGTTTGTGGATAGCAATGGCAAAAAAGATAGCAGCAACCACCTAAGCCACTATGAAGCCGCTGAAATTATCAAAGCCCTAGCCCCCAAACAAGCGCGACTTATCCACATCTCTCATACAATCTTAGAATCTTTGCGGGATATACCTTTGCCATTTCCGTATGTGTTGTAGATGAAGCATAGCCCTAGAATCCACTTTTTCGAATAACGCCCTTTTCTGGTCATTGCGAGCTTTGGCGCAAGACAAAGCGTGGCAATCCAAAACAAGCGCAGCGCAGTTTCTTTAGAAAACAAGCGCAGCGGTGCAAGGCGAAGCCGAAGCAGGTTTCTTTAGAAAACAAGCGATTTTGAATAAATCAAACAAGAGTGAAGCACGCGTTAAGTAAGAGAGTAGAGTAAGACTAGCCCACCCCCTTAACGACCAAAGGTTTCAATAAGGTGAGCTATGGATTATCCTAGTAGCACTTGACAACCTTAGAAAACGAGTTGATGAATACCGCAGGTAGTCATAACTCAATCCTTTAGGAGCGAAGCGGGATTTACTCCCGCGTGAGCGGTCTTAAGTGAGCTTTTAAGCGAACGACTATGAAAATAATAATATCATAGCGGAAAGATTTTGCAAACAATCTTACTCATCGTAACCTTCTTTATTCAAAGTAGGTTACGCAGAGAGTCGCACTCTCTTAGGCAACCTCTAATCGCAATTCTATCACATTTTAAAATCCTACATTAGAATCCAAACTTAGCTTTTGTCTTATGCCTTATCCCTAAGTTTTGACTTGGATAATAAAACTTCTGCTAGAATCCGCTTCAGTTTCGCCATAAGGAGTTGTATGATTCTAAATGCCATTATCCAAAAGATGAGAATGGTTATTTTGCTTTTGTGCCTGAGCTTAGTGGCTGTGTAACTCAAGCGGATAGCTATGAAGAAGCATTACAATATCAAGAAGCGGCAGCATGTATATGGAGTTTGCAGCTAGATAGATTAGACATATACAGGCTAAAGATACAGATTATTCCATAGAACTAGCCATGCCTGAGCTACCAAACTTACAGCAAAAGAGGCTGAAAAATTTTGCTTCAAGAAGGCTTTATTATCGGCAAGACAAAAGGGTAGCCAGATCTACATAAAAATTCCCACAGGATAGTCTACCCACCACACAGGTAAAACTTTACATCCAAAAATCATTAAAGAGCTTTTTGCATTATAGAATCTGCTAGAGAGTAGATAGTCTGCTAGATTTTCTTTCTTTGATAGCAAGTATTGTTAGAGATATTTTAGATTCCATTATCAAGCCATAATAAACGCAAAAAGCTTAATTTGTAAGAGAATGTAAAGAATATGTATATCTAGGATAAATCTCAAATCCCCCGCTCCCAAATGATTCCACAAAATCTCACATTTTTACAAAAAAAAAAAAAACGCCAAAAAAATAAGCAAAAAATAAGCAAAATTTATAAACAATGCCAGCTTCCTACTATTACATTTCACTTCACAAGGAGAACTTATGAAAACTTCAAATAATAACGCCCATACTCGTGCGGGGGGGGGGGGGGTATATAATCTCTCTTTAAATGCTGTAAATCCTACAGATTCTCAAAAGCTAGTTAAGTCTAAGGCTACACGATTAAGTTTAATATGCTTTCTTGCTCTTAGCTCCGCAGTGGCTAGTGCGATGACATACCAAAGAATAACGCTCAAGACCTTATAATACAGGCAACGATGGGGACAGATATAGTGGCAAAACATTTGCAGATAATGGGACTGGTGCAAGAGAGAATGAAGGCAGTTTTTCAAATATTAGGAGTGGTGTCGTGCTAAGTCGCTATGGAAACAAAAACGATCAACAAATACACAATTACAAATACGCAATGTTTGCTTACGCTTATACAAGACGACCCGTGCAGATGAAGCCCCTTTTTTACGCAAAGAGCACAATAGACTATTTTGAGTTAGATGTAAGTAAGAGGGGCAGTCAGGATACGCCTATGTGGATTTTGTCATTTTTTGTCGATTCTAGTTGCAAGCAATGTCGCCGAAACGAAAATCTCACCATAAAAGAGCTTGCGCTAAAAGGCGATACAAAGCTAGAGATCAAGCTAGCTGGGGGTAAGAACACCATCGACACCCTAAATCACCAAGCCAAACTATTACACCTAAAAGTCAATAATGAAAATAGCGATAAGCTCAATATCACCACGCTTAATCAAACGGGTGCAAATAGCGACACGCAAATTTTCAACAAGATAAAGGTAGAAGACTTTAATCTTAGCGGTGGCAAAGCACATCAGCTTGCAGGTGAGATTACCAACCTAAATATCACTAATGGACATTCCATCAAGGTAAGCATAATGGCGGCTCTAGTGGCTATAGTGATGCTCAAATCACAGGTGGCACTATTGCAAAGGTGGATTTAAGCGGCAATGGTGTGTTTGAGCAAATTAAAGGCAGTGTAACTACACTCAATCAAAGTGGTGGTGGTGCTATCCAGCAAGGTGGCACAATTACCAATCTCAATCTCTCCGGCGGCACATTCACCCACAATGGCGGCACACTTAGCAATGTAGTGCTAAAAGCTGGTGGCAGTGGCTCTACATTTGTCAATGGCACAGATTCTGCCTTTGATAACATCACTCAAGAGGGTGGCAATCACACTATCATCGGTAAGGTTGCTAAATTTACTCTAGCGAGTGGTTCCTTTACCAACAACGGCTCTATCACCACACTCACTACCAACACCACCACAAAACAAGCTAGAAGTGGCACAAACTTCTACGCTGCCCAAGCCGCTGCTACCAACCACATCACTAACAACGGCACCATTGATAAACTAGAGCTCACCAAAGACGCTGATAGCGTAACCAATAATGCTGTGTATAACACAGGCGGTGGCTTAGCAAGTGGTATCATCAAAGAGCTAAGCGTAACAAAAGGCAGTGCCACCATCAACACCCTAAATGGTGTAGGACAAGGGACAGCAGGTAATGTAGAGCCTCATACACTCTCTAATATCAACATCACTAAAGACGCTAAACTCACCGTTGATACCCTAAGCGTAGGACTCAAAGGCAACCAAGCTATAGAGAGAGTAACGATAAATAACGATACAAGCACTCAAGGAACCAACAAAGAATTTGCCGTCAATAAAATCCAAGTAACCTACCTTGATGGCAACTTTGACCCTGCAAAAAGCATTAGCAAGAATCTTACAGACTATGTAACATCTGGTAGCCATAGCTATGTAGATGGAGCTAGCAAGCCCACCTTTGAATCAAGCCCAGAGCTCCAAGGTATAGGGGTGAAGTTTAATCCCGATGGCACCCCTATCTTTGAGGTAGAAGCTTCTGTGGCTGCAAGTATGACAAGCGTAGTCGTGCGCCAATCTATGCGACGAAAAATGCTTATAGACACCTATCTCGCAGAACAAAACAGAAGAAGCTTGAAAAACAAAGAGCGCAGAACCAAGCAGCGCATAGAAGCAGCCACCCTAGGAGATGCAAGAGCCCAGTATCAAAAAGACCTAGCCAAATACAAGCTAGACTTAGCCAAATGGGATAAACTCGCTAGCACCAAAGAAAACAAAGCTTTGATCGCTAAATACGAGCAAGAAGACAAAGCCTACCAAAAAGCCCTAGAGCAATACAACAAAGACAAAAAAGCCTATGAAGATAATCGCAAAAACCTAGAAACCATCGCTAAAGCCAAAAAGCTAAAAGCCCCCATAGAGCCAAAAGCCCCTGTGCGCCCAAATCTAAAGCCAAGCGATAAGCACTACAAAAAGGCTATGGCAGATTTCACCAAAGCACAAAAAGCATATGAAAAAGCTATGAGCAACTATGAGCAAGAGCTTAGAATCTATAATGAGGAAAATAGCAAGCTAGAGACCATAGCTAGAGCAAACAACCTTAAAGCCCCCATAGCTCCTAAAGCTCCTATAAGACCAAATCTAAAGCCAAATCATAAAGACTATAAGCGAGTAATGGCAGCCTATGAGTCAAACCAAAGAGCCTACCAAACAGCCCTAAAACGCTATGAGCTAGAGAAAAAGAGCTATGAAGAAAAGAGAAAAAACCTAGAAGTGCTTGCTAAAACTAATAAGTTTAATGCCAATCTCAAAGCTCCCATAGAGCCAAAAGCCCCTGTGCGCCCAAATCTCAAGCCAAATCATAAAGACTATAGAAAGGCTATGAGCAAATACGAGCAAGAGCGCAAAGACTATCTAAAAGACTTCAAACAATACGAGCAAGATAAAAAAAGCTATGAGAGAGAGTATCAAAAGCTTATAGCCCTAGCTGATGCCCAAAGCAATAAGCTAAAAGCTCCTATACAGCCAAAAGCTCCTACTAAGCCTAAAATCCTAGCTAGCAAACCAGAAATGCCACAAGAGCCAAAGCTTGGAGAGATAAGTGCAGAGCTACTAGCTAAGCATAAAGTCCAAGGGGATTTCTTTATCCGTGCCTATGGTGGGACAGGCTCACATAAAGCAACCAATGGCGCACAAACAAGCTCTTGGAGTGTGGGCACACTCTTTGGCTCGACTTGGGATCTAGCTCTTGGACAAACAAGTGGGAATATCGGCTTCTATGGTGGGTATGAGTATATCTACAATGGCTATAAGCAAGCCCATATCGATGCCCAAGGACACACAGGCTTCCTAGGGCTTAGATTCTCCCATATCTTTGCTAAGACGAAGCTAGCAGGATTCTACTACCTAGCTGACATCAATGGCGGCTATAGCGATATATCTGTAGGACAAGATATGAATGGTATGCGATTTAGTGCTAATGTAGGGAATATCAACTTTGGCTCATCTTTTAGACTAGGCTCATCTGTGTATATGTATGGGGCTAAGTCTATCCTCTTCCCTTCAGTTGGTGTAGGTGTAGAGGGTGGCTATCTAGGAGAGTTTGAGATGAGGACAAACCGCTCTGGTGAGCTACGCTATGGAGGACTAAGCCAAGGCTATGCTGTTACTTATGCCCAAGCAAATCTCAACTACTACCAAGAGTATGGCAAAAGGCTCTCTACTACACTAGGTGGTGGCTTTAGGTATCTAATGAATACAGATATAAACATTATGCCAACACTTAATGGCAAGGCTTATACCATTGATGAAAAGACAGGTAGAGCAGCAGCAGTGCATGTAGCTCCATTTTTCTACCAAGGCACATTTGTGATAAATTACCACACAGACAAGCTAGGAAACTTCTCTGCAGGCTATGTGGCAGTAGGTGGGGAGTTAGGGATAACGCATAATGCTTCTGTAAGGTGGCATTATTTCTTTTAAAAGGCGTTGGCTTTGAGCGATAAATCGCGGATTCTGCGGCGCGGGCTTGCTCATTACCGCTTAGGTAAATCCCTGCGCCCGCGCCTTGAAAACCACGATTTCTCATCTCAAATCCTGCCGCCGCGACTCTCTTAGTTTTTCAGGTTTTTTAATTTTCAAGCTTTTTTATCGTCATTGCGAGCGGTGCTTGCACCGCGCGGCAATCCATTAAAAACAAAACCAAAATCCTAGAATCCTTTGCTAGCTTTTTACAATGTCTTACTTAATCCTAGAATCCACTTTTTGTAATCCTACCGCCGTGACTCTCTTAGTTTTTCAGGTTTTTTAATTTTCAAGCTTTTTTATCGTCATTGCGAGCGGACTTGCACCGCGCGGCAAAGCGTAGCTTCTTTAGAGTTCTTAGAATCGTGTTGCTCTCAAACTAACTTTAATCCTAGAATCCTTTGCTAGCTTTTTTAGAATTTAGACTTTTTTATCATTTAAACTTTTTTCTAACCTTCCCCAAAAATCGCAAAGCTCCCACAGCCCCACCGCAAAGCGTAGCTTCTTTAGAGTTCTTAGAATCGTGTTGCTCTCAAACTAACTTTACTCCTAGAATCCACTTTTTACACCTTTGGCATTTAACCCTAGAATCCACTTTTCAAAAAGTGGATTCTAGTAAAGGTTATTTTGCTAGCGCAAAATTATGGATCGCCGGCTCGTTTCACTCGCTCGCGATGACAATAAAACGCGATATGTAAAAAAGTGGATTCTAGGCTTAACGCTTATTTTCCGTCATTGCGAGCGGACTTGTCCGCGAGGCAAAGCGTAGCTTCTTTAGTAATCCATAAAAAATAAAGCGCAACTCTTTAGCAATCCACAAAAAACAAAAACACAAAGCTTAGAATCCTTGTTTGCTAGGGGAAGTAGCCGCTGGATAAGCGTGCGCTTGTGGATAGGATCCACTACTCTAGAATCTGGTCTGCTAGAATCTAGAAAATCTATGTGTTTATATATAAATAAACTTGATAGTAAATGACTAAATTTATATAATGCCTAGTGTATAAAACTTAGCGATATTACATTGCTTTGGATTATATAAGTGCTATTTCAAGGAGTAAGAAATGTTTGAGAAATTAACCAATCAAAGCAGAGAAGCCCTAGATTCTGCGGCATCTTTGGCATTACACGCCAATAATCAAGAAATCACTTCAGCCCACTTGCTTTGGGCAATGCTTACTGATACCCAAAGTATCTTAAACCAAGCCCTAACGATGATGAATGTCGATAAAGCCGCTATCACCCTAGAGGCAAAAAGTGTGGTAGAAAATCTCCCTAAAACTTCCCACATAAACAAAGAGAGCTTGCGATTATCCCAAGAGCTTGCTACCGCCCTGCACAACGCACAAGGACACGCCACGCAAAATGGCGATAGCTATATCGCTCTTGATAGCATTATCATCGCAAATAGCAAAAGCGAGATGTTTGTAAAGATTCTAGGTAAATACATTGATATGCGCGAGCTGGCAAAGAGCCTAGAATCTATGCGTAAAGGTGCGAAAATCAGCAATCAAAATGATGATAGCACCTTGCAGTCTTTGGCGAAATTTGGGATTGATCTAACGGCAAAGGCGTTGGAAAACAGCCTTGATCCAGTCATCGGCAGAGATGAAGAAATTATGCGAATGATGCAAATCCTTATCCGCAAGAGCAAAAATAATCCTATCTTGATAGGCGAGCCGGGTGTGGGCAAAACAGCCGTGGTAGAGGGGCTAGCCCAAAGGATCGTGCGTAAAGAAGTCCCCCTAAGCTTGCAGCACAAACGCGTCATCGCGCTTGATATGAGCGCGCTTGTGGCGGGGGCGAAGTATCGCGGGGAGTTTGAGGAGCGGCTAAAGGCGGTGGTCGATGAAGTCAAAAAGGCTGGGAATGTGATTTTGTTTATCGATGAGATCCACACGATCGTGGGGGCTGGGGCAGCTGAAGGCAGTATGGATGCGGCAAATATCTTAAAGCCAGCCCTAGCGCGAGGTGAGCTACATACCATTGGCGCAACTACGCTTAAGGAATATCGCAAATATTTTGAAAAAGACGCCGCGCTTACAAGGAGATTCCAGCCTATCGCGCTTGATGAGCCAAGCGTGAGTGAGTCGCTGCATATTTTGCGCGGGATAAAAGAGCGGCTTGAAGCTCACCATAAAGTGAGCATTACAGACTCTGCGCTAGTGGCAGCGGCGAAGCTTTCAGCTCGCTATATCACAGATCGATTTTTGCCTGATAAGGCGATTGATCTAATAGATGAAGCCGCAGCGGAGCTAAAAATGCAGATAGAATCCCAGCCAAACGCGCTTGCTTCTATCAAGCGGATAATTGAGAATCTCACCATCGAGCAAGAAGCGATCAAAATGGAGGCAAATAGCGCGGAAAAGGGTGCCAAAAAGGGCGCGAATGCCGATAGGGCTTGCAGAGATAGAGCAAGAGCTAGGCAATGCCAAAGAGGAGCAACGCCGGCTTGAAGCGCGCTTTGAGAATGAAAAGCAAGTCTTCCAAGAAATCGCCCAAAGCAAGGATAAAATCGATGCGTTGCGAAGCGAGGGTGAGATCGCCAAGCGAGAGGGGAACTTGCAAAGGGCAGCAGAGGTCGAATACGGGCTTTTGCCAGCGGAGAAAGAAGCCTTGCAGGCATTAGAGCAAAAATGGGCGAGTATGCAAGAAGGCGGGACATTGCTAAAAAATGCTGTAACACAAGAGAGTATCGCAGAGATCGTAAGCCGCTGGACACAAATCCCTGTGCGCAAAATGCTTCAAAGTGAGAAAGATAGGATTCTAGGCATAGAGCAAGAGCTAGCCCAAAGTGTAGTAGGGCAAGATGAAGCGTTAAAAGCCATAGCGCGCGCGATAAAGCGCAATAAAGCGGGGCTAAGTGATAGCAATCGCCCCATTGGCAGCTTTTTGTTCCTAGGACCCACGGGCGTGGGCAAGACAGAATCCGCTAAAGCGTTGGCGCGCTTTTGTTTGATAGTGAGAAAACCTTATCCGCTTTGATATGAGCGAGTATATGCAAAAGCACGAGGTGAGTCGGCTAGTGGGCGCGGCTCCGGGCTATGTGGGCTATGAAGAGGGCGGGCAGCTCACAGAAGCTCTACGCAGGAAGCCTTATAGCGTGGTGCTGTTTGATGAGATTGAGAAAGCGCACCCAGATGTGTTTAATCTGCTTTTACAAGTGCTTGATGATGGGCGGATCACGGATAATAAGGGCGTAACGATTGACTGCAAAAATACCATTATCATTTGACAAGCAATATTGGCAGCCAAAAGATTATGGATATAGCTGATACAAAAGAGCGCGAAGCAGCGGTGCGCGATGAGCTGAAGGCTTACTTCAAGCCGGAGTTTATCAATCGGCTTGATGATATTGTGATCTTAACCCCTAAGCCTTGCAAATATCACAAAGATCGTTGAGAATCTACTTGCTAATATCGCTACAAAGCTTGGTGATAGAGGGATTGGTATTGAGCTGACACAAGCTGCCAAAGCCTTTATCGCGGAAGTGGGCTTTGACCCTGTCTTTGGCGCACGACCGCTAAAAAGGGCGATGTATGAAGAGGTAGAAGACAGGCTAGCGGAGCTGATTTTAGAAGCAAAGGTGCAAGAGGGCGATAGGGTGGTGTTTGATGTAAAGGATTCTGCGCTGTCTGTGGAAGTCGTGCATAATAAAGGGTAAAAGCTTTAAGAATCTATCCCGCTAATAAAGCTTACTAAAAGCAAAAATCCGCTAGAATCGCGACATTTTTCATAAAGGCGATAGAATGTTGAAAGTTTTGGATGATACAGAGGATAATGGCGAATTTGCAAGAATGCTTGCGGAGCGAGAGCGACAAGAAGAGCTAGGACAGGTGAAGACAGGCAAGGTGATCGCTATCCAAGATAACGGCTTGCTTGTTGATGTGGTGAGAAGCTAGAAGGGTTTTTGGGGCTGGCAGAAGTTGCGGATAAAGATGGCAAGATCCCCTTTAATGTGGGCGATGAGATTGTGGTGTTTGTCTCTGCTGGGAGAGGTGAGCGACCTAGTGTTTCACATAAAAGGCTATCAAGCTTGCCAATGTGGAGCAAAAGATCAAAGAGCTGGCAGTGATTTTAAAGACAAGGTTGTTGAGGGAAAAATTATCCGCAAGAACAAGGGCGGCTATGTGCTAGAAGCTGATGGTGTGGATTACTTTATGCCTCGTGCAGCGGCTGCACTCAAGGATTCTGCGAAGAATATTGGACAAAGGGTGAAAGCGTGCATTATCGATGTGCGTCCAGATGAGCGATCGATCATCGTTTCTCGCAAGAGATTTTTTGAGATTGATGATGTGAGACAGGCAGAGGGAGTTAAAAAACTCTTAGAAGAAGATGGCAAGGTGTTTGAAGGGGTTGTAAAGAGTATCACAAGCTTTGGAATGTTTGTGGAAGTTGATGGTATCAAGGGCTTGTGCATTACACAGAGATTAGCCATAAGGGTCCTGTGAATACCGCTAAACTCTACAAAGAGGGTGATGTCGTATCACTTAAAGTTGTGGGCTATGATGAAGAGAAAAAGCGATTGTCATTCTCTATCAAGGCTGTTACGCAAGATCCTTGGCAGGAGGTGCAAAAGAGCTGCAAAGGGCTATACGATCAAGGTGGTTGTAAGCAATATTGAGGCGTATGGGGCTTTTGTGGATATTGGCAATGATGTAGAGGGCTTCTTGCATATTTCTGAAATTTCTTGGGATAAGGATATTAAACACCCAAGCGATGTGTTGAAAGTAGGTGATGAGATTGATGTGGAAGTGATAGAAATTGATCCAACTAGTCGCAGACTACGCGTATCGTTGAAAAATCTTTTAGAAAAGCCTTTTGATGGCTTTATGAAAGCATATAAACTTAATGATGTAGTGAAGGCAAGGTTGCTACTTTGACAGATTTTGGGGCGTTTATCAATTTGGGCAAGTAGATGGACTACTGCACAATGAAGATGCGTTTTGGAGAAGGGCAATAAATGTAAGATGCGTTCAAGGTTGGAGAAGAAGTTGAAGTAAGGATTGTCAAGATAGATGGCACAAACCAAAGAATCTCCCTTAGCAGAAAGGCTTTGAAAGAGTCCCCAGCAGAAGTGTTTAGCAAGACATATAAAGTCGATGATATTGTCAAAGGCAAGGTGATAGACATCAAGGATTTTGGCGTGTTTGTAGAAATTGATGGTATGGATGCTCTTATACGCAATGAAGACTTGTATCCACTAGAAAAGAAGCGATAGAAGTTGGGAGTGAGATTGAGGGTGTGGTCGCTTCCATTGATAAGCAAAATAACCGCGTGCGCGTATCTGTAAAGCGACTAGAGCGACAAAAGC
>NZ_UGHV01000007.1 GCF_900451095.1 Helicobacter canis | reverse complement strand
CAACCGCCAAGAAGCCACAAAGCGCATAGCATCGCTGCTATGCTAATTATGCGCATAAATGTAGTAAATACATAAGAGTAGAGCATATATATCCTTATCAAGTGGGGCTAGAATCTAGCCTTTGCTTTGCAAGCGTGTATATCATCGTAGCAAACTCTGGGCTATCATTCATACACGGGCACAGGAGATAGTCTTTCACGCCTTTTTGCTTTGCTAGCTCTTTATACTCAATGCCTAGCTCATAGATTGTCTCGGCATTATCTATGGTGAAAGCTAGGGATAGATGATGAGATTTTGACCGCTAGCTTTGGCGATAATATCACTTGTAAAAGGCTCAATCCAGCGCATAGGACCGACCTTTGACTGATAGGCTAGCACAATTTTGGCAAACTCTATCCCCCGCCGCGCAAAAAATCGTGCGCAAGATTTCTACCCCCTTTTGGCATTGTGCGGGTAGGGATCGCCGCTATCGACTATCTTTTGCGGGAGAGAGTGGGCAGAGAGCAGAAGCGTGAAGTCTCTAGGATCGCGCTCTTGCAATGTGTCTAAGATAGTGCTAACGATTAGCTCATAGTATGGCTCATACGCGTGAAAGTCTTCTACTATGTGGATTCTAGGGGTATAGGATAGGGCTTTAAGATTGTGGTATATATCAAGCATTGATGACTTGGTGGTGGTGGTAGAAAATTGCGGATACATACTAAAAAGCACGATCTCATCGACCTTTTGCTCGCATAAAGAGCAGCACATCATAGGCAAATGGCGGTGTATAGCGCATAGCATAGGTAAAGATCGCGCTAGAATCCAGCTTTTCAAGCTGCTTGCACAAAGCAAAAGTATGGGCTGGCAAGGGCGAAGCTCCGCCTATGGCGCGGTAGTTGTGCTTGGCAGATTCTAGGCGTTTATTGATGATAAATGAGCCTACCATTTTGCGGATAAAGCGATTTTGATCCGTAGGATAAGCGGATCGCTAAATAGATTTTGCAAAAAGCTCTCCACTCCAGAAATATCCGTAGGACCGCCCATATTAAGCAGGATAATAGCGCGTTTATGTGTGTGATTTGCTGGGCTTTGTGTGTAGGCATAGAGAGCGGATCCTTAGCTGTTGTTGTCTCCAAAGTTTGAAATAATAATATGCTAAAATTAACGCATATTGATTTTAGGCTTAGGAGTAGCAATGGAAGTCGATATGATCGCAAAGGCGTTTAATGATATGGTGTTTTTCCACGCATTTTTTATGGCATTTTTCCCGATACCTTTTCTCATCAATCTCTACACACTTTTTACTTATAAAACTTATCAAAAGGTGATTATTAAGCTATGGTTTGTTATGCCTATTATCTTTTTGCTTGTGGCGTGGGGAGCTTTAGCGGGGTGTTATCTTAGCAAGTCGGCAATGGTATATGACTTGGCAGATTGGGGCGATGATCGCGCTTACTTTGCTGATTTTTCTTATGGAGATCAAGCGGATAAAACGACTTAAGCTTGCTAGGACTAGCGAAGAGCTTATGCGCAAATACATCACATTTTGCAAGTGGGTTTATGGCATAGAGCTATGCTTGGTGCTGCTCTTTAGCCTTAGGATCATTGTGTAATGCAATTTGTCTTCCACGCTGAAGCTGGGGCGCAGACTCTTGTGCTTGAAGGCGAGAGTTTCACGCATATTTTTAGCGCGCGCCGAAGCAAGGCTACTAGCAACCTCGCCCTAAGAAATTTTGCGCGATGAGCGGCTTTATACCTACAAGGTGGATTCTATTAGCAAGCGATGTGCTAGGCTTAGTTTAGATTCTAGCAAGCACGCGCCCAATGCCCCGCGCAAGCACACGCATATCATCTGGGCGATCACACAGGCTAAGACCATAGAAAAAGCCCTGCCTAGCTTCAATGAGCTAGGGCTTAGTAAGCTTAGTGTGTTTGGGCGGATTTTTCTCAAAGAGGGCAGCATATTGATTTGGCACGGCTGGAGCGGATACTTGTTTGCTCGTGTGAGCAGTGCGGGCGGAGTGATTTGTGTGAGATAGAGATCCTAGAATCCACACAAGCAGCCCTAGAGTGCTACCCCAACGCATTGGTGCTGGATTTTGGCGGCAAGATTATTGGCGGCGATGTCTTAGCATCTAGTATCGCGCTAGATTCTGGGGTGCTAATTGGGGCAGAAGGGGGCTTTAGCCACAGGGAGAGAGAGCTTTTTGCTAAGCGTGAGATCGTGGCGTTTGATACAGGGCGAATCCTACGCTCACAAACTGCCGGCCCTTGCCTTGCTTGCAAAATGTGGCATTTAGGAGCGTGGTAATCCACTCTCTCCATTAGAATCCACTTTTGAAAATGGATTGCCACGCGGATTTTCAATCCGCTCGCAATGACAATAAAAGGGCGTTTGTGGGCTGTGTTATCAAACGAGGATTCTACTTTTTGGGGCGTTTTCTTTGTCATTGCGAGCGGTGCTTTTGCACCGCGTGGCAAACAAGTGAAGCGAAGTTTCTTTAGAAAACAAGCCGAAGCGGTGCAAGGCGAAGCCGAAGCAGTTTCTTTAGAAAACAAGGGACACCGCTCGCCGTTAGGCGATGTTTCTTTAGAAAAGCCAAATCCCTTTGAAAAAAGTGGATTCTAGGCTATCTGGGTATGAAGCTTTGAAGCAGGCGGAAATGCTCTAGGGAGTCTTTTTTCAAGCTTGGGTTGCGCAAGAGAGCGGCGATAGAGTGCGTGGCGATAGTCTTTTTGCCAAAGGCTTCAAGCAGCGCGCCCTTATGGCTGGTATCTAGGGCGAGCAAGGATTCTAGCACCATCTCGCCAAAAAGCACGACACAAGCAGGGGGCATTGCCTCTAGCTGGCTTGTGAGATATGGAGCGCATAGCTCTATATCTTGCGGGCTGGCTGGGTGGGAGGCGCATTTGAGCAGAGATAGCACGCTAAAGTGCGCCACGCCAAAGACCTTATGCGCGATATTAGCAAGCATTTGCGATGCTTTAGAATCCACTAGCCTGCCATTTTCACTCATCGCATATTCTACGACAAAGATCACAGGGGATTTAGCTTGGATATAGCCTAGCTCTGGGCTTCCTCGCTTACTGCGCCCACAAAGCTTGCAGTGTATAATCCTTTGAGAGAGATCATCGCTAAATTTTATGGGATTGTGGGGGGATATGGGATTGTGCGTGTGAGAGACTTTAGCTGGCTGGACAAACTCCACCCCACAAGCCCTAGCGAGATATAGCTCATAAAGCTGGCGTTTGCGTGCGGCGTCTGTGTGTGTATCGTGTAAGTTTATCATTAGCACATAGTGGCAGAAATTTGCTTAAGATTTGATTGTGAAAATGCAGAATCCTTGCCCAAATACGCCTTTAAGCGCATTGATGGGGCAAAGAGCTATTGCAAGAGCCTAAGGACATTTTGCTGCACAGCATTTGCCTGCGCCATAGCGAAGCTTCCGCTCTGTGCCAAAATGTTGAATTTCGAGAAGTTGGCTGACTCGCTAGCAAAATCCACTTCACGGATTTGGGATTCTGCGGCTTTGACATTGACTTGCGTTACAGAGACATTGTTGATAGTAGCGACTAGCTGCATTTGCACAGATCCAATATCCGCTCGCACTTTATCTAGCTGTGTCCTAGCAGAATCCGCCATATCCATTACAAGCATAGCACCCTTAAGGCTTGTAACCCCAGCCCCAATGCCTTTCCAGTTGAGATCACTTTGTGCGGTGTTTGCGTTTGCCCCATAGGCACTTGCGACATTTGCGCCAAAGATCCCACGCAGCTCGCGCAAGTTTGCGGTGTATTCTGCGATACCTTGTGCGGAGTGGAATCCTATATGGCTGTAATTTACCCCACTTACTAGAATATCTCTCGCATCCGTTCGGATAAGCGTGAGTCGCCCAACGATAGCGTGATTGACCCCAGAGATACCATTGAAATCCCCACCGCCAAAGACTTGCGCCGCCTCGCCACCGCCTTGGATCTGGATAGCTCTGCCATCTGGAGAGCTAAGATTTAGCCGCCCTGTGATGTCAAGGTAAGCATACACACCCGTGCGCTCCTTGACGCTATTGATCGCGTTAATCAGCCTGCCATCAGAGTCGTTTTTACGCACATCATTGATATTTCCAATGGTTGTGCCGTTAATCACCAAATCACGCACCGTGCCAGACATCACCGGTAGTGAGCTTGTGGCTTGGACATTGTAAGAAGCGCGGATACCTAGAGTATCAGAAAATTTGTTGATAATCTCACTTAGCGCGCCCACACCTGTGCCAGCAGAAGTAGAGATTTTGGCTGCTTCGAGTTGGAAGGAATTCACCCCATCAGTTTGCAAGAAATTTAAGCTTACTTCAGAGAGATTTAGCCCCCCAGCACTCGCTAGCATTCCTTCACCTAAGATTGATGAAGACTCCATACGCACATGCCCGATTTTGTTGGAGTTGGTAGGACCGATGGAGGCTTTTACCGTGGTGTTAGAATACGCGCCGATTTGGAACTCTTTGTTAGAGAAAGAGCCAGAGAGCATTTGCTGTCCGTTGAAGCTCGTGGTATTAGCGATATTATCAAGCTCTTCTAGTAGGCGTTGTATGTCGCTTTGCAGAGCGCGGCGGGATTCTAGCGTCTGTCCATCTTGTGCGGCTTGGATCGCCTTTGTCTTAATCGTGTCCAAAATCTTTAGCTGCTCGTCCATCGCCTTATCTGCGACTTGGATCATACCGATAGCGTCATTAGCGTTTCTAATCGCCTGCCCCAAGCTCTCGCTTTGCGATCGCAAGCTATCGGCGATCGCCATACCAGAGGCGTCATCAGCAGCCTTATTGACCCTAAGACCAGAGCTTAGCTTCTCTAGCGAGGAGCCAAGCTCACGATTGACCTGCACACCTGTGGTGTGTGCTGTTAGTGCGGCGATGTTTGTATTTATCCTAAAGCTCATAATGCATCCTTTGCAGTGTGATTTAGCAAAGTGAAGCAATAGGTGTTCCAAAATTAAAGGTAAATGGATTTTTGCCGATAGGGGCGTTGGCTTGTGTAATGCAGCTGCTTAGTATCCATAGTCAAAGTGGATTCTAGCAGCACCGCCCCCATAGTCATCGCGAGCCGATGTATCGGCGCGGCGATCCATAATTTTGCGCTAGCAAAATAACCTTTACCAGAATCCACTTTTCAAAAAGTGGATTCTAGGGTTAAATGCCAAAAACACAAAAGTGGATTCTAGGGAAATGTTAAAAATGTAAGGGGAAAAATTAAAAAAGTGGATTCTAGGAGTAAGTAAGAATTGTAAAAAAGCTAGCAAAGGATTCTAGGATTTTGTTTATTTTTTCTTATGGATTACTAAAGAAGCTACGCTTTGCCGCGCGGTGCAAGCACCGCTCGCAATGACGATAAAAAAGCTGGAAATTAAAAAGCCTGAAAAACTAAGAGAGTCGCGGCGGTAGGATTACAAAAAGTGGATTCTAGGGTTAAATGCCAAAGGTGTAAAAAATGGATTCTAGGAGTAAAGTTAGTTTGAGAGCAACACGATTCTAAGAACTGCGGTGGGGCTGTGGGAGCTTTGCGATTTTTGGGGAAGGTTAGCGACCTTGTTGGTCGTGCCTTTCACAAAAATCGCAATACTGCCGCATTGCTCACCCAAAGCTGAATCGCTATGGGCTAGAAAAAGTAATTCCACCTTACAGAAGCATTATGCGTTATCCCCAACTCCCCACCTACTACCACATAGCCAGCAGAGAAGTTTCCTGCTTTGTCTGTGCGGTAGTGTAGCATAGCAGTGCCTTGGTAGAAGTAGGAAGCTAAATGTGCCATCGCTGCTCTACCTGTCTTTTCATCAGTCATATAGGTCTTGCCATTGAGTGTTGGCATAATCCCCACTTCATTATTAAACAAATATCGAAACCCTCCACCAAGTATGCTTGAGAATCTTTTGCCATATTCTTGGTAGTAGTTGAGATTGACTTGGGTGTAGGTTACTCCATAAGGTAGAGCTAGCCCACCATAGCGTAGCTCACCTGCTTTTTGTGTCTTCATTTCAAACTCCCCGATATAGCCACCCTCTACACCTACACCAAGAGATGGATTAAGCACAGATTTGGTGCCATACATATACACTGATGATCCTAGGCTAAAGGAAGAGCCAATATTGAGATTGCTGATATTTGCTCCAAATCGCAGTGCATTCATATCTTGGGTTAGGGATATATCTGTATAGCCACTATTGACATCTGCAAGGTAGTAGAAGCCTGCGAGCTTTGTTTTTGCAAAGAGATGAACAAAGCGCAAGCCTACAAAGCCTGTATGTCCTTGCGCACTGATATGGGCTTGCTTATAGCCATTGTGTAGATACTCATAGCCACCATAGAAGCCGATATTCCCACTTGTTTTTCCAAGGGGCAAATGCCAATTTGCTCCAAAGAGTGTGCCCACACTCCAGGAGTTAGTTTGTGCGCCATTGGTTGCTTTATGTGTGCCAGCTCCACCATATGCTCTAATAAAGAAATCCCCTTGGACTTGGTGTTTGGCTAGTAGCTCTTGGCTCACCTCTCCTAGACTAGGCTCTTGTGGCATTTCTGGCTTTTGGGCTAGGATTTTAGGCTTACTAGGAGCTTTAGGCTCTGTGGGGGCTTTTAGCTTATTGCTTTGGGCATCAGATAGAGCTATGAGCTTTTGATACTCTTTCTCATAGCTCTTTTTCTCTAGCTCATAGCGTTTCAGGGCTGCTTGGTAGGCTCTTTGGTTTGACTCATAAGCTGCCATTAGCCTTTTGTAGTCTTTGTGGTTTGGCTTTAGGTTTGGTCGCACGGGGGCTTTTGGAGCTACGGGGGCTTTAAGGTTGTTTGCTTTTGCTATGGTCTCTAGCTTGCTATTTTCCTCATTATAGATTCTAAGCTCTTGCTCATAGTTGCTCATAGCCTTTTCATATGCTTTTTGTGCTTTGGTGAAATCTGCCATAGCCTTTTTGTAGTGCTTATCGCTTGGCTTTAGATTAGGAGCTTTGGGAGCTTTAGGCTCTATGGGGGCTTTTAGCTTTTTGGCTTTAGCGATGGTTTCTAGGTTTTTGCGATTATCTTCATAGGCTTTTTTGTCTTTGTTGTATTGCTCTAGGGCTTTTTGGTAGGCTTTGTCTTCTTGCTCGTATTTAGCGATCAAAGCTTTGTTTTCTTTAGTAGCGGCAAGTGTATCCCATTTGGCTTTTTCTTGTTTGTATTTAGCAAGATCGATTTCATAGCGAGCTTTAGCCTTACTTAGGACAGCAAACTCTATGCGCTGTTTGGTTGCTTTATCTTTACCAGCAAGGCTTCTTCTGCTTTGCTCAGAGAGATAGGTGTCTATAAGCATTTTTCGTCGCATACTTTGACGGATTATAAGGTTTGTCGCACTTGCAGCTATGGAGTGATCAAGATCAAAGTGTGGTGTGCCATCAGGACCAAACTCAATCCCTATGCCACCTAGCTCTGGGCTAGATTCAAAGGTGGGTTTGTTGCCATTGGTATCAACATAGCTTTGACTCACACCATCTGCTACATAGTCTTTAAGATCTGTGCTAATGCCTTTACTTGGATCAAAGGTATCATCAAGATGAGAGATGATGAGCTTCTTTACTGTAAATTCTTTGTTATTACCTTGAGCACCTGTATTACCATTGATTTCTACTCGTTTCATCGCAGTGTTGCCATTAAGCCCTACTTCTAGGCTATCAACGGTGAGTTTGGCGGCATCTTTGGTTATCTTTATACGAGAGAGTTCATAGGATTGTGCGCCTGATGCTTGTCCTACACCATTTAGGGTGTTGATGGTGGAGTCGCCGTTTTGCACATCAAGGGAT
Organism: Helicobacter canis; assembly: GCF_900451095.1. Lineage (NCBI taxonomy): Bacteria > Pseudomonadati > Campylobacterota > Epsilonproteobacteria > Campylobacterales > Helicobacteraceae > Helicobacter > Helicobacter canis. Next base: position 8,126 of record NZ_UGHV01000007.1, on the reverse strand, counting down.
TTTATGATACCGGTGTTGGTTACCTTGGAAGACTCTTTGAGCTCTAGCTTATCGATTGTGCCAGCATTGTTGATAGTAGTGGATTTGGTAGCTGTGGAGAGGGTGCCAATACTTGCAGTAGCAGCGTTACTAATCACAATACCTTCACTTCCTCTTGTGCCATTGCTTTTTTTACTAACTTCTAGTGATGCTAGCTCTCCATTATTGGTGATATCACCAGTGGTGTTATCAAGGGTGAGGCTGCCATTGGTGAGTGTGGCGGTGATTGTGCCATTAGCCTTATTGTCTCCTAGCTCTATGGTATGCGCACCACTTACTTGTTTGTCAATCTTGGTGATAAGACCATTGTATGATGGTTGTTCGTTGCCACTAGTGAAGGTATTCTTAGTAGTAAAGCTTGCTTGTTTTTTATCACTTGTGAGAGTGATGCTTCCTATCTCTCCTTTGTATTGCTTGAATGTCCCATCTGCTAGGACTAGATTGCCTATGGTGCCAGCTTCTTCAGCTACAGCAGTGCTATCTGTGGCTCCTAGGTGGTATTCTCCACCTAGGAGGTTTAGGGTCTCTACTTTGCCACCTCGTTGATAGGATTTACCAGCATAGAGATTGAAATGCTCTACATTGACATTTTTGAAGATTTGGGAGAGTCCGGTGGTGGCTTGGTTGAGGGTGGTGATGTTTAGCTTGTTGTCACCGCCTTTTAAATGCAGTCGGCTGGCTGTATTATTTATGGTATTTATAGTATTGGTTCCGCCTTGGGCTACAATCTCGACTCGGATTTTTCCTTCAATATTTGCTGTCGTTATGGTGGAGTTAGTGAGGAAGGTGTTAGCCCACAATCGGCTTGCATCTATGTCGCCCTCTGTGTCAATGGTATAGCGATCTAAAGTGATGTTTTTTAGTAATAGGGTTTTGTTCCAACCGCCATCTGTAGCAAATCTTGCCGAGTCCCCTTGACAAGTGTCGCCATTTTTGGGGTCAATTACAAAATTATTACCGCTCGCATACATATTGCAGTTAGCTTTTGTTACATCACCACTAAATAGATACCACCGAGCGTGGAGATTTGTCAAAGTTAGGCTAGAGGATAGTGCGATAAAGCACGCTAGGCTTAAGCCTAGGCGAGTAGGCTTTCTGTCGTTGTGAGTAGTGTTTGCTTGAGTAGGCTTGGAGCTAGAATCTACAAGATTCCCCCCCGGTTTATATGGTGGATAGTATTAGAAGTTACTTGCATTGCGATCTCCTTGCGTTCAAAAAGTAAAGTAAAATTCGCATTCTAGCCAAAATCAAAAAAAAAAAAAACGGCTTTTTATAATTAGACTAAATATTTACACATTGTTTGCGGAAGTGGATTCTAGGATTTATGTGTTTTAGTTGTTGTGTTTATGGATTGCCACGCCGATTTCATCGGCTCGCAATGACAGAGAAAAGCTAGAATCCACTTTTTGTGTTTATTGGGATTTGTGTTTTTATGTGTGTGTGTTTTTGTGGATTGCCACGACTTCCTTGCGGAAGTCTCGCAATGACGGAGAGAGAGCGGATTGACTAGGGGTATTTAGAGAGAGATTATTTCCCCCCCCCCCCCCGTGAATATGGGCATTATTGTGTAGTGTTTGCATTATGTCTCCTTGAATAGTCAAAATGTAAAGCCGCAATTCTAGCCAAAATCAAAAAAAAAAAAAAACGGCTTTTTATGATTTAATTATAAATTTGCGCATTGTTTGGGAGAGTTTGTAAAAGGTGTGTAAAAAATATGTAGTTATTGTAAAAGTGGGGTAAAGTTTGCAGGGTGGTGGAGTAGGTGTGGGAGATATTTCGCTTAGAATCCACTTTTTGTGTTTGTTGTGTATTTATGGATTACTAAAGAAGCTGCGGCTACGCCTTGCTTTGCCACACGGTGCAAGCACCGCTCGCAATGACGGAAAGGGCGTTATTGCTAGAATCCACTTTTTGAAAAAGTGGATTCTAGTGTGAAAGCTCAAATTGTCATCGCGAGCCTTGTGCTACGCTGCCTCTTCTGTCATCGCGAGCGAGTGCAACGAGCGTGGCGATCCATAACACAAACACGGATTCTAGGGAAAGTATGATAAAATCGCAGTAGAGGTTGCCCAAGAGAGTTGCAACCTCTCTTGGCGTAACCTACTTTGAATAAAGGAGGTTACAATGAGTAAGATTTGCAGCAAAATCTTAGTCGGCATTATACTGCTATGTATAGTGGTAGTCAAGTGCTACTAGGATAATCCATAGCTCACCTTGATCGTTAAGGAGGTGGGCTAGTCTTACTCTACTCTCTTACTTAACGCGTGCTTCACTCTTGTTTGATTTGCTTTACTGCTGCTTGGGCTTGGCTTTCTTTACTTGTTTGGCTTTGTTGTTGTTTTTTTGGATTGCCACGCTTTGTCTTGCGCCAAAGCTCGCAATGACGGAGATATTTCGCCTGCGCTTTGCCACGCCACTGCTAGCGCAAGTCTCGCAATGACGGGAAAAAGCGTTTAGGTTAAAAAGTGGATTCTAGGGGATTGGTAGGATTGTGTGCTAGAATCCACTTTCGAAAAACAAAGAACACAAAATACAAAACGAGGATTCTAGGGGTATAAAATATGGAGTTTCTCGCATATCTCACAGAGGGCAATGTCATTGTGTTTTTGCTGCTTTTGCTGCGGTTTAGCGCGATTTTGACATTTTTCCCATTTTTTGACTCTCAGCTTGTGCCTATCTCGGTGCGTGGGGCTATGGCGGTTTTTTTTGACCATTGCATTTCTGCCTTTGGCGCATTCAAGCGCGACTATCGCCACTTTGCCTGATTTGCTGCTAGCGGCGTTTATGGAGGTAGCCCTTGGCTTTATGGCATCGCTTGCGCTGCAAATCGTCTTTAACGCGCTGTTTATCGCAGGCGATAGCATAAGCTTCTCTATGGGTATGACTATGGCAAGTGCCTATGATCCATCAAGCGGCAATACCAAGCCCATCATCGTGCAGGTGATTATGCTAAGTGCGCTTGTGCTAGCCCTAATGCTTAATTTTCATCATCTAATTTTGCGCTTTGTGGCTTTCACGCTAGAGATGCTCCCCATAGGGCAAGTAAGCTTCTCGCCAAATCTTGCAAACTACCTTATCCGCGCGTTTGGGAGTATGTTTGCGCTGGGCTTTGCTATGGCGTTTCCGGTGCTTGGGGTGATCTTGCTTGCGGATATTGTCTTTGGTATGATTATGAAGACCCACTCGCAATTTAATCTCTTCTCCTTTGGATTTCCACTCAAAATTGGCATAGCATTTATCGTTGTTATTTTAATCATACCTGGGATTTTGTATCATTTCAAAACAGATTTATATGAAGCGTTTAAGGCGTTAAGCATTGTCTTTTCACGCCATTAGCCTTTGCCATTTACTTACAAGGAAGCACAATGAATCCAAACATAACACTACTACACCACACACCGCTAGAAGTATGCTCACACGCTATACGCACTTGCTGGAGTAGCTTTGATAAAGGTGATTGTGGTGGGGAGAAAGATAGAGAGCTTATCAATCGCGTGGGGAATATATTAAAGCACGCCTCAGTCCTAGAGAGTCTAGTGTATAGCTTTTTCATACAAGGAATATCACGCGCGTGCTTACAAGAGCTAGCCCGCCACCGCATAGCTAGCTACTCTGTAAAGTCTAGTAGATACACACTAGCAGAGCTAAAAAGGGCAGATATATCCACACTAGAGAAAGCAAGCAAGTTTATCAAGCTTACAAGCAATGACAAGGTAAATCAAGCGAGCCACAAGGCATTGCAGAATCTAAAGGAGTTGCTACTAGACTCTAGCACCACAAATGATGTAGCTAAATTGCTATGCCAGAGTGCTATTTAACCGAGCTTACTTGGACTATCAATGCACGAAGCTTGCAAAACTTCCTAACACTACGCACAAGTAAGCACGCATTGTGGGAGATACAAGAGCTATCATTGTGTATATATGAAGCATTGCCACAAGAGCATAAGTATTTGTTTGAGAAGTGCGTGGAGAATAGCAAAGGAGATGGCGATGTATAAAAGCTCTATTATAATCCTAGCGGCAGGGGTTGGCAGCGGATGAAATCAAATAAGCCCAAAGTGCTGCATAGTATTTGCGGCAAGTCGATGATCGCGCGCATCACTGAAGCGGCATTGCAAGTAAGCGATGATGTGCATATCGTGCTACACCACCAAAAAGAAGCCATAGAAGCGCATTTGCGCGAGTATTTTGGAGAGAATGCTTCTATCACAATCCACACGCAAGATTGCCAAAATTTCCCCGGCACAGGCGGCGCGCTAATGCAAGGGTGCGTGAGTGATAAAAAGCTAGAATCTAGCAAAGCCTCTAGCCACCCTAGCCCCAAAGCCCAGATAGATTCTAGTAAGCAGATGTTTGCTGTCAAATATCCGCGCACCTTAGTGCTAAATGGAGATATGCCACTCATCAGCGCAGAATCTATGCGAGCGATTATCTTGATTGATGCTCCCATTGTCCTTAGTGTCTTGGATCTTGAGAATCCCAGCGGCTATGGGCGCGTGGTGCTAGAATCCGCATTTGCACACACGCCAAAGTGCTAAAAATCATCGAAGAAAAGATTGCGATGAAGCGCAAAAAGCCATAACACTTGTCAATGCTGGGATCTATGCCTTTGATACAGAGCTGCTAGAGCGTAGCCTGCCTAGACTTAGCAATGATAATGCGCAGAGAGAATACTACTTAACCGACATTATCGCGCTAGCTAGAGAACAATGGGATTCAGCTTTGCGCGATAAATCTTTGATTGCATCGCGCGCGCGGCGGTTACATACGCCAAGTATGCGCCCTTGCGCGCGCTCGCAAAGCAAAGATTTCTCATCGCAAATCCTAGAATCCTGCCCCGAGATGGATAAACAAACAAGCGCAATTCCTAGAATCTAGAAGAAGACAAACAGGCTGGGCGTGAAAAATCCTGCCGCGAGCAACTTCAACTAGATCCACTTTTGACACCGCCACACTACACGAGCCAGCAAAGGATTCTAGGAGCTTCGCCCAAAATGCTCAAAAATGTAGCCACGCCGCAGGCGGAAGGATTTGAGATGAGAAATTGTGGCTTTCAAGGCGGGGGCGAAGGGATTTACCTGCGGAGAGCCAAGCCCCCGCCGCAGAATCCACGATTTATCGCTCAAAGCCAACGCCCAACACCTAATCGCGCCTTTTATGGCAATGCGCGCGAGTTTTGGGCGTCAATTCTAAGAGCGAGCTAGCTCAAGCAGAAGCTATCTGCCTGCAAGCTCTTAGGCAAAGGGCTATGGATCAAGGCGTGATTATGCGGCTGCCAGAGAGTATTTATCTAGAAGAGTGGGTGGAGTTTGAAGGAGAGTGCGAGATAGAAAATAATGTCCGCATTTGTGGCAAAAGTGTCATTAAGCATTCCCATATCAAAGCAGGTAGCGTGATAGAAGATAGTGTGATAGAGCATAGCGACATCGGTCCTATGGCGCATATCCGTCCCAAAAGCCACATCTCCCACACACATATAGGCAATTTTGTAGAGACCAAGTCCGCACAGCTAAATGGCGTGAAAGCAGGGCATTTAAGCTATCTTGGGGATTGCGAGATAGGCTCTGGGAGCAATGTAGGTGCTGGGGTGATCACTTGTAATTATGATGGCAAGAAAAAGCATCGCACCATTATCGGGCAGAATGTCTTCATCGGCAGCGATACCCAGCTAGTCGCCCCTGTGGAGATAGAATCTAGCTCAATCATCGGCGCAGGCTCTACAATCACCACAAATGTCAAAAGTGGCGAGCTAGCTCTCTCACGCACCAAGCAAAGCAACATCGCAGGCTTTTTCCACCGCTTTTTTGCCAAGTCTTAGGCTAGTGCTAAGTCGTAGCTAAGTCAAAATCAGCTATCCTAATCGTGCATAAGGGGATATAAGGAGTGCTGATGTTAAAGACTTTCCGTGCGAAGATGATTTTTACATTGATTGTGTTTTTTGTCGTGGGGGTGCTTGGGCTAATCGCCCTGCTGCAAAGCAACTTCAACAAACTTGCCAAAAAAGAATCCACTCACACAGTAAATATGCTTAGTAAATCTATCTTCTACACAATCCGCGCGGGTATGAATATCGGCTCAAGAGAAGCCATTGAAGCTAGCGTGCAGGACTCTAAATCTATCCAGGTATCGAAGATGTCAAGATCTATCAAGCTCCAAGCGTGGTGGAGCTCTTTGCCATACAGGAGCCGCTTATCCCCACAGAAGTCGTGCGCAAGGTCTTTGATGGCAAGGAGTCAGTGCTAGAATCTAGCGGAGAGTTTGCTCTGCTCTATGAGCCGCTTATAGCCCAAGATAGTTGCCTTATGTGCCACGCCAATGCGCAAAAAGATGAAGTCCTAGGCGTTATGGAGCTGAAAATCTCGCTCAAAGAGCTGCACGAAGGGATTGTAGAGAGTATGTATTGGGTCATTGGCACAACGGCTGTGGCGTGTCTAATGGCATTGGGCGGGCTGTGGGTGTTTTTTGAAAGGGAGCTTATCGCTCCACTAGGATTTTTACGCGCTATGGCACAGGATCTCACCAGCACCAAAGAGGGCGATCTCACCAAACGCATAGCCATAAAGAGACAAGATGAAGTAGGGATCACTTCATCATTTTTTCAATCGCTTTATAGAAAAAATCCAAAACACCATAAAAATCGCTAAAAATGTCTCCACGGAAAAATCTCCAGACTATAAACAATCTCAATGAAATCTCCCTAGAGCTATCCAAAAACTCCTCCATACAAGTAGCACATATCGATACGGTTGGTGTGTTTGCCAAAGATATAGCCCAGCAGACTCAGCAGACTAAAGATGATATTGCCAAAATGGTAGAAAATGTCTCAAACACGCAAAATGCGCTTGATGAGTTTATACAAGATCTAGAATCTGTCGCAAGCAAAATGCAGCAATCAAGCCAAGATCATCAGCAGATTTTTTTGAAAGCGCGAAAGTCCTTGTAGAAAATGCCGACCAAACGCGCCAAACACTCTCTTTCATAGCAGATATTGCTGATCAAACCAATCTTCTAGCCTTAAATGCTGCCATTGAAGCCGCTAGAGCAGGGGAGCACGGCAGGGGCTTTGCTGTGGTGGCAGATGAGGTAAGAAAGCTAGCGGAGCGCACGCAAAAATCCTTAAACGAAATCTCTGCGATGACAAATGCGAGTGTGCAGAGCATACAAGAAGTAGGAGAAGAGATCCAATCCACCGCGCAAGAAGCCCAGCAAGTCGCAGACCAAGCCCAAGATCTCATCAATAACGCCCACCGCACCAAAGAGCTTCTAGACCAGAGCTTGCAGGCATCTGGCAATATCGCTAAGAAAAATGAAGAAATCTTTGCCAAGACTCTTAGCCTAAGCCAGCAAATGGAAGAAATCATCAAGCTCTCATCGCGCACCAAAGAGCTAGGCAAGCAGGTAGAATCTATCGTGAAAGCACCGAGCAAAAGACCAAAGAGCTAGATGGCGGGATCTCTGCGTTTTAAGACTTAGTGAGTCCTAAGCCCTCCATAGCTGGTGGCAAGCCTAGATCCGCGTTTGTTGTGAGCGAGCCAAACACCACAGCCCCACCGCAAAGCGTAGCTTCTTTAGAAAACAAGCAAAGCGAAGTTTCTTTAGAAAACAAGGGATACCGCTCGCCGTTAGGCGATGTTTCTTTAGTAATCCATAAAAATATACCAAAAAACATAGCCTAGAATCCGTGTTTGTTATGGATCGCCACGCGGTGCAGAAGCACCGCTCGCGATGACAAAAGAGACTTTCACACTAGAATCCACTTTTGAACACCCACCGCCCGCCGCAAAGCGTAGCTTCTTTAGTAACCATAAAAACATAAAAAGTGGATTCTAGGGGGTTTAGGCTTGTTTCATCACCGCTTTGGGATTCTAGCTGCGCAAGCTGAATCCTTGTCAAAAAGTGGATTCTAGTATAAAGCTTCTGCGGCTATAAGTGTGAGATAAGTTTGTGTGGGTGTGGTGGCTTGTGGGGTTCTAGGATAGGGGCTAGGATCTAGGATCTACAAGCTTATCAATGCCTAGCAGTAGCGATCTGCTAGGCGCGATATTTGCGTGAGCTTGTCAAGCTTTGTTATCTGTCAAGCAGTGT
>NZ_UGHV01000006.1 GCF_900451095.1 Helicobacter canis | reverse complement strand
TGAGCAAGAGCTTTGCCTACGAGGGGGCTTCACGCAATGTGCGCTTTAATTGCATTACACCGGGCTTTATCCAGACGGATATGACAGAAGCCCTTAGCGATGAGATAAAAGAGCAGTATCAAAAGACTATCCCGCTAGGGCGTTTGGGGCAGAGTGCCGAAGTCGCGCAGGCCAGTGGCGTTTCTGCTAAGTGATGGTGCGAGCTATATCACAGGGGAAGTGTTGAAAGTCAATGGTGGCTTATATATGTAATTATTTATATATTTAAGGTAATTTCTAAATTTTTTTTGTTAGAATCCCAAATTCTAAAAACTTGCAAGGAGTATTGTATGGCATTGTTTGATGAGATCAAGGAAGTAATCGTAAAAGAGCTTAGCGTAGAAGCAGATAAAGTAACGCCTGAAGCAGAGTTTGTAAAAGACTTAAATGCAGATTCTCTTGATGTGGTTGAGCTTATTATGGCTCTTGAAGAGAAGTTTGGCGTAAATATCCCAGATGAAGAGGCAAACAAAATCCAAAAAGTCGGCGATGTCGTAGCATTTATCGAAGCGCATAAATAGCCTAACTACAGCTAGCTCCGCGTGCTTTTTGAGTATGGTGTGTGGGCTAGTGGCTGATGAAGTTTGATGATGAAGGAGTGATATGCGTCGTGTAGTCGTTACGGGCATTGGTATGATAAATGCAGTTGGACTCAATAGAGATGATTCGTTTTCCGCGATTGTTGATGGCAAGTGCGGCATAAGAAGGATAACTTCTTTTGATACCAACGATTTTCCTGTGAGCATAGCGGGGCGAGATTGTAGGCTTTAATCCTGAAGAGGTCCTAAGTCCAAAAGATGTGAAAAAAGCCGATAGATTTATCCAGCTAGGGCTTAAGGCTAGCAAAGAAGCGATGAGCGATAGCGGCTTGCTAGGAAGCGATGGTCGTTGCGATGAGGCATTGAGTGATCGCTTCGGTGTGAGTTCTGGAGCCGGGATCGGAGGCTTGGCAAATATCGAGAAAAACTCCATTACCTGCTTTGACAAAGGTCCGAGGAGAATTACACCATTTTTCATACCAAGTGCGCTTGTAAATATGCTAGGTGGATTTACTTCAATAGAGTTTGGCATAAGAGGTCCCAATCTTGCGAGTGTTACTGCCTGTGCGGCTGGCACACACGCGATCATCGAAGCGGCTAAAACGATTATGCTAAATGGTGCAGATGCGATGCTAGTCATCGGCGCAGAATCCACTATCTGCCCTGTGGGGATTGGCGGCTTTGCTGCGATGAAAGCCCTATCAGAGCGGAACGATGAGCCACAGAAAGCTTCTCGTCCATTTGATAAAGATCGTAGCGGATTTGTTATGGGTGAGGGTGCTGGTGCGCTTATTTTGGAGGAATATGAGCGTGCTAAGGCGCGAGGTGCGAAAATTTATGCCGAGGTGGCTGGATTTGGCGAGAGTGGTGATGCTAATCACATCACCACTCCTGCACCAGAGGGCGAGGGTGCGGCACGCGCGATGAAAGCCGCGCTTACTATGGCAAATACAAAGATCGACTATGTCAATGCTCACGGCACTAGCACAGCGTATAACGATCTTTTTGAGACAATGGCGTTGAAGAAAGTCTTTGGCGGCAAGGATAATGTCCCGCCTGTTAGCTCGACGAAGGGGCAGATTGGGCATTGTTTGGGAGCGGCAGGGGCGATTGAGGCGGTGATTTCTATAATGGCTATGCGAGCTGGCGTTCTCCCCCCTACGATCAATCAGGAGCATAGTGATCCAGAGTGTGATCTTGACTATATACCAAATGTCGCTAGAGAAGCAAAGGTCAATGCCGTGATGAGTAATTCCTTTGGCTTTGGTGGCACCAATGGTGTGGTCATCTTTAAAAATATATAGTCATACCAACGCATAGCGCATAATATGGAGTGGCAATGGCGACTTGTTTAGATTTTGAAAAACAGCTTAAGAGCATTCAAGATGACATTGAGCTAGCTTCTATGCGCGGAGATACTGCAGCTAAGGAGATATTGCAAAAGGACTTAGAAAAAGAGCTGAAAAAAGTCTATGGCAATATGAGCGATTATCAAAAGCTCCAGCTAGCGCGCCACCCCGATAGACCTTACGCGCTTGATTATATTGAGCTATTGCTAAAAGATGCGTATGAGATCTGTGGCGATAGGCATTTCCGCGATGATAAAGCTATCGTATGTATGATAGGCAAGATTGATGAGCAGCCTGTGCTAGTCATAGGTGAAGAAAAGGGCAGAGGCACTAAGAATAAAATCACGAGAAATTTTGGTATGCCAAACCCTGAGGGCTACCGCAAAGCCCTTAAAGCCGCAAAGCTTGCAGAGAAATTTAAGCTCCCTATCCTTATGCTTGTCGATACTGCTGGTGCGTATCCGGGGATAGGCGCGGAGGAGCGCGGACAGAGTGAGGCTATCGCCAAGAATCTCCAAGAGTTCGCTGCCTTGCGCACACCTACGATTTCTGTTGTCATCGGTGAGGGGGGTAGTGGTGGTGCGCTTGCTATCGCTGTGGCAGATAGGCTGGCTATGATGCAGTATTCTATCTTTAGCGTGATTTCTCCTGAGGGTTGTGCGGCGATTTTGTGGAATGACCCTGCCAAGATAGAGTCCGCCACAAAAGCGATGAAAATCACCCCCGATGAGCTGAAAAAGGCTCAACTCATCGATGACATTATCCCAGAGCCACTAAGTGGTGCGCATAGAGATAGAGAGAGTGCAGCCCAAGCGATCAAGACATATTTCCTAACAAGCCTAAGCGAGATTCTAAAGGATAAAGACTATCTCCAAAAACGCTATGAAAAAATTATGCACTATGGAGCTTTCAGTGAATAATTCTCGCTACACCCTACCTTGCAAATGACGATTTTCATAACAAAATTGCCCAAAATTCAAGCCTAGAATCCAGCCCAAAATCCCTAGAATCAAACGCGGATTCTAGCAAAGAGAGAGCACTTGACTTGTCATTGCGAGACGATGAAGTCGGCGAAACAATCCATAACACAATGGATTCTAGCTCTGCAAACGCGGATTCTAGTGTGGATTGCCACGCTTTGCCTTGCGACAAAGCTCGCAATGACAGCTTAGATTCTACCCAGCCCCTAGAATCCACTTTTGCCTACAAAGCCCCAACAGACTATAAATGCCACACCTTTAGCGGTAAGATTAGTCATATTACTGCCATTTTAGATAAATTTATCAACCAAACAGAAATTGCTATGGATACAAATTGGCGAAAAATGCCTTTTGATTTTGAAAAGAAAGCAAGCGTTCCTCCAGCCAAGCCACATAATCTCACGCTTATAATCAATATCGCTCAAGCCCTTGCCAGCCCTTTTTCTTATGTGCGTGTGGATCTGTATCTCATCGATAGCAGTGTCATTGTAGGCGAGCTGACTTTCACACCCACAGGCGGCACAGAAAAATTCACCCCAAATGAGTGGGATAAAAAGCTGGGCGATTTATGGAGATAGGGTAAGGGTAAAAAAGCAAAATAAAAAGCAAGGGCTTAACCTAGCCTTTAAACAGATCGCTATGTGAGCCTACTTCTACACAAGTAAGGATAAGGGCATTTTGATTTTTGGCATAGATGAGTAGCAAATCTGGCTTGATATGACACTCGCGGAAGCCCTTTAGCTCGCCTGTGAGCTTATGATCTCTGTGTTTTGGCTCTAGGCTCTCCCCACTTGCAAGTGTATAGATCACGCTATCAAGCAAGTCTCTATCATCTTGGCTTAGTTTCTTGCGCTGCTTTTTGTATTTAGCAGTGGTGTGGATCTCAAACATCTAAGAATCCATAGCCTTTTTGTAGCTTGCAAAGTCTTGAAACTTCTCTACCTTGCCATTTTTCACAGCCTTTATGCTGCGCAAAAGCTCATCGCTTGGCTCTTTTTGTATTGTCAGTTTGACATCTGCTAGCTTGGCTAGACTTTTTAGCGCGTTTGTGAAGTCTTTGCTAGCATTTTTAGCGGTGATATGGATGGTCATTGTCGCTCCTTTGTTTTGGTGGATTATACACTAGAATCCATAAGTGCCTAATATTTTACCCCTACCTTGCAAATGACGATTTTCATAACAAAATTGCCCAAAATTCAAGCCTAGAATCCCAGCCCCAAAATCCCCTAGAATCAAACCGAAGGATTCTAGTGTGGATTGCCACGCTTTGCCTTGCGACAAAGCTCGCAATGACAGCTTAGATTCTACCCAGCCCTAGAATCCACTTTTGCCTACAAAGCCCCTGATGACTACAAGTTTCACTGCTTTGGAGGGCAAATCTTTATCCAAGTCGATACAGAGCGATTTACCAGCCACACACGCACGATGTTTGACACAGAGTGGAACGCGCTAGAAGTGGTGTATTACTACCCACTGCCACGCACCACCCCACAAAACCGAAAAATCTCCCCACTATGCTTGATATAGCTAGATTACTAAGCAAAAGTTGCAGGTTTGTGCGTGTGGATTTGTATAGTATTTGTGGGGCGATTATCGTGGGCGAGCTTACGATGACTCCAGAGGGCGGCACAGGGCATTTTACTCCAAATGAGTGGGATAAAAAATTAGGCGATTTGTGGCACTAGTGGATTCCCAAAGCTCCCCAAAGTCCCATCAAACTCTCTAGGCGAGATCGGCAGCACGCCGCCACCGGGCGTGAATGTCAGCTCCCCTATGTGTAAAATCGTATTTCCTTGCAGATAAAAATCGCAGCGCAAATACCCCAAATCATCAAAAATCTTCTGCTTATCTCAAGCATTAGGGGTAGCACGCTTGGCTTCTCTATCGCTCTTTGTGCAAATCATAGGTGATCTTTACTTCAAGTGGATTCCACGCTTCATCAAAAAATGTGCAGCGCGTATTGCTCCCACGATCGATAATCGTTTCAGAAAACACCCTCTTCCCAAAGCAGTGAAACTTGTAGTCATCAGGGGCTTTGTAGGCAAAAGTGGATTCTAGGAGCTGGGTAGAATCTAAGCTGTCATTGCGAGCTTTGTCGCAAGGCAAAGCGTGGCAATCCACACTAGAATCCTCGTTTGATTCTAGGGATTTTGGGCTGGATTCTAGGCTTGAATTTTGGGCAATTTTGTTATGAAAATCGTCATTTGCAAGGTAGGGGTAATAGTTTTATAAAATTAGCAAATCCTAAGCAATTTTCTAAAAACTAGGCATAAGTCCAAGCACGCATTATAGGGGTTAATACGCGTTTTCTCTCGTGGTGATTTCGATAATCTCAAGCGTGAGCTGCTGGGACTTGACATCGCCTATTATGCGGTATCTCCCCACTCGCCACCGCCAAAGATTGCCCATAGATTTATACCGCCCCTGAAGTTTCGCGCAGTTGGGCAGAGTCGTTGGGTTTGGGGACTCTTGCAAATGCGTATCGATGAAAAGCCGCACCAAATGTATCCCGTGTGGATCGCCTTTATACTGCTTGGCTAGAAATTTTTCTGCTTTATTTGTCAGTAGGATCTGCATAAGACTGCCCATTTACTAAAGTTTCTAGCTCATCGCGCAAGCGATCTTGCTGCTCTTTAGGCATCGCGGCAAAGTCGCTTGCAATTTGTCGCATAGCCTTTGACTCACTAAGTTTGTGGCACGCAGGCTTCTCCACCTTGCACTTGGCGTTGATCGCCTTTGTAAATGCTTTCATACTTGGCAGAAACTCTTCTTTGACATTCTCTACGATGATAGTCATTGTCGCTCCTTTGTTTTGGTGGATTATACACTAGAATCCATAAGTGCCTAATATTTTACCCCTACCTTGCAAATGACGATTTTCATAACAAAATTGCCCAAAATTCAAGCCTAGAATCCTACAAAGCCCCAACAGACTATAAATGCCATATATTTAATGGCGCATTGAGTCATATAGAAGTGATTAGAGTGCGGTTTGTCCATCAAGAAGAAATCGCCCTAGATGAGCAGTGGCAAAAGCTCCCATTTGACTATGAAAAAAGAGCCACCACGATCCCGCCAAAGCCCAAAAATTTGCTCACTATGAAGCAAATCGCCATTGCTTTATCACAACCCTTTGCGTATGTGCGCGTGGATTTATATGAGATAGATTCTGTGATATTTTTTGGGGAGATGACATTTACTCCTGCTTGTGGGACAGATAAATTTAGCCTACAAGAGTGGGATAATGTCCTTGGCGATCGCTGGAAAATGCACGCGTGATTAAACCCACAAATCCCCCAAATTCCTATCCCACTGCATAGGCGAGAATCTATCCGTGCCACCCGTGGGAGTGAAAGTCAGCTCCCCTACGATGATCTGCTCATCAATTTCGTATAAATCAACCCGCACATAAGAAAACTTATCCGCAAGCGATATGGCTAGCTCTTGCATTAGGGCTAGATTTTTTGGCTTTTTTGGTATGTGTGAGGCTTTTTTGTCATAGTCAAAGGGCATTTTCTCCCAAGTGGGAGTCATAGCGATTTCGGTCTGATTGGTGAATTTATCGATAATTGTATCTATATGACTCAATGCGCCATTAAATATATGACATTTATAGTCTGTTGGGGCTTTGTAGGATTCTAGGTTTTGGGCAATTTTGTTATGAAAATCGTCATTTTCAAATGTTTTTGTGCTGGAGTCTGTGCTAGATTCTGCATTAGGCGCGGTGTTTGCGGGGCTAGAAGCTCCTAGAAGCTCTTCGATAAACACGCGCGGCTCGATGTCTTTGTAATGCCATTCGCGGAAAAGGGTGTAGAAATTGGTCGCTAGGTGGCTTTGGATTTTGCTCCTAGCAGCTTCAAAGCGTGCTTGATCGCTCAAAAACTCCTGCTTATTTGGCACAAGCACCACGCCGCCACCATCGTGATTGGTCTTTATCGCAAAGGAGGTGGGCAAGCTGGCAAAGTCTATCTCATCAAAGCTTTTGTAAATCCCATAGAGCTTGGGCAAATAGGGGCAGATATTGGTAGCAAGGAGAGTGGATCCTAGCGAGTCTATGGGGGCAAAGAGTGTGGAGCTAGGCTCTAGCAGATTGAGCTTGGCTAGGGCTTGTATGGTGTGTGCGCTAGAATCTAAGCTAGAATCTAGGCTTGCATCACACTCTGCCCCCCCCCTAATCGCGTTTTCATAGAGTGGGTAAAGTGTGGCAGCGATGTAGATCCTAGCCTTTAGCTTATCGGCTAGCGCGGTATAGACAGGGCTTCTGTCAAACAAAATGCGGTGGATAATCTTCTCATTAAAGGTCTTGGGATTGCGGAAGTCTGGGGTGTAGCCAAAGATCTTTTTATGTCGGCGGACAAAGTAGGCTTCATCATCTAAAGTGGATTCTATGAGAGCATTTAGCTTCACGCGTAAGGGGCGGATCGCCTTTGTGTAGATGGGATTGTGCTTAATGCTCTCTTTAAGGCGGGATTTGAAAGATTGTGGCTCTTGGCTCATTGGATCTCCTTGTGTGTGGTGTGGGGTGGCTAGCAAACGCTTGAGAGCGTCTTGGCTAGACCGCCTAGGGCGGTTTCGCGGTATTTGGCATTCATATCTTTGCCGGTTTGATACATTGTCTTTATCACTTCATCTAGGCTTACAATCGGCGTGCTTTTGCGCGTCATCGCCATTCTCGCAGCAGAGATAGCCTTGATCGCGCCAAAGGCATTGCGCTCGATACAAGGGATCTGCACAAGCCCGCCCACAGGGTCGCAAGTAAGCCCTAGGTGATGCTCCATAGCCATTTCCGCGGCATTGCAGGCTTTCCTAGCATCTGCGCCAAGGATAGTCGCCATAGCCCCTGCTGCCATAGAGCTAGCCGAGCCGATCTCTGCTTGGCAGCCGGCTTCTGCGCCGCTTATGCTGGCATTTTTCTTGATGAAAGAGCCTATGAGTATGGCTGTTAGCAGAAACTCTACTGCTTTATCATCGTTAAAGCCTATGGTGTGGTTTTTGCAATAGAGCATTACCGCTGGGATCACCGCGCAAGCACCATTTGTAGGGGCTGTTACCACTCGTGCGCCGCTGGCATTCTCCTCTGCTATGGCTATGGCATAGAGCGAGATAAAGTCAATGATCCCTAGCGGATCGCTTGTGGTATGCACGCGCTCAAACAAGCCTTTGGCACGGCGTTTTAGGTGGAGCTTGCCCGGGAGATAGTCCTCGCTTGGGTGCGTGCCTTGGGCATAGGCTTCTTGCATACACTCCCATACTTCAAGGCAGTAAGCTCTAATGCTCCTCTCATCGCGGAATTGCAGCTCGTATTCTAAAGAGAGCTTGGCTAGGTCGCAGGACTTCTCATCGCAGAGATAGAGAGCTTTGGTGGCGTTCTCTATCTGCAAAGACTAGAATCCACTTTTTCTCCTTGGGTGGATTCTAGCTCTTGCTCATCTTGACAAAGCCCCCACCGATAGAAAAGTAGGTGCAAGAAGTTACTTTTGCGCCTTGTGCGCTAAAGGCTTCTATGCGCAGGGCATTTTCGTGCTGGGGCAGAAACTCATCGCTAAAGATGATGTCGCTGCTGCTATCAAAGGGGATAAGCTTTGTCCCGCAGAGATTAAGCTGCTTTGTATCATAGACGCGTGCTAGGGTGGCGGCTTGGAGGTCTTTGGTGATGGTTTTGGCGTGGAGATTTTCTAGCCCCCAAAGGATCGCTTTATCACTCAAATGCCCTCTGCCCGTGAGTGAGAGAGAGCCATAGAGCGTGATAGTGATATGCGCGATGGATTCTAGCTTGGGGGCGATTAGCTCGCAGAAGCGATTGCCCGCTATGAGCGGTCCTAGCGTGTGCGATGATGAAGGACCTATGCCGATTTTACAAATGCTAAGATTACTCACGCGCTATCCTATAAGCTTGTAAATCACGGTGAAGATTGTCAAAAGCCCTGTGATAAATACAAAGGCATTCTAGGGCAGGGTTTTTTAAACTGCTTCATCTTTGAGACGCTATAAATAGCGATGATTGGCATAAGGAAAGGATTGCAGCGATGATTGGACCGCCTAGATCTTCGATAAAGCCTAGCACGCTTGGATTGATATAGGCTACAAGAGCATTATCACATACATTACACTTGTGCTTGCAATGGCGATTGCTTTAAGATTTGGATTCTCATTGCCGGCGATTTTGCAGCATTTACGCACGATCCCATACGCCCCTTCTCTAGCCCCAAAATAATGCCCAAAAAATGAGCTAGAAATAGCCAAAAATGCTATCAAAGGACCGCCATAAGAGATGAAAGGATTATCAAGCTTATTGGCAAAATAGGATAGCACAGGGGATATTTTGCGCTCTAGCTTCAGCAAGCTCTGCTGACTTAGACATAGCACACAAGAAAAGACAAAAAACATCACAAAGATTAGTAGCATTGTCGCGGTGCGGAAAAGGATTTGATTTGCCTTTGCTACGGAGTGCTCCCCATACTCGCGCTTCACGCTTAAAGAAAAGGTAGAAATGGCTGGAGAGTGATTAAAGCTAAAGACAAGCACAGGCAGAGTGAGCCACACGATTGTCAAAAACTCTTTCACATTGGGCACTTCGCTTAGGCTGCCTAGATTCCACTGCGGAATAAGATAGAGTGAGAATAGAAACAAAAACCGCGCATAGCGGATACACGAGCCATTCACATACTTTGGTGATAAACTCTTCGCTAAAAAGCATAATAAGCATAAAGCTACTCACACCCAAAAATACCAAAATCGCCCGCCAAAGTGGCAGTAAGTGTGCTATTTGCGAGCCTTTTTCATTTAGCTCGGTAGTATAGATAGAGCTGATGAATCCAGCCAAGCTGCCATTAGAATCTAGCAAGGGCAAAAGCTGATTGTAAATAAAGCTTTCAAATGTGTTTGTAATCCCCACGCAGTAAGCCAAGCAAATAGGGAAAATCGCGAAGAAGTAAAGGATAGAGATAAACACCACTCACCCCACGCCCAAAGTATTCTTCTGCGGCGTGCGTGATGTCTCTGTCATTGCCACTAGCTTGGCAGACAAAGCGGCTTAACGCTCTGTGGCTCAAATACACCATAGGGAAGATGACAAAGCACATCACCACCACGGGCCAAAAGCCTCCGCCCCCAGCTTTGATAGGTAGATACAAGATCCCAGCTCCCACTGCCGTGCCAAATAAAGATAGCATCCAGCGAGTGTCAAATGAATTCCATTTTGGTGGGGTATTTTTCATAGTCGCTCCTTGTGTGACATTGAATATATTATACATTTTCTCGCGCATTTTCTTACTCATTTAGCGAGCAAGCAAGCGCAAGGCTTCTTTGATCGCGCTTTGTGTATCTGTTGGCAGTGATTTGAGGCAGGATACGGGTGATTTCATTGCCTTGTAGCCTAGGGCTCTAGCGCACTTGTGATGTCGTGCTTGCTGGCTAGATTGCTTGGGGATTGGGGCTTGCTAGATTCTAGTGCCTGCTCGCAAAAGCCCGCTAAATCTAGCAAGATTTTGCCCCGCACTCTTTGCGCCAACGCCCGGGACCTTTTGCAAGAGCTTAATGTCCTTGCTAGCGATGATTTCTAGGAATTTTTGCGCGCTGAAGGTGCTAAGGATTGTAAGGGCGACTTTGGTGCCTACGCCGTTAATTTTAAGCAATCGCTCAAAAGTGCTTTGCTCTAGTGTATCTACAAAGCCAAAGAGCAAATGCGCATCTTCACGGATAATGGTGGTGATGTGGAGATAGATTGATGGGCTAGACTCCTTGCTAGAATCCACTTTTATTCGCAGCTGCGCACTTGTCTGCACACTAATGCAATGCCATAAATCACGCCTTGGACATTGAGCTCTACGCGCATAGGCTCTAGCTTGTGGATCGTGCCGATTAGACCGCAAATCATTGTTCTACCTTTAAGTGGATTGAGTGAGTATCTAAAGATTCTGGCGCGGATTTTACCCTAGAATCTTTAGCGATAGTGATGTGTGAGGGTTTGTTGTATTCAAGTAAGAGAGATTCACTCATTGTGTCATTTGGCTCTAGGGATAGCCCTTGTATATCGCATAGTTTTCAAAGCCCATAACCTTGCCTATATGTAAGCGTGCGTTACAAAGCCTTGGTGATAGGGATTGATCGTGGCTTTAGCGTGTGTAAGGGATGCTCTAAAGACTTCTTGCGTGCTAAGTGGCTTTATAGAGCTTGATAAGTACGTAGGATTCTTGGTAGGTTTTGGCAAATTTGCTCTCTTTTAGCGCGATTGCTTGCTGATCTTTGGTAAAGCCCTGAAGCTTTGCTAGAAGCTTTGGCGGCGTGGGCTTTAGGAGTAGGGCAGATAGGGTGGATTCTAGCTGGGCTAGGTGTGGGATTTGTCGCGGTGGTAGATTCTAGCATTGCAGAGATAGCTACGATAATCGCTAGAGCCTAGCAGGCTAAAGACTAGGGCATTGTCATCGCCGCGATTTTGTGGATCTCTTTTGCTTCTAGCAGGGCGGAAAAGTAGCAGGTATTGGCATTGCGCAGGCGGTCTATGGAGATAGAGCTTGCATAGATGGTGCTAGCGATTGTCTCTTGGATTTTAGCGGTGTTGGCATAGATGGTGCCAGAATCCAGATTTTTGATCGTGCAATCTTGTGCGATCAAAAGCCCCTTGTGGGTTAGGATCTTGGCGTGCTGGGCTAGGATTTTGGAGCTTTTGTGGGTTGAGCCATTGATGATGAGCTGCTTTGCTTTAATAGTCGTGCTACTCCCTAGATCGCCAGCTATTTCTATATGCTCCGCTTCGATATGCACGCCATCTCCTAGGCATCAATACTGCTATGACTAGATTCTATACGGAGTGTGATATGCGCTCGCACGCCCCCTAGTAGCGGCGGAGTTTTGGTAGAAGTCAGCTCTAGGCTTGGAGGTGTATAGAAGCAAAAAAGATCCGCTTGGCTATCTGTGTGGCTTGGTTTTGTGGGCTTGGGCTCGTGCTGGCATAGGGCGCGGTGAATTGATTATGCAAGGCGATGAAGCCTTGGATCTGGCTGAAGTATTGGATTTTATCCGCATAGGCTTTAGTGGTGATATGCTCCTGCACACTTGGGATTATGCGCGGCTTTTCATCGGCTTGGGAGCAGTATTGCCCTAGGAGATTGCGCCCTGCTACCCCACGATCGCCAAACTCATACATCGCGATAAGCTCGCCCTTATCCACGCCATAAAATGCCTCTTGGATCTTGCTAGGTGGGGGATACTCTCATCATCAAAGAGCCCTTGCTCTTTAGCGTGGTAGGACTCTTGCGGGAAAAAGACAAAGCGCATAGGCTTGGCGGCGCATATACGCTACTTTGCATAAGGCAAAATTCTTGGGCTTTGCTTTTGGGATCGTGCTTGATTGCGTGCAAGAGCTCATCGATTTTAGCGTGCAAGCTCTCCATATCGCGCAAGATCACCCCTAGCATAGCAAGCCTTGCGCCTACTTGGGCGTATAGATCGGCTTTGATCTCTTCAAGCGGCAAAAAGCTATCAAAGCAGCGCATAAATGCCTTGTCTTTATCCGTGGAGAGATAGATACTAAAGGTATCATCAATAAGCTTTGGTCGCACGAGGATATCGCAGCTCTGGCAGATTGTGAAGCGATCACTATGATATAGCCTATCGTCTAAAAGCGCGTGGCTTGGGAGCTTGGGATCGCTTAGGGTGATATGGTGCTTTTGCAAGAGACATTGCACGCTATCTATGGAGATCGCGCGTTTTTGGCACTCGCTTTGCAAGGATTCTAGGATATTGTCAGTATCAAGTAGGAGAAATGGCGCAAACTCCACGCAAATCCTTCGTATCCATTTTGTATCATTATAGTAGCTATGAAACTTACAGGCTAACACACGCATTTATTATAGTATATCAAACTTCTTTGGCTAGAATCTAGGCTTTATTAAAACTAGTTACATATCTATGCGATTTGTTTTCTAAGGATTATTGGTGCTTAAAAAG
Source organism: Helicobacter canis (assembly GCF_900451095.1). Lineage (NCBI taxonomy): Bacteria > Pseudomonadati > Campylobacterota > Epsilonproteobacteria > Campylobacterales > Helicobacteraceae > Helicobacter > Helicobacter canis. The sequence continues at coordinate 1,541 of NZ_UGHV01000006.1, read as the reverse complement.
GCGTTTTTGACAAATAGTAGCGGGATTTTATGCTCTAGGGTGTTTGGATTTTTGCGGGATTTGAGTATGGCAAATATCTTGGGGGCTGGGGTGTATAGCGATATATTTTTTGTCGCATTTAAGTTCCCTAATCTTTTCCGCAGGATCTTTGGCGAAGGGGCATTTACACAAAGCTTCCTACCTAGCTTTATCGCAAGTAGCAAAAAGGGCGCATTTAGCGTGCTTGTGCTTGCGATTTTCTCTTGCGTGCTTATAGGATTTAGTCTGCTTGTGGTGGCATTTAGCGGGGCATTTACTAGAGTGCTAGCCCTAGGCTTTGATGAGGAGCTAATTAGGCTTGCTAGCCCCATTGTAGCGATACATTTTTGGTATTTGTTTTTGGTGTTTTTGGTTACATTTTTTAGCACGCTTTGCAGTATAAGCAGCATTTCTGGGTGAGTGCGTATAACACAGCGTTGCTTAATATCGCGATGATTTGCGCGCTGCTTTTTGCTAGGGATAGCGATGAGATGCAAATCGTGTATATCGCTAGCTATGGGGTGCTAGTAGGCGGTGTGGCACAGATTGCTTTGCATATTTATCCGCTGTATAGGCTGGGGTTTGTGAGGCTTTTTGTGTGTGGGGTGGGGGAGGTGCGCTGGCTTTTTTCACAAGGGATTCAGCTTTGCGCGATAATCGGGGATTTCATCGCCGCGCTGCGTCGATAGACACTCGAGTCTTATCTCCTTGCGCGGCTCGAAAAACCCCAATTTCTCATCGCAAAGCGTAGCTTCTTTAGAAAACAAGCGAAGCGAAGTTTCTTTAGAAAATCCGCAAAGCTCCCCACAGCCCCACCGCAATTCCTAGAATCCTTGAAGAAGAAAAAGGGGCTGGGTGTGAAAAATCCGCCGCAAATCAAAAAGTGGATTCTAGTAATGAAGCTTTTTTATCGTCATTGCGAGCCGACTTGTCGGCGCGGGCAATCCACACAAACAAAGACACAAAACCTAGAATCCACTTTTGATAAAAACGCAAAAAACATACAAACATTACAAAAAGCGGATTCTAGCCCTAACGCCCATTTTTCTGTCATTGCGAGCCGCGATAGCGGCGTGGCAATCCACAAAGGCGCAAAAGTGGATTCTAGCCAATGACTATTCTGCTAGCGCAGAATCTGTGGATTCTAAAGAAACATCGGCTAACGCCGAGCGGTATCCCTTGTTTTTCTAAAGAAGCTACGCTTTGCCACACCACTGCTACCGCAGCGGCTCGCAATGACAGAAGAAACGCCGAGAGTCAAAAAGTGGATTCTAGCAACGCTCAAAGTGTGTTTTCTCAAAACGCAGTTAGGCGCAGGATTTTGGTGATAAAAATGGGGCTTTGCAAGGCGAGTCAAGGGCGCATACTAGAGCGTATGTAACCGCCGACTCGCCGCAGCAATCGCCATTTTTAGCCCAAAAGCCAACGCCAGAATCAAGCAAAGCCCAATCCTCCAGCAAAAAGCCAACGCCCAAATCCACAAAGCTAGCCCACACTATTAGAACCGAGCTTCGCGCGTTTTT
>NZ_UGHV01000005.1 GCF_900451095.1 Helicobacter canis | reverse complement strand
TATTGTGCTCTCTTGCAAGCACCGCTTGCACCGCGCGGCAATTCATAAGCAATAAACACAACAATCACAAAGCGAAGCTTCTTTAGAAAAAGTGGATTCTAGGCTTAATGCCGCTTTTCTCTCACTCGCGAGACTTCCGCAAGGAAGTCGTGGCGATCCACAATCCTTGCAAGTGGATTCTAGTAATGATTATTCTGCTAGCGCAGAATTTATAGATTGCCACACCACTGCTGGCGCGCAGTGTCTCGCAATGACAGAAAAAAGCGTTGCTACTAGAATCCACTTTTGAAATTTAGATCGCCACACCACTAAAGCGACTCGCAAGGCTAGAAAAACAATGGATTACTTCCCTCGCATTGCTCGCCCAAGACTAAATAGCTTAAACGCAAGACCATCACGCTAGGCGCATAAAATTTTGCCAATATCTGCTTCCCAATTGACTTGCACAGCTCTGGGTGAAATGTTATCCCTAAATAGACAGCCTTTTTATGCGCGATAGCATAATCACGCCCCTATTGTCATAGGCTATGACCTTGCAGGATTTGGGGCATTGCCGAGACAAAAAGTGAGTGATAGAGGCAGATTCTTAGGCATGCTTTTGAGCTTTTCTAAAATAGGCGATTTGTGTAGTGTAGCGTGGGAGCTTGGCGTGGGTGGGGGACTCTAGCCTAGAAATCTCTCCCGCCAAAGGCATAAGCGATACACTGATGTCCTAGGCAGATCCCTAGAATGGGCGTGCGTTTTTTATATACTGTATCGCCTGGACACTAAAGCTAGCTTCCTTGGGGGAGTTGGACCCGGTGAAATCACTAGATGAGAAAAGCGCAGCAGCGGCAATCACTAGGGTGTGCCACGCTTGGCACTTTGGGATCACTTCGCACGCATAGCCAAGCTCCCTAAAATACAGCGCGATTGTATAAGTGAAGAATCATAATTATCAATAATTAGCACGCGCTCATAGTCGCACTCGCCTAGCCCCGCGCACAGAGTTGATACAATAAATCGCGCTCGCACTCTCCAAATCTCTGGCATACAGCACGCGCTCTTCTATCGCACCCTTTTGGAGCAAAAATTGCCGATACACGCCACCAAGCAGTCCGCTACTCAGGGGCGGCGTGTAGAATCGCCCTCCTTGTTGCAGCACGATATTGCTCCTACTTCCCTCGCATAGCTCGCCCCTTTCATTGCAAAACGCCACATCATAGCAGCGATTTTTCCGCCATAAATGGCTGTGTGAGTCATACACTTCGCGCAAAGAGCTTTTATGATAGAGATGATCGCTGGCACTTTGGAGCGTGATAGGACTAAGCAGCAGCACATCGCTTGTGGCGGGGCGTAAGGGGCAAAAGTGGATTCTAGGCTGCCATCTCTATGTAGCACAAGTCGCAAATGATAGATCGCTTTTGGCTTGGGGCTAGAATCCACTTTGACTAGCAAGGCTTTTTCTGTCATTGGCAGCACCGCTTGCAGTGTGGCAATCCATTGGCATTTGACTAGAATCCACTTTGTGAACAGCTCTCTATCAATGCCCAAAACTCGCTGCTCAAAGTGGATTCTAGGGCGTTAAACCCTCGCATAAATCATCAATGCCCCCTGTATCAAAGCCTAGCTTCCTAGCAGAATCTAGCAATCTTTGCTTATGGCTTGTAGTAGCACTATTGATCATTTGTAGCAGCATAGTCTCAAACAAATGGCACCTTTGGCTCGCAAATCTCTGCCTTTAGCCCAAGCTCCTCCCACTCATCTTGCGCACGAGATCCCAAGTGATACACCCCCACACCATAGCAAAACCGCTCGCCCCTGTGCCGCAAGGTGCGTATCGCCACACTAAAGCTCGCGCGCTTCTTATGCACCACGCCTATACTCCCGCAGTAAATCCCCCTCTCACGCCGCTCTAGGCTCTCTATAAGCGTGATTGTCTCGTGCTTTGGCGCACCTGTGATCGAGCCGCAAGGAAAGAGTGCTTCAAAAATCTCATACAAGCCCACGCGCCTTTTAGCGTGGCTGTGATAGTAGAGGTCATTTGATAGAGCGTGGGGTAGGACTCTATGTCAAAAAGCCTTGTGTGCAGGCTATGTAGCTTGCTGATTTTAGACAAATCATTTCGCAGCAAATCCACGATCATTAGATTTCACTTTTGTTTTTCCAATCTTTAGCGAGCTTGCGCTTGTTGCCCTTGCCTTTTGGCATTGTGCCTTTCATCGGCTTTGCGGTGATCTCTCTGCCCTTTAGGCTGAAAAATAGCTCTGGGGAAAGCGAGATGATCGCGCCATTTTCTTGGGATAAAGGCTTTATACAGCGTATCCTGCCTAGCACAAAGCAAGTCAAACAGCGCGCTAGAATCCAGCTTCGTGCTGCACTCTAGCTCTTGTGTGAGATTGACCTGATAGCTTCTGCCGCTAGCAATCGCCTCTTTAACCGCGGCAAAATCGCGCAAATAGCGGGCTTTATCAAGAGGGCGCAGCACACTTGGAGCAAAACGCTCTTGTGCTATGCCCTCTTTGATAAAGGCTCTTCTACTCCTAAAGCCATAAAACACGCAATAAGGCTTTGCGCTCTCATAGCTTTCATCACGCAAATAGCGATAAAACTCATACTCCACAAACCCTACAAAAAACAATGTGTGCTTATGGGACTCGATATAGGCAAAAAGCTCTTTGCTTTGGCTTTTGATTGTGGGCTTTGAGAGACACGACACAATCATAGTAGCACCATTTGCCAAAGACACACGACTCCATACTAATGGCAATCAAGCACCGAGCTATATCGCTCCCCATAGCGATAATTATCAATTATCCCGCTCCAGCGCACACTTTGCTTAGGCTTGATAGGCTGGGCTAGCACTTGTGTGTAGGCATTTAGCGGTAGAAGCGTATCTTGCAGAGTGATAAGCAGGCCTTTGCTTAGGATTCTCGCGCAAGGGCGTGATAGTAAGCATACATTCTTTCATTTCTAGCTTGCTAAGATTGCGGATAGTTAGATCAAAGCTAAAGCCACTTGTATAGACAAAGGGCGCGAAATGCGTGTAGCTGACCTTGATAGGATAGAGAAAATGCCGCATCACAAATGCCACGCCAAAAGGCGTGATAAACACAATACACAGCTCAAGCATAACACACAGCATAAACACCAAGCGATACCGCCAAAAAATCAATAAAAAGAAAAATACCAGCACAAATACTAAGAAAAATAGCCCAAACACTGCCATCTCTGGCGTTTTGATATGCATAGATGCGCTTGCTATGAGTGTCTTAAGCCCTAGAAAATTATGCGCTATATCCATACACGCCCCTATATCTAATAACGCGAGATAAGCATTTTATAGCGCAAGAGCATTTTATCTAGTGCGCTTGCGATAAGCGCACGCGCATCGCTGAAAAATGCTTGGATATTATTGCTTGGGAGATGCAAGGCAGCAAGCATTAGATTCTGGCAGATATGGGCGATCGTGCCTTCAAAGAGAATGCCTACATACGGGCTGCTCGCGCTCTTTTTCGCACAGAGATTAAAGACCTGATCCACCCAGACAAAAAGCTCTTGCTTACTCACAAGATCGCAAGCAAGCATAGAAGAAAGCTGCTGCTTGAAGTCTTGTATCTCTTGGAGATAAAAATCACTGCGGCAATCGCTAAAGACGGCGTGCAAATCGCTAGTAAAGTAGCTTTTGAGTAGCTTAATATATTTGGATTTTTTGTTTTTCTTCAAGGCAAATTCGCTTGAGTGCGTGGGGCGAGCACCCTCTATATATGCCCCCATACCGAGATTTAAGATGGTCTTTGGCTTGTAGGTTTTAATGGCTTGAGAGAGCATTTGGGCGGAGAGCAAAAAGATAGAATCACTATATACAGCATAATTTTCCGGCATAGATTCTAGCATCGCTTGATTTTCGTGGTCAAAATTTGGGCGCACGGGGATAGTGCCTTTGGGGAGATTCTCTAGGCTAAAGGCTTCTTCTTTGCCATAGGCAGAGTCTTTCGCGTGCTTGCCAAAGCCTAAAATATAGCCACAATCAAGCCCACACATCAGCACCTCACTCCCAAGCTGGCACGCAAGGGCAAAGCCTGCATTCCCCACAAATGGTGCGCAAAACTCCATTACATAAGGGCTTTTAAACATATAGCCACTCGCACTGCCCCCACGCATAAAGACATACCGCTCATTTGCTAGCCCTAGCGCGCTAGGATTTATCATATTGCCACAGAGCAAGGGCGTTTTGCCAAGGACTGGGCGCAAGTAGTCTGCTAGATAGTCTATGCGCTCTATTTCTATGTGGAAATCTGGCTCAATCCCTGCGTGCTTTAGCGGGGCGAGTGCTGTCCCGCAGCTAAAGATGATCATATTTGCTTGATTTACTTTGATAAACTCTAAGCTAGAATCCAAGCTCGCGCCATTACCCACCACACAAATGGGCATATCAATGCGCTTTGGATTCTGGAGAAAATAGTTGTGCTTATGCTTGCTTGGGAGATTTTCTAGAGTATTTTGTATGCCTATCATCTCATCTTCAAAGCTCCCCCACCCACGCGCATTGCTCAAATGCTCTTCATTGACAATTTGCATAGCAGAATCCATTTTAGGACTCTCATAGAGATTAAGCTCTAGGCGCAAGAAGTTATTAGTGATTTTCTGGCGTGCGAAAAAATTGCGGATAAAAAAGCGATTCACCAAATCTTTGACAAACAAATAGCACGCCCCATCGCTCACGCTCTCAAAAAGCCTAGGATAATCCACAAAATAGCAGCTAATGCGAAACATATCGAGATTTTCTTCAAAGATTAGCAATGAGTGGAAAAACACTCCCTTTTCACGCAAAAACTCTACAAACATTCCCCCAAGTAGCCCAAAAATCGTAGTGCTAGGCAAGAAATCCTTGCTTAAAAAATACTCTTTCACGCCATTGTGCGTAAAAAGCAGGTCAATGAAGCCATTGCACACTTCAGCAGTGATAGGGAGCTTTTGCGTATCCATTTTGTCAAGATAAGCACCATTTGAGTGGATATGCCATTTATCATTTTTCAAAGGCGATAGACTTAGGGCTTCATTGATTGCTACCATTTGTGAGATGCCATCTTCCACAGGGTAGATAAGCTCATTGCTGGCAAGATTTAGGATATTTATGCCTTGTGTGTTGATGATGAGATTATAGTCAGTGGGGTCATTTTTCAGCGCGTCAAAAAGCTCTGGGGAAGTTTTGTGAAAATACTCCATATTACGCACAAATCGCGTAGAAATCTCTTGCTCTAGGGCTTTTGTATCATCTGCTTTTAGGAGAGAAAGTAGCATAGAGAGCCTTATTAAGTGGGTGTTATAGCGGGAATTGTAGCATATTATTTGTGTGGATTATTTTGCACAAGCAAGCGATAAGCAAGAATATAAGCGATGATAAATACTAGGCAAGTAAGCATAAGCGCGGAAGTGTTGGCATAAAAAAATGTCGCTAGGATAATAAAGGGTGCATTGGCACAGATGAGTATAAAAGAGGTTAAAGGATTGTTGCCTAGCTTTTTGAAAAGGAGCATATGGAAGTGTTTGGAGTCTGGCTGCATAGGGGATTTCCCAGCGAGTTTTTTTCTTAGTATTGAAAATAAGACTTCCCAAACTGGATAAATCATCACACAAAACCCATACCAAGGGCTAACGATAGAAGATGGCTCTTGTGTGAGTAGCACAAGCATCACGGCTAAAAAAAATCCTATGAGGTATGCGCCACCATCGCCTAAAAATACCTTGCCCTTGGGAAAATTTAGCACCAAAAATCCCAGAATCGCACTTAGCAAAATCGCGCACCCAATGGCAATGGGAAGCATATCTACCTGCTTTGCTATGATGATAATCGACACACACACACACGCCGCCACGCCGCCACTTAAGCCATTAAAGCCATCGATGATATTCATCGCATTACACACGCCAACAACTGCAAACACCCCAAACGCCACGCCTAGCACATAAACAAACTCAAACCCAAGTCCCAAGTCCCTAAGCCACGCATTTTCCATAGCTACACACGCCACGCTTGCGCCAAAGCATTGGATAAGCAAGCGAAGCTTGGGGCTAAGAGATACCCCCATATCCTCCACAAATCCGCTAGCAAATATCACCAAACACGCCACGATAAAATACACCCACGCACTAGAAAGTAGCCCAAATGAAGCAAACCCTACTAGCACGCCTACTAGCACGCCAAGACCACCAGCACGAGAAGTAGGGCGATAGTGGAATCTCTGTGGTTTAGAAGAGCTACTAGAATCCACAAAAAGCTGATATTTCTTGCTAATGAGTATCACCCCTTGTAACACTAAAAAAGAGAGAAAAAACACAAGCAAATACAGCAAAATCCACATATCCTAGAGCCTTGAGTAATATAATCACAACACAAAGGCTGGATTCTAGCAAAGCCTTACTATATGCTCCCTTAAAGGCATAGAATCCAAACGCGGATTCTAGTAAATTTAGTTATGAAAAGTCTTATTTTCAATACTAAGGCGCAAAGTGATTGATAAAAAAGAAGCAATGCAGCCTGATTCTGCGCATTTTCATACACTCCTTTTCAAAAAGCTAGGCAACAATCCTTTAACCTCTTTTATACTCATCTGTGCCAATGCGCCCTTTATTATCCTAGCGACATTTTTTTATGCCAACACTTCTGCGCTTATGCTTACTTGCCTAGTATTTATCATTGCTTATATTCTTGCTTATCGCTTGCTTGTGCGCTAGGCTAAAGCCCCAAATCACTGCCGATACTCCTGCCACAAAACATAGAGCAAATTTAGGCGACAAATTTAGGAACTTTTTTTGCTTTAGCCTTTGGGTGTTTAAACTTCGCGCCCAAAGGATTGCATAATGATGCGCTCACTCTATACCGCCACCACAGGTATGCTAGGACAGCAGTTACAGATTGATACCACCTCAAACAACATCGCCAATGTCAATACCACCGGCTATAAGAAGCAAAGAGCCGAGTTTAATGACCTCTTTTACCAAACGCTCCAATACGCCGGCACCGCCACAAGCGAGACGACACTCTCCCCCACGGGTATAGAAGTGGGGCTTGGCGTGCGTCCGGGTGCTGTGCAAAAAATGTTTTCTCAAGGTAGCCCCAAAGAGACAGAAAACAACCTTGATGTAGCCATTGAGGGCAAGGGCTTTTTCCAAATCCAGCTGCCCGATGGCACGATCGCCTATACAAGAGATGGGGGGTTTAAGCTTGATGATAATGGCAATATCGTAACCGCGCAGGGCTATCTTCTCCAGCCCCAAATCACTATCCCCCAAGATGCCACGCAAATCAATATCGGCACAGATGGCACAGTGAGTGTCGTGCAGGCAAATAATGGTGTAAGCAATGTGATAGGGCAAATCGAAGTGGCAAATTTCATAAACCCAGCAGGGCTGCACTCTTTGGGGGATAATTTGTTTCTAAACACCAATGCTTCCGGCGATGCGATTGTAGGCGTGGCTAGCACAGAGGGCTTTGGCGCACTTAGGCAGGGCTTTTTAGAGCTAAGTAATGTCAAGCTTGTAGAGGAGATGACAGATCTCATCACCGGACAAAGAGCCTATGAGGCAAACTCCAAAACAATCCAAACAGCCGATGCAATGCTCCAAACGGTTAATTCTCTCAAACGCTAGAATCTTGCTTAAGCAAATCTAGCCAAGCAGCTATTTAAGCGCGAGGCGGTGGTTATTGAATCTAGTGTATAATGCGCACACTCTCACTCTCTAAGGTAATGTATGCGATTTGATAAAAGGCTTTTTCGTTTTTGTGTATTGCAGTGTAGTGCGCTTGCCATTTGTGTTGTCTTTAGTGCTTGTGATAAAAAAGACAAAAATGAGTTTAATAAACCAGCGATATATTGGTATCAAAACATCATCAAAGAAATAAAATTTGGGAATCTAGAAGGCGCGGATAATTTCTATGCGTCATTGCAAAGTGAGCATATCAACTCCCCCTTGCTACCAGAAGCTATGCTGATTTTAGGGCAGGCTCACATAAGAAAAGAGGAGTATTTGCTCGCAGAATTTTATTTTGATGAGTATTTGAAGCGTTTTGGCACGGCAAAAAATGCTGATTATATCACCTACTTAAAACTCCAAAGTCGCTACTATGGGATTAAGAACTCTAGTAAAGATCAGGAGTTTTTCTCTGACTCTCTCTCTGCCTTTGATGATTTTTTAGATAAATATCCTACAAGTCGGTATGTGCCTTTCGTGCAGACAATGCAAGTGCGCTTTGTGCTAGGGCAAAATGAGCTTAATAGGGGGATTGTCAATGTCTATAAAAAGCAAAAAAAGCCCGAAGCAGTGCAAAAATACCTTGATAGAATCGATGATGACCTAGAATCTAACGCCAAGCCCAAGCCATCTTACATACCTGAATATGTGCGTATGTTTAATTGGTAATTATCTCTTTAAGGAGCAAGAATGCAAAATCCGCAACATTTCCCCCTACTCTTCCTGTCCCCCTACTCTTCCTGTGATTGTAGAGGAGGATTTTACCTACCCCTTTGCGATTGCCCCTATTTTCACACAAGGGCAGAAAAATATCGCAGCAGCAAATGTCGCACTAGAGCGCAATGACCTTGTGCTAGTGTGCTGCCAAAAGGCAGAATCCAGCCCAGAATCCAATAGTGATGAAAAGTGGATTCTAGTGCAATGCCATTTTATGATGTGGGTGTGGTGTGCAAGATTTTACGCAAAGTGTCCTTGCCTGATGGGCGCGTGAAGATCCTCTTGCAAGGGATGGCTATCACTAAAGTGATCGCTCTAGAGCCACAAACTAGCGAAGAAGACGATAGCGTGATTGAAGCTATTGTTGAGATTATCGAGTATCAAGACTACAACCAAGTGCGCGTTGAAGCGATGATGAAATTTCTCCTAGAAAATGTCCAAAACTACGCCAATATCAGCCACTTCCCCCAGAAATGCTAAAAACGCTTGAAGAGACCAATGACCCAAATCGCGTCATCGATCTTGTCGCATCGACCTTGCGCCTAAAACCAGCAGAAGCGTATAAACTCTTTGCAAGCGATAATATCGAAGAGCGAATGATGATGTTGATCGATTTTGTAACGCAAGAAATCCAAGCCCAAAAACTCCAAAAAGAAATCAAATCGCGCGTGCATGATAAGCTTGAGCAAACCAATCGCGAATATTTCTTAAAAGAGCAAATGCGCCAGATCCAAAAGGAGCTAGGAGTCGATAAGCAGCGCGATGAAGAGCTTGATGAATTTGCCAAAAAGCTAGAATCCATAAAGCAATTTCTCAATGAAGATGCCTACAAAGAGATAAAAAAGCAAATCAACCGCCTATCTAAAATGCACCAAGATAGTGCTGATGCGAATTTGCTACAAAACTATGTCGAGTGGGTGCTAGAAATCCCCTTTGGTAGCTATGCTAAAGGCGAGCTATCTATCAAAAATGTCGCTAAACAACTTGATCTAGATCACTACTCTTTAACCAAGCCCAAAGAGCGCATTATCGAGTATTTTGCGGTGCGTGAATTGCTCGCCAAAAATGCCAAAGCAAATGCCAAAAAGACAAAAAACCGCGACACAGAGAGTCAAAAGTCCAAAGGCACAATTTTGTGCTTTTATGGACCTCCGGGCGTGGGGAAAACAAGCCTTGCAAACTCTATCGCCAAAGCCATATCCCGCCCGCTTGTGCGTATCGCGCTAGGTGGGCTAGAAGATGTCAATGAGCTGCGCGGACATAGGCGCACTTATATCGGGGCTATGCCCGGGCGCATTGTGCAAGGACTCATTGAAGCAAAGAAATGAATCCCGTAGTCGTGCTTGATGAGATCGATAAAATCGCGCGTGGTGTGAGAGGCGATCCTACAAGCGTGCTACTAGAGATTTTAGACCCAGAGCAAAATGTCGAATTCCGCGATTATTACACAAATTTCAGCATTGATTTATCGCAAGTGATTTTTATCGCCACAGCAAATGACATCGCCCAAATCCAGCCCCCTTGCGCGATAGAATGGAATTTATCTCTATCTCTAGCTACACACCGCAAGAAAAAGAGCAAATCGCGCATAAATACCTAATCCCTCAAGAGCTGAAAAAGCACGGGCTTACCGACAAGCAAATCCAATTTAGCAAAGAGAGCGTGCGTGTGCTGATCGAGCGATACACGCGCGAAGCAGGCGTGCGAACTTGCGCCGGCAAATCTCTGCAATTTTGCGAAAAGTCGCTACTAAAGTGCTGCAGATGAAGATTTCACGCCCATTAAGCTCACGCCAAAGCAATCCCAGACTTCTTAGATAAAGTTGTCTTTGAGATCGAGCAGTCAAACAAAAAAGCGCGTATAGGGATCATCAATGGGCTTGCTTGGACAAGCGTAGGCGGCGATGTCCTAAAAATCGAAGCCATAAAGCTAAAAGGCACAGGCGAGCTTAGACTTACAGGAAGTCTAGGTGATGTGATGAAGAATCCGCGCAAATCGCGCACTCTGTGGTAAAGGTGCTGCTTGAGAGTGGTGAGCTAGAATCTAAATAAAATCTAAAGATAAAGCAAAAGGTCCTATGTATAATCAATACAATATCCATCTCCACTTGCCAGAGGGAGCTACGCCCAAAGATGGTCCAAGTGCAGGGATCGCTATGGCGTGTGTGATTGCATCAATCCTCTGTGAGAAGCCTATAAGCGGTGAGATCGCTATACAGGTGAGCTAACACTCACAGGCGATGTCTTGCAAATTGGCGGACTCAAAGAAAAGCTTATCGCCGCACACAAAGCTGGGATCAAACGCGCCCTAATCCCGGCAAAAAACTATGAACGAGATCTAAAAGAAATCCCAAAGGAAGTGCTTGATCATCTCACAATAATCCCTGTGCAAACCATACACGATGTGTTTGCGGAAGTCTTTAAGCGCGGCTAGTAACGCGTGCGTGATTATTTAGATAAATACTATATAATCCTAGTCATTTCATCAAAAGGAGATACTAATGGGACTTTATGATAGAAACTATACAAACAATGCAAGTGATACAAGCAATGTAAATATCTCTGCTGAAAAAGCAGCAGCACAAGATAATGCGCTTGTGAAGTTTGTAAGGATAACTTACATTTTCTTTGGGGCGAGCTTGTTTTTCGCTTTTGTTGGCGCGGTAATTGGCTTTTACAATCTTCAGTTTGTGTTTGAAAATCGTATGATACTTTTCATCATTGAGATTGCAGCACTCTTTGGGCTTATGTTTTCTCGCTCAAAACCCGGACTTAATATCGCAATGCTCTTTATCTTTACCACACTTACAGGCTTGGTGGCTACTCCGCTTGTGGCTATGGTAGCGGCAAAAGCGGGAGCCGGGGGCTGTGGTGATGGCATTTGCAATGACGACAATTGTCTTTGGCGCGATGAGTATCTTTGGTATTAGGACACGCAAAGATTTAGCAAGTATGGGGACAATGCTTTTTGTCGCGTTGATTGTCGTATTTATCGGCTCACTTGTGAATCTATTTCTTGGAAGCTCTATGTTCCAAGTAATAATTTCAAGTGCGGTGGTGATTCTCTTTAGCGTGTATGTGGCGTATGATACGCAAAATATTATCCGTGGGCTTTACTCTAGCCCTGTCGATGCGGCGATTAGCCTGTATCTTGACTTCTACAATATCTTTATGAGCCTGCTCTCTCTCATCGGTTTATCTAACAGAGATTAAGGGGAGTATGGAGGGGGGCTTGCTTGTGTATTCTTGTATTTCCTGCTTTTTGCTTTTCTCTTGCTTTTTTGGATTCTAGTTTTATAGGCTTTTGTTGCGCCACGCTATGGCAAACTCTTCAGCTATACGCGCATTCTGCCACCGATTTTAGCAGCAAAATTAAGCGCGCTCTGTCGCACAGGGCTTGCTTCTAACAAAATCGTTTCATCATCTAAAAGCCGTGCGATATGTGCTAGATATTCTTGTGTGCCAATATCATAGAATCCAATCTGCAAGCCAAATCGCTCGCTTAAAGCCAGCTCTTCTTGGACTAGCTCATTGCTTGGGGGAAGGCTACTGCCTGCACGCAAGGAAGTGGTTCTAGTAGCCTGCGGAGATTAGAGGTAGCATAGAGCAAGATATTGCTAGCCCTTGCTTCAAGCGAGCCTTGCAAAGTGCTTTTTAGGCTTTTGTAGCTTGGATCGCCTTGATTGAATGCTATATCATCGCAAAAGACAATAAAGCGATATGGCAAATCACGCAGGCTATCAAACACCAAAGGCAGCAAGCAATACCTTGCTATCAAGCTCTAGCACACGCAAAGGCGAGCTAGAATCTAGCAAATAGGGTAGCAAGGTCGCCTTGATTAAAGAGCTTTTGCCACAGCCCCTAGCCCCAAACAACAGCGCGTGCAACGCCTGCTTCCCAGCTAAAAACGCGAGGTATTTCTTGCAGCACCCTAGCTTGACTCTCATACCAACAAGACTAGGGCATCTCTCCAAATCCATAATTGCACGCAAGCAAATTCCCCTGCAAAGGTGCGGATTATGTAGGGCTCTATATGTGTGCCACTCCGCATTTTCTAGCACTTTAAATGGTGATTTTGTGGATTCTAGTATCATTGCGCATTGTTATTGGCAAAATCAAGCAATATCATACCGCAAAAGTATTCTTTATAGGCTCTTTGGGCTTTGGGGCTTTGGCACACTAGGAGCTTGTGGCTTACTAGATTCTAATGGCTCAAGCAAGCTTGCAAGGATATAGCCATTGATCTCGCGCTTTAATCCATTAGCACTATAAACATAATGGATGTGCGCCCATTGCTCTGTATTGGCATTTTGCGTAGAATCTAGCCCTGTTGTGGTAGATCGCACCTCCATCACTCTCCCGCGCGGTGCTTTTGCCACGATATTGGCATTGATACTTGGCTCTTGGCGGATATGTGCTAGATTGACACGCACTTGCGCGATCTTGGAGCTATCATTTGGCTTTGTAAGGTTTGCAAGGATATAGCCTACAACCTCACGCCCTTGTGTGCCATTTGTATAAATATAGCGCACCTTGAGCCACTTGCCCTGTGTGGATTCTATGCTATCAAGCACCTCTAGCTCCCTCCCCCATCGCACCATACCAGCGACACTAGAATCCACTTTTGCTTGCGTGCGGATATTGGCTAGATTGACATTTACACGCACGCGCGGAAGTGCAGCAGCAGAGTCTAGATCCACTTTATGATCTTTGCTAGAATCCACTTTTTCTTGCGTATTGCTAGGCTCTAGCTTCTCTTGGATATAGATTTCTGCGCGATAGAGCTTGCCGGCTGTATCAAGGCTCGCATTTTGGTTGAGAGAAGCCTTTGTGATGTGGCTAGGATCCTTCCCTACAAGCCCCACCACGCCGCAAATGCATCGTGTGCTTATCATCAAGTGTTATTGTGCTAGGTAGGCTTATCTCACGCGCTATTTGCACGCGCTCGCCCACAGAGATTTTTCGTGCTTGCTTGTCGATTGTGGATTCTAGGGGCTTGATTGATCCTGATAAAGCTCCACGCGTTTGGGGAGGATTTTGGTCATCACATTATTGCCATATTTCAGCACTAGTGCATTATCCCTAGGCAAAAGCCCTAGAATCTTGTTGTTTGAAATAATGGTGATTTCACTAGCTTTTTTGCCTTTGGGGATAGGGAAGCTAGCAAGCACAGGACGCAAGCCAAAAAGTGGCATTTCAGGGAGATTTTCAAGGGCAAAGGTCTGGGAGCGATCTT
>NZ_UGHV01000004.1 GCF_900451095.1 Helicobacter canis | reverse complement strand
CAAAAATCCTAAGCATAGAATCTACGGCGCGTTTTAAATTTGGTATTGATGAGAAAAATATCATACATATCTTCATCAAAATATTCACAAATTAAAAATACAATAAGAATAAGAAAAAAGATTGGAATTGCCCACCACACAACAAAAAGATACAATCCACCACCCAAAAGCAAGGCAAGCAAAAGCATATTTCGACTTAAGCCGATGTTGGTTTTTGGGAGATAGACTTTATCTTTTTTAGTAATCTCTCTAAAATTATCAATCTCAATCATTGAAAGACACTCACACCATTATTTGTAACGCCCCATAACACACCTGTAATAATGGCAACCCAAATAATAAATTTCATATTATCTTTAATCATTTCGGGCTTAAGCTTGGCAGCAATGGCGATAAAACAAATCATAAGCCCGCCAATAATGCCCACAATCATATGGATAACAGAAATCACAATATCCCCTGTGGAATTGACCTCTGTTTGTATGGCATTTTTGAGATTTGCTCCAAATGCCCCATACAAATACACTTGAGCCAACATCATAAATATGCCTATTTTGACCAGTGTTCTTTTCATTCTTGCCGTCCTTTTGTGGTTTCTCTGGCGGGTATTTTGATGAAAAAATTCCCAAAAGTTAAAAGGACGCATTGCGAACTTAAAAAAAGCTTAATAAATCAGCAGAAAGCTCGTATTTATGGGATTTGTTGCTATTAAGTGCCCAAAAATTTTGCTTGTATGGTGAATTTTTGCTGATATTTACTTTTTTAGAGCCTGCAAGCACGATATATAGGTGCTTTGAGGCAGAAAGAGATAGTGCTATATTGAATGCTTTGTCCTTTTAATAAAAAAATTTTTATTTCTGTGATTTTTCAAAAAAATTGCAAAGATTCCTCACGCATTTAGAGATTTACAAAAAATCTCTAAATCTCCCAACAAAGCCCTTATTTTAGGCATTTGTTAGGGAAATCGTGTGCCTTTTAGGGTTATCCTGCTAACATTTGCTATCTTTATAGCTTCTAAGTATATTGTTTGATGTTTCAAATTTACACGCTACAATGCTTTTATGAAAACATTTAAACAATTAGAGCATATCTTTTTTGATTATGAAGAGCAAAAACGCAAAAAAGTAAGAGATGAGTATTTAGATTCTAGCTCCTATACTTTTATGCCAAGTCGCGCAATATTGCCTCAAAAATCAAGCGTATTCTCCAAACAGGTTGTTATCAAGCTATTATCTAATCTTTCAAGTAATGGCGTGAAAAATGCCCTAAGTTATGTGATACGCAATAGCGCATTTGATTTTGCCTTTAATGAATCTCATCAGCCTATAAGGATTGATGAGATTTTGCGCCAATGGCAGAAAGATTTTTCAACACAGCCAAATGCAAAAGAGGCGTGGCACTTTACCTTTTGTCTTGATGAGCTAAAAAGTGAGCGCAATATCAAGGCATTGCAAGATTCTGTCAAAGAAGTAATGCAGACACATTTTTATGGTTATAAATATGTGAGTGTGCTTCATACCCACCAGCACAAACCACATATTCATATCATTCTTAATAAAACTAATATTTTCACACACAAAAAGCTTCACTTTAACAATAAACAAGAGATAAAAAACTTTTGGAATCTTTTACGAGAGGATTTTAAAAATGCACTCAATTTTCACAATCCTAACTTCAATTATAAAAATAGCTACCGATATGAGCACAACTTACTTAAAGAAAGCGCAAAAGCAAGTATTGAGATACCACTAAATATTGCTGAAAACATCGCTAAACAAATTGCAGCACTAGAATCTAAAATCCAGCTCTATGAGACAAAATCCCATAATCTTACTAAAACAATTTCTCAGCATACGCAAGA
The DNA here is from genome assembly GCF_900451095.1 of Helicobacter canis. Taxonomy (NCBI): domain Bacteria; kingdom Pseudomonadati; phylum Campylobacterota; class Epsilonproteobacteria; order Campylobacterales; family Helicobacteraceae; genus Helicobacter; species Helicobacter canis. The sequence goes on along the minus strand of NZ_UGHV01000004.1, from coordinate 24,443 downwards.
AAAAAGAAAGCTTATCAATGAATTAAAATTGCTTATCCAATCAGGCAATAAATGCTATTTTCAGCTGCTTAATTCTATAAAAGCAACAAATAAAGAGCTTTGCTCACTTAGACAAAGCAACAAGGGCTATCAAACACAAAAGAAACAATTACAAGAACAAATAAGAAAATTACGCGAGCAAAGACTCTACTATAAAAGCTCTTATGACAGCCTTGCAAAGAAACAGGCTTATGCAGAATTTCTACGCACAAAAAAACAAACAAAAGCAGATATTTTTGTATTGCGCCAAATTCAAAGTGAGATAGCACTTAATGAGAAAAATTTAGCCAAAAATACAGAATCTCAAATAAATGCGGATTTGATAATGGCTCGCACGCTGCATAAAAAGTCTAATGCGTTTGTGATGATAGGAATTGCAAAGGATTTAGATTCTCATCTTAAAGCTCTAGCACATATTGAAATAAGCGATAGCGTGAGAGAAACGCTACAAGATTATGAAACTAAACTTTTAGAGAATAAGGCATTCGTGCTTAAGATGTGCCAGCAAAAAGTTATGATTTTGCAGGAATATCTAAAAGGGAAAAAGAGCCCTTATAAACTCAAAGAGCTTAATGCTCTTTGTAATTTTTTAGGTTTAGAAAATCAAACGCAAACACAAGAGCCTAGTAAAACATACTCTAGCACCCATACACAAGAGCTACTCAGTAATGAGCTGATAGATGTTTTCTTGCGTTGGTATTGTAAAAAGCAACACATCACCAATCCTGCTATTTATGAAGCGCACTTAAGAGAGAAAATCCACAATGGCACTTTCGAGAATTTTAAAGAGCAGTATAGGGCATTTATTGAAGAGAATAAAGCAATAAAAAAGCTATGAAGCATTAGATTTTACATTTTAAGCAACACAATAGAGCCTACAAATGCGCACAAGGTAAAAGATGACAGAAGAGCTAAAATATTATAAACCAATAGGCATAGTTTTAAGCGCGTTTTTACCAAACTCTTGCAAGGGTTGCTTTATGGCACTTGTTGCAGCTTGAAGCATTTTGGGGTAGTTTTGCTCTAGGCTAGGGAATTTCTCCCTTGCTTCACAAAGCTTTTTATCAATCTGCTTTATATATGCAGCTTTTGATTCTTTAGATTCTACTAAATCAAGCATTGCTATATCCTTGCGAAGCTCCTTTGCAAACGCCCTTTCAAGCTGCAAATGCTTGGCAAACTCTTGGATTTTCTCCTTACTACTTTTAAGCACTCTTAGACTTTCTTTTAAAAAGTTTGCAGTCAGTGGCTTATGCTTAGAATCTTGTATCTGCTGCATATAGTCTCTAGTATTTGGCTTTTTTGTAGCAAGCCTTAGCTCATATAAAGCCTTTTCCATAGCATAGAGTGCTTTAAGAATATCCACAATGCTACGCACCTGCGCGATAGAGGCAATAGCCCTATCTAGTTCGTTTTTCTCTCTATCAAGGCTTTTTTCTTCACTAGGCGTTTCTTGTGGTGAGGCTTGCTCTTCTTGCTTTAGTCTTTGCTTATCGCGCTGAATAAGACTAATTACATTATCCATATCAGCATAGCTATTAGAAAAATCTTGTATCACTTTTGCGGCGTGCTCGCTCTTAGCCTTTGGGGTTTGTGGGATTATAAACTTTTCATCAAGTCCTAGTTCTTCCCCCTCTAGCTCCTTAGTGGCTTGGCTGCTCATTTTTTGCCCTTCTCTCTGCTAGAGTGATAAACAAATCCCCTAGTTTATGTGTATAGCCAGCTACAAATACTAATGCCTTGCCACAAAAATGCACTAGAGCATAAAGCATTGCTAGGGCTTTAGCTTTCTTCTCACTAAGCTTATCTTGTTTAGATTGTAGTTCTTTATTGTCTTGTTCTTGCGTATCCACTTTGCTCCTTTAGGTAGTATGGGGCGTGTCTTTACCCCTAAACTTATTTGCACTATCGCTGACCCAGCCTTTTGCTGCCCTGCTGGCTTTAAGCGCGGCTCTACCCGCTCCTTGTGCGGCGTGATTGCCGTGCTCCCCGCCAAACATCGCCCCCATAGCTCCTGTGGCGGCTGCCTTTATGCTCTGTCCATCAGCGCGGTTTTTAGCATATTGCCCCATACCTGCTAGCATTCTTGTGCCTATAAATGCTCCATTATTGATAGCTCCAGCTAGCCCTGTGCCTGAACCACTAGAATCTGCGCTACCAATAATCGCACTTACCCAACCCGGAATCTTTGTTAGCAAAAAGATAGAAAACATCATTAGCACGATACCAACTAACGCCACTTCGGCTAAATCCCCACTATTTGCGATAAGAACCTGCCCTTGCTGCATATATTTGGTAACACTATTTGGAATAGAGCTAAGAAGCACAGCAAAAGGACTCCATAAGCTCAAACCAATATAGAGTTTCAGCCAAGAGAAAAAGATTGAACGCGTTTGTGAGAAGCACACTAGCGGAAATACAAGTGCGCCAAGTGAGAGAATCACATTTGCCATAAATTGTGAAAGCACGGTCATTATGACAAAAGCTATCATAAACACCAGCCCCACAAGAAAATACGCCGCTCCTATAAACCACAACGACATCTCGCTCCAGCCTGCCAAATCAAAGATTCTATCGCTATTATCTTTGACCATTCTCCATTGTGTAGAAATCATCACTTCTAAATCAGTGCTACCACCATTAAACTCACTCACCCCCAAAGAGAACCAATAATAAGGAATCTTAAATACCCCCAAGCTATCCATATAGTTTTCATAGCTAGAGAGAATGACTTTAACAAGGATAAATATCACAAGCCACACCATTGCCTTAAACATATCAGCTCTACTAAAATCGCCCTTAATCTTTAGAAAAAGCCAAATTGTAAAGCTAATACCAAAAAGCGTATAGACAATGGAGCTTGTATAGAGCCCAGCACAGCCTTGATAAATGTTTTGTAGGGTTTGATTGCCCGTGGAGTTAATGAGATTAACAACAAGGCGTAAGAGTGAAGCCGAGCTATCCATACCTAGCTCCTACTTCTTACCAAAATCTAGCACAGGAAGCCCTAGAGCGTCCTTTTTAAACTCTCCTTTTAAATCTTCAAATGGTGAATCTTTGGCAAAAACACCTAGCTGCTCCCTGTTTTCTGCTAGTTTTTGTTTGTCTATTTCTAAATTCTTTGCCATTTTCTTGTCTAAATTATCATCTATATCTTGCATTGCTATCATTGTATTGTTAAAATTCATCATCATCTCATAATTTAATTGAGCAACCCTCAATATTTCAATAAGTATTTGATTGGTAAAGTTTTGAAAATCAGTTTGTGTTTGAGCTTTACTAGCTTGCTCCAGCAAGTTTTTCATTTGCTCATTCATATAGCTCTTAGTATAGCCACGCACATTTTTATCTTTGCTCTTTGTTTGATATTTTGCATAAAACTCATTCCATTGCGTTCGTTTGTCTTTTGTCATTTGCTGATTTATTTTTGCTTGTTTTGTATGTATGGCATTATATTCTTGCATTGTTTGGTCATATTTCTCTAGGTCTCCTTTTTTTAAAGCTTGTTGGGCTTGGGCTAACTTATCACCTAAAACTTCACTCATAGCTTTTGAATCATTTACTGCGGCTAGACACATAGTTTGTGTTTTAAGTTCGCCCGTTACAAAATCGGCAAAAGAGTTATCCTTAAATTTATCAGCCATATCTTTAAATAGCTTATCTTTCATTAAGAAATCGCAATCTTCTTTGATTCCTGCCAAAAGCGAATCTAATGTGCCAGGCAAAGATTCTAACGCGGATAATGTTTCTAATGCACCACTGGTTAAGGCATCTAATTTTCCAAGAATCCCTCCTACTCTGCCTGTATCTATACCAAGCTTTGAAAGCTCTTTTTCGTACTTAATGGCTTCTTCTAGCATTTGATTATATTGCAGTATCATATTTCCTATGGCTGTAACATCGATGACAGGCATATTGGCATACGAGAAGCTAGGGATTAAAAGACAAACACAAGATATTTTTAGTAGAAGTTGCTTGCAACGAAGTTGAAAAGCAGAGAAAAAGCAAGGCATAGCTCACCCTTTGATACAGGATATTAAATGCCTTAGCTCTTTTGGTTGGTTTCGTATTGTATCGTAATTTTCTTAATCTATTTCTTATATTTAGCCGTTTCTTTCTTAAACTCCTCTTCTCCGCCAAAGACATTGAAATAATCCGACAAGAAGATATAGCAGGTCTTTTTTTCAAACTTCTCAGGCACAGTCCCATCGTATGCCATTAGGGTGTCTTGATTGGCAAAAATCGTAAGCTCCTCGCGCGTATCTTCACCAAATGGAACTTTATGCTGATGATAGGCTTTTTTGCAAAATGCGGCATATTGGTTTTGCCGTGCGACAATTTTATCCTTTTCAGCTTGAGCCTTAGCATCTGCTTCTTCTTTAGCTTTTTTATTTGCTTCTTGCTCTTTTTGTCTTTTACCACTTGCAATATCTGCGGTATTATCTACAAAGTTTTTTGTTGCATTTAAAGCTCCGCCTAAATCAAACGCACTCGCACCTACGGCTACAATTCCAGCCACAACAGCACTGACTACAACTTTTTTCATCTCATCTCTCCTTTGGTGTGTTCAAGATACCCCGCCACTTTTAGGGACGCCCAACACCACGCCCACCATAAACTAACAGCACAAAAGCAACTAAAAACTAAAAACAAGCTCTTCGGTCTTAAAATTACTTTCAGCTAGGATATGGGGGGGGGGGGGGGGGGAATTTTACTCTTATCTGCTCCTTTTTTCTTAATCTCTATCGCGCGAGGAGTAAAGGCAAATTCTATCCTATCAATACTTCCACCTTGCCCCTTGCTTTTCTTGCCATTGCTATCTTCTTTGATTTTCTCAAAGGTAAGATTTTCAAAATAAGGCTTATTTGTATAGGGGCTATTCTCCGCAAGCTTTAGCACAGAAGGCTTAAGGATACGCTTATCTATATCGCAGCTCTCATACTTTGCTGGGATACTCATTAGCTCCCTGAATTTACTATATTTTACCACATATCTGCCTGTGGCTTGAAACTGCTTTAAAAGTCTATAAAGATTCTTAGCATACTTATTGTTGATAGCGCAAAACTCTCGCACCTCAAACCTCGTAAAGTGCGAGGTTATATCATTGATAAGCTCCATAGAGCTTTCTGTAACTTTAATCACAAGCGTGCGGCTCTTTTCATCTGCCATAATCTTTTCAAAAAAAGTATAGGCAGAGAACCGCTCATAGCCCTCTTCATCAATTTGGCTCTTTTCTGCTTTGAGCGAGTTTAGCTTCTTGGCAAAGTCTATAATATTTTTATAAAACCGCCGCCTATTCTTGTCGCTCTCTACAAACTCACGCATTTGCTCAAACTTAATAGTGATAGTTCTTGTGCGCTGATTTTTGGCAATAGCACAAAGGATAAAGAAAATATTAAAATCTGCTTCTGTGAAGTCTCTAAAGATGATTTGATTAAAGCGATTCTCATACTCTACGCTTAAGTCTTTCTCATACACGACATCATCAGCAAGCTGCTCGGCTGGATTGATAGGCTCACCAAATAAATCCAGCTGTGGTGGCAACACTGCAGCCTTAATCTCTTCCATTATACCCTATCCTTAGTTGCGTCTCTATGTATTATCTTCCCTAGAGTCTAGCTAAAAATGTGTAACAAATCAACTTTTACCCATTATTTCTAACATTTCCCACAGCTTTTCGCAATTCGCCCTTTTAATTTTCGCAATATGTCCTTTTAAAATTAAGCTCACAAAAAACAGCACAAAACCCATACCTTAACTCAAAACAAAGCATTCTAAACATTACGCAATATGTCCTTTTAATAACGCTTATTTTCGCAATATGTCCTTTTAATTTTCGCAATATGTCCTTTTAAAAATCACTCTAGCAACGCTCCCAGCGATATTGCAAGCACATCTAAAACAAACAATATAAAAACAAAATTTAAAAGGGGAAAACTGCGCGATAATGATTCTTATAATTTATGTAAGTTTTTAAGATTTAAGAATCGCATTTAGATGTTTGTAAGTCTTCGTTGAAATCTTTATGTTGTGGGATTTTTATTTCATAAGTAAAAGAAAAAGGTTGTAAGAGTTCTTCAAGCTGTTTTGTGAATACTTTGCCTTGTTTATCATTGTCAAATCCTAAAAAAATATAAATAGAATTTGAGCAATTTTGTAACAAGAACAATAAAGCTTCTTTGGCTGATTTTGAGAAAGTTCCACTTGTGGCACAAAGTAGAGATATTTTTGTATCAAGCTCAAGGATTTGCAATAGACTCATAGAATCAATGCTAGATTCTGTAATGATGATGTATTTAATATCTTTTAAACTCTTTGTGCGTTTGTCTTTTAAAATTTCTATTCCTTTTTTACCAAATGCAAGTGTAGATAGCGGTTTTTTGTAGTTTTTGCCCTCTTTGTCTTTTGGTAGTGGTTGGTTGAGTTTCGCGCTATATCCGCACTGCACAAGGTCTTTTGCATTGAGTTTTTTCTCATAAGTATAAGTAGGGAAACAGATGTTTTTATAAGTATCAATTTTTATTGTAAGATGTGAAAAAATCTCTTCTTTTATTCCACGATTACGCAAATATAAGCCACGATATGCTGGATTTTTGCTTGAAAGATTGATGCTTCTAAATTCTTTAAATTTAATGCTTGCTTTAATCTCTTTATCTTGTAGTTCTGTTGGTTCTATGGCGTGATGATTTAAATCAATATGTTTGCCAGCAATAAGTTTTTTTACATCAATAGAGCGAAGCTTGCAAAAATGATGAATATTTCCTTTGTCCCTTTCATTAAATGGATTGAAATAGAGATAATGTCCATTTGGCTTGCGTGTAATTACAAGAACATCGCCATTGCTATGATTCATTGTTATATGGCGCGTGGAGCTTTTTTCTAGTTTTTTTTCATAATTAAGAGTGCTTAGAATCTCGTGCAGTGGTAGTAGCACATAATCATAAGGGCGCATACTGCCTCCTACTTATCTAATCGTTCAGTAATGAAACCCTCAAGCACAGAGTTAAAAGCACCAGCTGGCATTTGGTGTTTTTGCGCGATGAGCTTTAGGCTCTCTGCGCTGTTATCAAATAGTAGCACATCATCGCAAAGTGGCGCGATAGCTTTGAGATTTTGTAATGATGTGCAAAATCTTCTTTCAATAAGCTTAGAATCTATATCGTGCCCACCCTTTGCCACGCGGATTTTTACCCGCTGCTTGGCTTTCTCCACAGAATCTAATCCCACATAATAGAGCGTTATTGCGTAATTATTGGCTTTTAGGGTGGAAAAAAGCTTTGTGATACTTGCGCCACAAAGTGTAGTTTCTTGATTGAAGCTTTGGTGGGTTTGTATGTAGTGTTTTCGTATGCGTAGGGCGATTTTTGTAGCGCGTGTTTGGTCTTTTTCGCTGCGCCAGTCCCCAAATGAGCTGACGATTTCATCAATATTGACACGCAGCCCAAATAAACGCCCCTTTTCTAGCTCGTTATAATAGAGCGTTGTTTTTCCGCTACCATTGACACCTGCAAAAATTGTAGCGTTTGGCTGCATAGCATTTCCTTTTATTTTGCTTAATTTAAGGTTTCGCAATTCTTAAAGCCCAAAAAGCCCTAAAATACACACTTTAAGTTTTGCTACACAGAATGTCTAAACCTTAAAAATACTTCTTTTTGCCTATATGCCGAGATTCTCTCTACTTTTAAAAAGTTTGAAAAGTCTAATTTTCATTCCTAAAATAGATTCTGCATTTGTATTTTAGTTAAAAATTTTAAAGCGGATAAATTCGGTAGTTTTCATATTTTTTTCTTCTGCCATTTCTTGGATTTTGAGAATCTCGCGTTCTGTGAAATACACTAGCACCTTTTGCGTGCGCTTGTTGGCTTCGCTTTTTAGTGGTGCGCCACGCCTTTTTTGGGCTATTTTGCTTGTCTCGCCCTCTGCGTGGTTGATAAACTCCGCTACACTTGTAGAAGCAGTGTGCTCGCGCTCTTGCTCTACCTTTTTGAATGAGTTTGTTTTAATGTTTTTGAGTCCTGCCATTTTGCAACCTTATACAAAAAATTTATAGATATGAAATATTATTATAAAATAGTTAATAAGATGTTTTTTAATAAAAAAATAAATGTTTATTAGAATAAAATATATTATTTATTAAATATTAAATAAATAATATTAAAAATATAATCTATATACTTTTAATATATTCTATTAACTCATCATAAAAGCGAACAAAATCATCAAAGGCTTTTTCACCACCTTTGCAAAACTCTGTAATTCCCATTCCTGCTGAAGTTGCATTTTTATATGCTTCTCTCTCATAGATGATAGAGTTCATTAAGTGTAGATTCTCTAGGTTCTTCTCATTGATATAGCTGCGTAAATCGCTAATTTTCTTTTCTAAAAAGGGGTTGGGGGAGGCTTTATCAATCACAATAAGTGCTCTAGATTCTGGGTTTATGGCACTGACTTCATCATAGAGCGAAATCATTTTATCAAGCACCACAACATCATATTGGCTTGGCACGCTTGGGATAATGATAATATCAGCAATGGCTAGTGCTTGGCGCATTTCCTTAGAATCTCGCCCGCCTGTATCAATCACAAGGCTATCGTATTTTTGACTTAGAGATTTAACCTCTCTTGCTAGCCCATCGCCAAGTTTGGTAACAGAATTAAAAAGTAGGGGGAGATTCTCGTTTGTGCGGATATTGAGAAAGGCTTCAGTGCTTCTTTGTGGGTCGGCATCAACAAGTAGCACTTCATCTCCCTCTTGTGCGAGTTTGCAGGCGATATTTACTGCAAGCGTTGTTTTCCCACTGCCACCTTTTTCATTAACGATTGAAACAATCATTTTTTATCCTTATTTAAATATTTTAGAAATTGTATAAGATTATTGTAAATATGTTTATAAGTATTTATAATACATTAAATAATGATTTTTTAGTAATAAAATAATATTAAATAAATAATATATAAAATATTTAATATCAATAAATTATTATTTTTATATATTAAAAATATAATTATAAATCTACATATAATAAATAAAATGGAGCATATAGAAATAGGCTGAAAAATGTGGTCAATAAAGGGATAAAAGAATACTTGTGTTATAATTCTGCCGTGAAGCCTCGTAACTCCTTAGTGAAGCTGCAACTTCACTAAGGGGAATTGCTTCGCCGAAAGGAGAAACAATTCAATGCTTATTAAATGCGTTGTCATTATAGCAATAATTTGCTTAATTGTGTCAAGTGCTTCTTGGTATTTGACATTTAGGCTAGGCGGGCAAGCACGCCTAGCCCCTATACAACGCATTTCCCTTGCTTGCTTCATTATAAAAAAGTAAGTCTTGTATAAAAGTAATAAATATTAAGAAATAAGCAGCTTATTCAACATTTTATGTGTTCTAATTTGAGAACACATAAAATAAAAAAATAAAAATAAAAGGAGTTAATTATGGATAACACTATCCAATTTAATAAGTGGAATACACTAAAACAAACTATACAAAACAATCAAACACGGCATTACATTAAAGAGGGCTGTGTATATTGGGTGCATATCGGGCAGAATATTGGGTGTGAAGTTTTTGGTAAGCAGCAAGACTTTAGAAGACCCGTGCTTGTGTTAAAGAGGATATATATTCCAAATTATATGGACGCTTTCATAGGAATACCGCTTACCACAAAAAAACTTAGTGGTTCTTCATTTGCTAGATTAACTAATGTAAAACATAATGTGGTCGTTACTGCAATGCTGGGGCAGATTAGAGCTTTTGACAGCAGAAGAACTATAAGCTATTACTATAAAGCAAGAAAAGAGGAAGTGGATAGGGTTAGAAATAAACTAATAAGTTTTTTATCTCCCAGCAACTAGGCTGGGAAACCCAAAGGATAAACCTTTGAGCCAATTCTCCTTGAAGAGATTCGGTATTTATAACGAAGTTTTGCTTAAATATGTCTTACTTCTGTTTTTTGGAGTTTTTTGATGGCTTCAGTTCATTGGTGTTTCCTGGTGTATCTTTGTTGTCTTTGCGTCTTTGGTCTTTCTCGCCTGTAGATTTAGCAGTGGGTTTTGGTCCCCTTTTTAAACCATCCTTTTGTATTTCCTTACTCATTTGCGTTTCCTCTTTGGTTAAGTTTTACAATTGCCATTGTAATGTCATATCGTAAAAATTGCAATAGTGATTCTGTGGCGATTTATTATTTATGTGGTATCAGGGGAGGGAAAATGTTTTACACATCTAGTGGCAAAATCAAGCGCGTAAGCACGCAGATTGCGCCCTAGATAGAGCCGATGAAGCGCGGTAAGCGCGACAATATCGGCGGAGCTATTGGTAGGCGCGCCTAAAGCGCAACATTTCATCAAAAACAACGCGTTGTTTTTGCCTAGCTGCTTGCAAAAAGTCCTTTTATTAAAGGCGGGTAATAAAACCCTAACCATCCAACACGCCCAAAAAGCACAGCATAATCCCTAAAAACACCATCTTTGCACTCTAAACCCGCTCACCAATGGGCAAAACCCTACAAGCTAACCACTTCTCCTACCACCAAACACGCAGGAGCTTCCAAGCTCCAAAATCTAAAAAACCTAAACAAGCCCTACTTATTGCCTCAAATCCCGCCTACTCTTCGCCTAGTCCTTTATCTTTGTTTATACCAATACGCTTGCTATATTTATCTAGCCGCCCCACTCTTTTAGAATCAAGCCTAATATGCTTGCCCTGCGCTTCTTTGCACAGAGATTCTGCCTTTTGTAAAAATTTTTCTCTTTGCTTCTCATCACTTGTGCGCTCAATATTGCCTAGCACCCTATCAAATTTTGCCTGCAGCTCATAAGCAGCACTTAGCCACTGGCTTGCTTCTTTAGATTCTTTTATGAGCAGTTTTTTATCTTGCTCTGTAAGCCTGTGCAAATCTCCATCATCAAAATAGGTTAAGCCCTTAAGTATCTGCACGAGTGGAAAATCACTGCCAAAAAACACGCCTACATCATTTAGCGCATTTTTTAGGCTTATGTCTGTTTGCCGCAATATCGTGGCAATATCAAAATAATCCTTATACTCTGCCCTATCACAAGTGGCTTTAAGCTTAGTGGCAAGAAGCGATTGCATATCTGCGATACGCAAAATCCCATCATCTGTTTGAGTGGCTTTGGCTTTTGATACAAAATCCATATCCCCAAAAAAAGAGAGCTTTACTTTTGATTCTGTCATAAACACGAGCGTATCTTTTTCCTGCTGCAATATCGTGCCTACTTTAATGCCTTCAAGCGTGAGTAAGGTTTTTTGCGACCTATCAATACTCTTATGCGTGAAAAAATCAAAATCCACAGATTGCCTATGCCCAAGCTGCAAGGCAATCGCAGTCCCACCAAAAAGCACAAAACCAAGCCCTGTGATTTGTGCTAAATGCGGATATAGTGCTCTCTGCTCTTGTGGCAGAATCTCTAAAATAGGCTTCATTTGCTAGCTTTGCAGAAAACTTCGCTTTGGTAGTGTTGGGATTATGGCATTTTCTCCATAGAGCATAATATGCCAATAATGCCAGCTTTTCTCATCAAACCACCCAGCTTGCGCTTTTTTAAGGGCTTCTTGTAAAACGCCCTTATCAATCTTGCATAGCAGTGCATACTCTTTTGGACTATTAGCATAGCGCATAGCACTAGCGATAATGCGTAAAGGATTAGAGCGCATAAGCTCATTGCTATCTTCCCACCACACATAATGCGCGAAGTGTTCTAGCGTTGATTGATTGATATGTGCGCTCATTTTCTCTTTCCTTTTGTGAGAATTAAAAGGACAAATTGCGAAGCATTTATATTATGCAATTCTCTATCCCAAATTATACTAAAAATAGGGCAATAGCGCGCTAAATAGGCATATAGCATAAACAAACGCTCACTTTCTTTTTGTCTTCAAGGCTTTGTCTATAAAACTTGAGCAGATTCTATAATCTAACTCATAGGATTGTGGTAGCTTTAAGTTCTTGTCTTTTGCTCCGCTAAAAGCGGCTATTTTTTCACATTTATTTGGTGCTTCAATAATGATTATGCTTTCTTTCATTCTTGCCCCTTTGGTAGAATTTGGCTTATCGCTCAAGCCCCAACTCATTTTCTAGCTTATTTTGGATTCTTGGTTTGACTCTAGCCTTTTGTGGTGTGCGCTCTTGCTCTTTGGTGGGATACCATTGCTCTTTGACAAAGCTCACCATTCTCACACCATCTTTAATCGCCCTTGAAATCTCGCTCTTATCATCTTGTAAAATCTTGAGCCAACCTTTTACATAAGAAGCGTGATTTTTTATATCATAATCAATGCCAAGCTCTAGGGCTTGTAAAAATGAATAAAGCTCTGCTCTTAACTCTTCTTTGGCATAGCTCACACTCCCAAAATCTCCACTTAATGCTCTTCCTAGCCTATGTTTTGCACCTGTGGCGTGTCCTAGTTCGTGCAGTGCGGTCGAGTAATATTGCTCTTTAGTAGCAAAATTTTCTTTTGGTGGAAGATAGATTGTGTCGCTATTAACACAATAGTAAGTTCTATCTTTGTTATGGTGGATAATGGGGATATGGGAGTTTTTTAGAATCTGCTCAATAAAAGGGTTTTCTTGGAATCTATCACGCTGTTTTATCTCAAAATGAATATTATGTTGTTTTTGGTGTTTTGCGAGTAATTGCATATCAAGGTTTTGACATTGAGTGATATTAAAAATAGGGATTTTCTTAAAAATCTTTTGCCATAGCCGTCCCTCTTCATCTTCAAAGACATATCCCCTAGTATTTTCTCTTTCTTCTTGTGTGATGGGCTTTTGTCCTACAAATAGCACATAGCTTGCCCTCTCTCCTTTTCTCACAGAACCATTAAGAGCTTTAATTTCATTAAAGGTAAGATATTTGCTCTCTGTATATTCATCACACAGCAGGCGCAGGGCATTTATGCCCTGATAAATTGTGCCTGTGTAGGGATTATGCGGCAAGATCCCATCATTTTGCCAAGGCTTAATTCAAGGCGCACTGCCAGATTCTAGCGCGTGCAGAATCTTCTCTTCTAAATCCTTAGCAAGCTCTTCTAGCACCCTACTCATCACTCTGCCTTGCAAGTATTGTCTCTTGCCCTTTTGCTTGTTCTCTCATTTCTTGCAGCAAATAGCCATAGATTTTAAGCTCTTCTTGTGTGATGCTATGCTCTTGCTCACACCACGCTTCTTGTTCTTGGTAGCTCTCTTGCAGTCCTAGAAAATCCCTTATACTTACCTTTTGTTCCATTTGCTTCCTTTCTTAATAGATTCTGCCTTTCATTGCGTTATCGCTGCATTGCGCTTTCTTGGCTTTTATTGTGTGATATATCTGGCTGTGGCTTTGGCAGAGGTCTATATTGCTCAAGTCCAGCTTGGGCTTGGAGATAATTGCTAATTTGCTTTTGTGTGTGTTCAGTTAAGCCTATGCCCTTAAGATAGTTTGTTGTTATGTCTTTTGGCTCATTGAGTGATAAATCAAGCTCTTTGAGCCTGCTTTTATCAAGGCTTGGGATTTGTGAAGTGTGATAGAGCGTTGTAGTCTCTAGGATTGGTGCAGGTAGCTCCTTAATATCATAGACAAAATCATAGTAGGGCTTATTTGTTTTTGGATTGATTTTGGTATTGCCATTTTTATCAACTTGTGGCTTTGTCTTTGGATTCCCTTTTTTATCAAGCACCTTAGTAGCTTCTTTGGTTTTGATATAAGAGATTTTAACGCCCTGCATTTGTTTAAGCTGCTCCCCTGTGAGCTTTGCTCCTAGAAAATTAGCTTGCTTGGCAGTAATCCACGAGCCATTTTCATAGCCAAGTTCTTTTTGCTTACTCTCTAGTAAAATTGCATTTAGTCCCTCATAGGGTCTGCCTGTCTGGGCGTTAAATGGTCTAGTATGTTGGAGTTCTTTAGCATTTTTTGCCTCAAGCCAAGGCGCGCTTTTGCTCTTTATGGCTTGGATAATGTTGTATTTGGCGTAGTTATTAAAACTCTCTTTTCTTTCCTCGTGTGTGTATTCTTCCCATTTTTTTGGTTGTGCTGACATTTTTTCTCCTTGTGTTTTGGTATTTTTAGGCTTCGCTCTCTTGGATAGCCACATCTTGTGTTTGAGCTAATCCTAACTCAAGCAGCTCATTTGCTTCTTCTTGGCTGATAGGGATTGCTCCCTCTGGCAGTGTGGGTGTCTGCTCTTGTTGTTCTTGCATAGGCACTCCTTAGAAAAATTCTCTTGCAAGCAAGGCATTTTGTTACCAACCAAACGCTAATACTTGCAAGAGTGGGCAAAGCCCAAAACTATGCTTTTCATCTCTTAAGCACAGATTTGGACTTTGTGCTAGTAGCCCTTAAGCCCCCTAAATTTGTATTCATAAACATTGCATTCTTCCTTATTTTCCTTTACTAAATCTTTGCCTAGATTCTGCACTACTTCTTGTGATTGTGTCTCTGGTGGGATATAGGGGATTTTGTCAGCTCCTTGCCATTCTTTGAGCTTAAACCAAAAATTGACATCTGCTTTTATGGGGCGATTTAAGAATCCGCCCACGAGAATGTAGATTTTATCCATTGGATTGCTAAGAATATCTTGTGCAGTGATGAGTTTATAGCCTTCAGCATTAGTGGAGATATTTTGCTTAAGCATATCAAGGTTGCCTTTTGATGTGCTTGTCTTTTCTCGTGTAAAATCCCCTATCATTTTGCTTAGGGTTTCTGCATCTTCAAAGCTATTCATACGAAAGATAACTTGATAAGCGACATTAGCGCGGATAATTTTTACATCATCTTCACCATAGTATTTTTTAATCTGCTCATAGCTTTGTGTGATATATAGTGGCACAAGCCCAAAGCTCCTACAAAGTGCTGGCATTTCTAAGAGAAATGGCATTTTCCCAAAGCGCACAAACTCATCTAGGATAAGATAGATAAATTTATTGGGGTCGTTATTTTCTTTTGTAAGCAGTTTTTTACACATAGATTCTAGGAGAATGCGGATAAGTGGGGCGAGAATATCCATATCTTCGGTTTGTATCACAATATACATACTGATATGCTCTTCTCGCAAATCTTCATAATCAAAGCTCATCTTTGAAACAGCTCTGGCTACTTGTGGATTGCTAAAGACTGCCATAAAGGTGTCATAGGTGGATTTAATGCTTGCAAATTCATTTTGCGCTGCGCTAGAGTATTGGCGTGCTTGATTGCGCACGATGTCATCTATACTCTCATCATTAGCCACTTGCAGAAAAAAGGCTTTGAGTGTGTCTTCTTTAGGGTTTCTCTCAAATTCCCCTGTATCTTCATCTTGGATTTGGCACATTTGTAAATAGTCCCCTTGAAGCTCATTGTAATAATCTTTTTTTGGAGCTTGGGCGAGTTCTGCTAGGGTGGTATGTCCAAACTTTTGCATAGCATAGAGTGCAAAAAAGCTAAACATTGTTTTGGCAGAAATGACCCAATGGTCGTTTTCTTTGCCTTTTTCTCCTACAAAAATTGTCCCAGCGATTTGGTCGGCAAGCTTTTTGCGTTGCACAAAGCTCATTTCCTTAATGACTTTGTTATCAAAGGGATTAAAAAACATTGTGTTTTCATCGTTAAAAGGGGAGAAAAGCAGCACTTTATTGTGGAGTTTTTGCTGTCTGTATCCTGCAGTTTTTTGATAAAGCTCCCCTTTAATATCAAGCACCACACAGCTTTGAGGTAGGGATAAGAGATTAGGGATAGCAATACTTGCCGTCTTTCCAGTGCCAGGTGGTGCGACAATAAGGGTAGAGAGTGGTTGATTGGAGCGGATAAAGAGCTTTTTGTCCCTGCCTTTATTCAAGCAGCCAAATATCATACCGCTTTCATAATTAAGCCCCATTGCTTGAATCTCTTTTTCATTAGCAAAGCGTGCATTGCCATAATTTCCTTTTGGCTTTGCATTGCCCATTAGTGAAAATATCACCCACACAATGAGGGGCAAAGAAGCAAAAATAAGTGCCATATAGGACTTGAGCTTTAAGGCTGGATTACCAAGATTTTGCAGAATCTGCACGCCTATATGACAGGCTTCTTGCACGCCCTGCCAAGAAAAATGGATATGAAAATAATACATAATGCTTATGCCATAGATACATATACTTAATAGCACGCACACAAGTAGTGATGTAATATCGCGCATTATAGCTTGGCTCTTATTACGCATTGAAAATCCTTGCTAAAAGCTTTTGATTCTGTTTGGCTAGGGCGTGAAACTCTGCAAAAATCCGCTTTGTTTCTTGGGCTTGTCTCTCAAAATGCTCTTCATTTACATTAAATCCTGCATTGAGATGATAGGCGATTTGGTTGATATTTCCAGCCACACGCGAAATTTCAAGGAGCATTTGGGTATTAAAACTAGATGTGCGGTGCAGTAGCTCTAGGATATTATGTGCTTCTTCTAAGTGGAGAAGTTGGCGAAGAACGCGTGATTTCTTTTGTCCCATAAGCTCGGCTTTCTTGCATAAAATCTCATAATCTTTTGTGGCTAGGCTTATATGCACTCTTTTGGCTTTTTGTTTCATTTATATCTCCTTTGGTATGTGGTCTTTAACAACGAGAATCTCGCTAATAATGCGTTCATTTTTTTCGCGCTTAATCTGCACGATATAATCAATTGCAGTGCGAATATAAGCTCTAAGTGCTGCTCTATCGCTCATTCCTCCAAACATTGCATTGGTAATTAAGGCATTGATAGCATCTTCGCTGTTATTGGCGTGCAAGGTGGAGAGATTGCCCTCGTGTCCTGTGTTGTTAAGGCGCAAAAATGCCAAAGTATTGCGTATATCTATCTCGCCAAGCAGCAGTCTATCGGGGCGTAGGCGCATAGCATTATTGATAGCTTGTGTGTAGCTATAAATCTCGTTGGCTTCTTTTGGAATAGCAAGCTGGGTTTTATTGCGATTATGGATAAGCAGCTCTTGTGAGTCTTCAATACTCACAATGCGCTCATCTTCTGGAATCTCACTCATTAGGGCATTAAGAAAGCTTGTTTTTCCTGTGCCTGTGCCACCGCTAATAAGCACATTTTTCTTCTGCGGGATTAGAGATTTAATAGCGGCATAATCCCACTGCTCTTTGACCCTATCACTTAGGACAAATTGTTCTAGCCTAAAGCGTTGTTTGCTTGGGATTCGTATGCAGATACAGACATTAGAGTGAAACAGCACACTTTTATGCTGGGCTTGCAATCTATATCTATCATAAGGTGGTGGCAGCTCGCACGATAGGCTAGGGTGTTTTTCATTAAAGCGTTGCCCTCTTTTGGTGGCTAGCTGGATAAGAAAAGATTCTAAAAAGCTTGCACTTAGCATAGAATCTTGCACATATTCCCACCTTTGCCCATAGTCTATATATAGCTCGCCTGCATTATTGATGATAAGCTCATTGGCATTCAAGCGCAAATATTTATCAAGCACCTTAAGCTTTTGAGCGAGGATTGGCGTGATGTGCTCCATTAGAGCGCACCTTTATGTTCTAGGCTTTCCAGCGTTTTAAAGTTCTCTTCAAGCTTAGAATCTAGTTTTTGTATATGCCTTTGGTGTTTTTCGCGTTGCTTGGCTAGCTTTTCTATGCGCGCAAGCAATCTGCTCTCACTCACTCTGCTTTTTTGTCGCTCTTTGGCAGAGTGGATTTTTTGGCTAATATGTTCCATTTATCGCTCCTTTGTGTTGAGTTTGTTTTGTGTTAGGTTGCAACGCTCCAGTCTTTGCATACTTTTAGAGTCTAGCTCAATGTGCAGATTTTGGGCTTGCTTGCTAATTTCATTAGCCCTTGCAAGAAAGCTTTGCTTTTGCTCTTTGTTGCTGACACGCTCAAAGTTGTTTAGGTTGATAGTAGGCTTGCGTTGCAGTTCTGCTTGTATGGGGATATGTGGCTTTTGCTGATTTGTGTTCGTGTTGTTGTTTTGTGGTATAATGGTGTCGTTAGCGGAAGTGCGAAAATTGGGGTCATTAAATAACGGAGGCGGAGCTGACCTTGTCCGCCCATTTTCGCTATATTCTACTCTCTGATTTGATTCCGTTCTTGAATGTGCTGTTAATAATCTGTTAATATCTCTATTGTCTTTTTTATATTCTCTGCTCCCATAGAGTAAAACATTTTCATCATTTGCCTTGATTTTCCAAGTGTAGTCTTTATGCTCCACATTATATTCTGCTTCCACATTTCTCGCGACTTTGGGGTAAGAGAGCATTTCTTCTGTGGTTACCATTCCTCTTAGTGCAGGACTATCGAGATGTTTTTGTATTTCTTTTTCCATAAACTCCCTATCTACAACCACATCTCCAACATTGCTTCTTACAATGGTGCTAGACTTCTCATTTTCTAGCACTTTATACATCTTGCTACTCTCTTTTTTAGCCTCTCTCTCCCAAATAAGCTCTTTGAGGGCTATAAGATTCTTTTCTGTTCGTGCTATGGTGCTTTTAAGTTGATTGATATTGTTTTCTAACTCAATGATTTTTTGTTTGATGTTATTTTTATCCATTTGCCCCTCCTTATTGGTATTCATCATTAAAATACTGCGCCATAATCTCGCCATTTTTAGGCACAGGAAACCACATATGCGTGGTGGGTGTGATGTAGATTCTGCTGCCCGCGCGTATTTCAATGGTTGGCTTAATCTTTGCCTGTTCAGAGATGAGCTGTTTAAAGATATTGTTAATATCTCCTTGCGCAGTGGAGAAGAGTTGCGCAGTATAGGGGCTTGTCATCGTGCCGCTTTTTTGCGTGAGATTAGAGATGCTAATCATTAGCCCATTGCTTAGAGTGTTAAGAAAAAGTCCTAACCCATAACGCTCTTTAAATTTATTATCCAAATAGCCCTCAACCCCATTTATCCCACGAGAATCCGCACTCATCGCATTAGTTAGCAAGATATTAACGCCCTGTGGTGTTATCATCTCACGCCAAACAATACTGAGGCGCGATTGACCGATTTTGTTATCATTTTTATAAAAGCCCATTACTTTAGTCCCACGCGGGATAAGCACGGCTCTACCTTGAGCTGCATAAATATCCTGCTCCACTTGTGCTGTGATAATTCCTTCAATATTGCTTACAATAGGAGTCATTAGCACTGCTGGGATTAGCCGCCCTGCGCGTATCATTCTGTAAAGGCGATGTTCGTTTGTGGCGATGTCTATGCTTTTTTGATTAGAAAATCCGCTATCCCCATAGCGAGAGCTTTGTTGTGCAAAGATTTGAGAGTTTCCGCCTACACGCTCTCCTAGCACCGCACTTTTATAAAGCTCCTTTTCTTGTGCGAGTGCCATCTCTCTCGCTCTTTGTGCTTCTTGCTTATCAAGTAGGGCTTGATAGGCTGGGTCATTTTTGCGCTGCTCTTCTAGGACTTTTCTAGCTCTCTCTTCTTCTGCGCGTTTTCTCTCTTCTTCTTCAAGGCGTTTGCGCATTTGTTCTTGGAGTTCTTTTTGTCTTTGCGCTTCTTTGGCTAGGAGTTCCTGCTGTCTTTTAAGCTGCTCATCAAGTGAGTTTTGTGTGCTTTGATTTAAAAAATCATTCAAGGCTTGTGTATCATTGACATTGATAGGCTTTCCATTAGAATCTAAAATGGTTTTTCCATTTTTATCTTTGAGATTCCCATTTTTATCCACAAATATGGGATTCCCATCCTTATCAAGCACAGGATTCCCAAAACTATCAAGCAGTAAAGAATCTTCACTGCCCATAATCTTTCCATTTTTATCATAGATTATGGGTTTGCCGTTTTTATCTAAGATTGGATTTCCATTTTTATCTAGCAGCACCTTTTTGCCTAAAGGTTTGCCATTTTTAGAATACATATTGCCATACTCATCAATATAAATAGGATTACCAAATTCATCAAGTATGGGGTTGCCAAACTCATCGGTTAGCATTTTCAGTTTTGGCTTATCATCAGTTGTTGTAAAAACATCACTTTTTGAGAGATTGCTAGCATTTGCACCCTTTTGGGACTGCCACACATAATCGCTTATAGGAAACTTGCTTTCAAAGAGATACTCAAGGTTTTCTTTTACACCTGCATAGACAATACAAGCTCCAACAAGTGTGAATAGCCCCACTTTAAGATAGCTCATTTCTCGCCTTTTTGCACTTTCTCCCGTTCTACGCAGACATAGGCTTCACCGATTTTGATAGTGAATTTATCAGCGACCGTTTCAGCAATCACAAAATCCCCTATAACGCGCGTTTCTATGGGAGAATCCTGCCTATCTACCACGACATAAATACTAGGGATTTGTGGGTAGCGATTCTTATCGTATTTAAAAAATGTGTAATTGTTATCACTAAAGATTTCTTCAGGCACAAGCCAAGTGTTTTGTCGCTTGGCTTTAACTTTGTAGCGTTTATAAACCTCTTTTTTCTTCACACGCAACTTATTGATACCCTCTTCTACATAAAAATACTCATCAAAGAATGGGTCTTTGTTTTTTTCAATAATGGTGCGCTTATCTTTGACAAATACCACTAAATGCGGATTTTTCCACGATGTAAAATCTGTTGAAAAGATATAAAAAGAATAAAGCTTGCCATCTTCTGTAAAGACAGCAAGGCTGGTATCCACGCCAATGAGCTTGGGGCGTATGGCTAGGGTGTTTTGAGAATTAGGCACTTCTAGCACTTCAAACCCCACATTATCGCCTAAGATAAAGTTTCTAATTTTTTGGGGAAAAATCATTGTGCTAGTCATCGCGATTCTTGTGCGGATTTTGTAGGTGGTATTTTCCACATAGTCTATGGTTATGGTGTTTTCTGTGCCTTTGTAGTTTTTGGCAAAGAATTGGTTTTGTATGGCTTTGAGATTCTGGCTTCGCACAGCCTGCTTTTTTAGTAAGATTTCTTGTTCGGTTGGTGGCTCTTGTGGCTTTTGCTCTTGTGATAAAGGTGCAGAGCTAGAGCTAAAGTCCCTGCTTGTAGAATCTGTGAGTGGGGCATTTTTGCGTGCTTCTCGCTCTTCTTGCATATCTTGGATTTTATTGATTGTATCAAGCATTTGCTCCTGCCCTGCCTGCATTCTGCGTGCCACTTCTGCCCTATCAGTGTCATTTAACACAGAATCTGCCCACAAAGAAGCTGGCAGCAAAAAGGGAAAAAGTAAGATGATATGAGCATATTTCATTTGTCTTCTCCTGTTTGGTCTTTAATGGAAATTTCAGTCAATGCGTATTCTTGCACCACAAAGCCTGTGGGGTTTCTTGGCACAGAAGTAAAATTGATACTTTGTTCTACAAAGTCGTATTTGAGTGTGGCTCGGTAGCGTTTTAAGGATTTGTTTTTCGCATCTTGCACGATAGTGATAAAATCCACATTTGCCACTTCTTTGGAAAGCACACTAAGATTGACAATATGCACTTCTCTTGTAAGTTCTTTATTGGAATACATAGAATCATCTTGGGTTACAATTCTTCTAAAGGTATCCCATACCTTACGCGAGCTTTGCTCTCTCACATCTTCAAAGCGGTGTTCATCATCAATATGGTTGATTGTTTCGCGTTTTTGCACATAGCTGGCTAGAATAGACTTAAGCAGGGCTTCTTCTGCGCGGATATTAAGATTTGCCTGCTCCACGCGCACAAAGTTGCTTTCTGCATTGGAAAAAAACACAAGATATGGGACATTTTGTTTAAGGGGGAGCATAATGATAATGGCTAACACAAGCAGAGCGATAATAATGGATTCTAAAATAATCCAAAAGAACATATACTGCTTGATATGCCGCTCTAGCTTAAAAAGAACATTCGCATCTCTTTTTAGCTCATTGTCGCTAAAAGTCATTATTTAGCCCCTTTTTTCCATATCAATAATCAGGTCATAACAAGCACAAGGGCTTTTTGGCGGGATTTTTGCCCTCTTGTTACTGCAGCCAATACACAAAAGCCCAATACAAATGGCGATACAAAGTGATTTCATCATTTCTCCTTTAGATAGTGTGGGGTTGTTGCAAGAAGTGATTTTTGGTTTTTGAGATACATTGTGCGCCACTCTTGCGGGTGGTATTTCTTGCATTCAAGTAACGCATTAACATCTTCAGCTTCAGAGCTAAATATTTTTAAATGCTCGCCAAGTCGCGCAAAATTCACATCAAGTATGGCGGATTGTTCTTTGCGCTTTAAAAGAATCTGTCTAGCACTTTTACTAGAGCTTTTGAGAAACTCTACTTCGCTGCCTGTAAGGGAGAGCTGGGCTTCTAGCTTTTGAAGTGTGCGCTCATCTGTGGTGGGGAAAATGATAAAATTTGCCATATTCTCTATAAAGGCATCTGCATTAGCCACATTGCTAAAAAAGTCAAGATTCTGCACGCCCATTGTGATAACACCATTGATTTTGCGTATCTCCATAATAGATTCAATAATGGCATTACACATATTTTCATCATTAAGATAGTCGCGTAGCTCATCAATCCATATAAAAAAGCCCTTATTGCTATTTTTAGAGATATTTTTAATTTTATGAAAGAGATAGAGCGCACAAAGCGCGGCATTTTTCTTATCTTTCAAAATAGAATCCATATTAAGAATGGCGAGCTGTTTATCAAAATTAAGCGCGTCTTGTGTATTGTCAAACAAGCCACCTAGATAGTCTTTGAAGCGGATTTTTATATCATCTTGGGAGTTTGGAAACTGCAGGCTATCATAGAAATCTTGCAGGGTAAAAATATGCTCAAACTCGGCTTGTTGTGTTTCTCGTATTTGCCTTAATGTATCGCCTACAATATTTCGTAGCTCGTGTTCATTCTTGCTTATCTCGCCCATTTCACATAGCCACGATTTTAAAAAGTTATTATTTTCTGCAGTATCTGTTAGTGAAAAAGGATTTAATTTAAAGCCATCAAGCTCTAGGTCGTGGTATTCTCCTCCTATGTAATTAGTAAAATTGTGCATACCGCGCAGCTTATCCATAGCAAAGATATGAATATCATATTTAAAAAGATTGAGCATAAGAAACTGCATAAGCGTGGTTTTCCCATAGCCTGTGCCACCAATAACTAGCGTATGCCCTGCCGCACTTTTATGCTCGCTGTCGTGGAAATTAAAAAAGTAAGGGCTACCACTTAAATGCCGCAAAATACTCACAGGTCTATCACCCCAGCGATTACTCTTAAAGCCTAGAATATCATTTTCAAATGTGCAAAGCGTGCTAACTACCGAGCTTGTTTGTGTGCGGATTCTGGCATTAAGGTTGCCCCTACTTGGAAAAAAGCTAAAATACAAAGGTTTGAGATTAAAGCTTTCTTTTGCCACACTTAGATTTTGTGCTTTTAAAATGGCAATAAGCGCATTTGTTTTTGTGTTCAGCTCTTGGAGCTTTTCACTTTCAGTTGCACCATTATGAGAAAGCACAAGAATACTAAGAGAAAATTTTAAAAGTTTTTCTCTATCAGATTTAATTTCTTGCAAGAGTTCTTCTAGGGCATTTTGGATTAAGCCCACCGCGTAGAGCTTGGTATTTTTAACTTTTTCTATTGATGATTTTCTATCCAGTGCTTCACAATGAAAAATCAAATAATAATCGCTATTTTCTCGTAAAATAGTTGTCGGTAAAATACTTGATATATTTTCTGTCTCATAGGCTTTAACACTAATAAAACGCCCTAGCACTTCTTGTCCATCATTGCAAGCAAAAATAATATAATCTTTCTTAAACTCCACATCTGAAGTGATATAAGAATCTGTGATATTGCTATATCCATATCGCAGTGCTGTCTCTTGCATATTAGAATAAGTAGCATAGAAGTTAATAATATCATCAGAATCAAGTTGTGTGGGATTAAACTCTCCTAATGCACTTTTTAATTCTTGGCATATTTCATCAAGCTTTTTGGCTTTAAATTCAAATCGTGTTGTATTATTCTCTGGGCTTAGATTATCCGCGATTTGTTCGCTTGTAAGTTTTGATTTCTTTGATTCAAAATAGCCTGTGAGTTTTTTAGATTTTGTAGAGATGATGAGATAATAATTGATTTTATAAGTTACAACACCACTCTCCCATTTTTTAATAATCTCTTGTGCGTATGGATTATTAGAGCTAGAATCAAAGCTAAGATTGAGTCGCTCTTTTTTACAAAAGATGTTAATTTCTATATGAGAATCTAGTTTGCTCCAAAAGCGATTCCTACTTTGCACCAGCTCTAGCTCTCTATTGATACTTGCAGCACTATAACTGATACCACCGATTGCAAATCCAGCACAAAGATTGCCATCTTTTGTGGCGATATAGTGATTGTTATATTTTGAGGCAATATTAGATTCTTCACTCATTGCATAGATTTTAGGCTCTTGCAAATGCAAAATCCCCTCGCTCTTTTGCATAGCACTATTAAATGCTTCATTAAAAGTATCAATATTATCGCTTGAGATAATTTTACGCAGTGGTTCTATTAGCTTTTTAATCAT
>NZ_UGHV01000003.1 GCF_900451095.1 Helicobacter canis | reverse complement strand
AGCGTAAGCCTAGGGGGTATGCAAGGAAGCTTCTTTCTAAGTAGTAATCCAAAGCCTACCACAGAGATTGACCGCCCTAGCTTTAGGACTCAAACGCAGCAATTCAACAAAGATATGAAGATCCAAAACCACCACGAGCGAGAAGCCCTAGCATTTTTGTATAGTATAGAGAGAGGCTATCTAGGAAGCACGGCAGATAGCAAAAGCACAGAGCAGAGCAAGTGGGCGATCTATAGCTGGAATACAAGCGCGAACAACACAAGCTATCTCTATGAAGCTATAAGCTTTGCCACGGGGGATAAGACGATGAGTATCCCTGTAAGCGGGAGTGATAAAAGGGCAAAGATGTTTATCTATCGCGGTATCTGCAATCCTGCTGGGAATGTCTGGGAGTTTGTCGATGGGATATATCTCAATAATAAACTAGTCTATCTAGCTACTCACGAGCAAGCTTATAGCGATGAGACTTCTAGCAATGGCTACACAAATACCGGACATATTGTCAATATCACTTCAGGCTCTCAAGTGAAGCGCACCCACGCGGGCACGATGATCCCCAAAGCCACAGAGGGAGGCACTAGCACAAATGGCACTACTGATGGGAGCTGGATCGCAGATGGGCTACGGCTTTGTCTCATCGGCGGCGCCTTAACAACTCCGCGCACGCCGGCTTGTTTGCTTGGGATGGTAGCGACGAGCTGGGGGTTCGCGGCTGGATCATCGGCTCCCGCCCTTGTTTCAAAAAGACTACCTAAAAGCCGCGCGATCTTTATAAAAGATCGCGCCCACGAGAGTTTGGAAATCTAAAAAAGCAGCTAAAGTATTTGGGGAGCGACGCTTGAGAGAGAAGCCCGCGCTAGGACCCGGCTGCTAGGGGGAAGCGGCAGCCTGAACAACTCCGCGCACGCCGGCTTGTTTGCTTGGAATGGTAACAACGAGCTGGGGGATCGCAACTGGAACATCGGCTCCCACCCTATTTCTAGCTCGGCGTTGGCTTTTGGACTAGAATCGTGGATCGCTTCGGCTCGCTTGTGCGATAGACCACTAGTCTTATCTCCGCGCTCGCCTTGCAAAGCCACGATTCTAGCCTCAAAATCCTTCCGCTTTGTGCTTGGTGTAGAATCCAGCAGCGTTATAGAATCCACTTTTTTATTGTCATCGCGAGCCGACTTGTCGGCGTGGCGATCCATAAAGCAAAAAAGTGGATTCTAACACCCCCTAGTAGCCCAAGCGATAAATGCGGATCCGCCTAGATCCAACGCTTGAACAAAGGAAAGCCCCAAATAATAACTAGTAGCGTAAGCGAAAATTATGGGGAGAATAGAAACAAAGGATCTACCATAAAAACACATAAACACCTTTATGAAAAGATCATAAGCTTAGAAAATATCCAGCTAGCGATCACCAAAGCAAGCCGCGGCAAGCTAAAAAGAGCTAGCGTGCAAAGAGTGCTAAAAGATCGAGAGCTTTATGCCAAAAAGGTGCAAGATAAGCTTATGGGCAAAGATCTTAAGCTACTAGAATCCACCACGAAGAAAACTCGCCTAGAAAATGGCAAGGCGCGCGAGCTAGCGATCTCCCCCTTTTATCCTAATCAAATAATCCACCACGCCCTAGCAAATATCATAGAGCCTTTGCTGCTAAAGACTCTTAGCACGCAGACTTGCGCGTGTATCAAGGGGCGGGGGGTGGATTATGGACTAAAGCGCGTGAAGAGATATGCCAAGGTGTATAGATACTATCTCAAATGCGATATAGCCAAATTCTACGCGCATATCAATCTAGCAATTTTACAAAAGCAAATCGCTAGGAACATATCGTGTGCTAGGACACTTACGCTTATCGCTAAAGTGCTAGGGGCAAATCAAAAGGGGCTAGATCTAGGGAGCTATCTAAGTGCTCTTTTTGGCAATGTATATCTAAGGGACATTGATAGGGCGCATACAAAGGGCGTAAAGCTGGTGCGATATGCTGATGATATAGTGCTGTTTAGCGATAGTAAGAGGGATCTATGGAGAAGCTTTGGGAATATTAAAAGAGCCTTGCAAGATCTAGGACTACAAGCCCATAAAGTGTGCCTAAGACCTATGCGTAGCGGGCTAGACTTTTTGGGGGTGGTGAGCTTTGAAAGCTTTGCTCGCGTGAGAAAAGCCACGGCAAAGCGCATAAAAGATCTAGCAAGACTAAAGCGCGTAGGGGCAAAAGAGTTTGCAAGGATCTTTAGCTACTATGGATATGTAAAACGGGCAAGCTGCTTTAATCTCTTTAGCAAAATCTTGCGCGTGATAAAGCATAAGATCAAAGCCTACTGCAAGAAAGCGCACATAGCCTACCCACTCAAAGGGCTATGCTTCTATCGTAGGGAGCCTAGACTTTTAGCCTAGGATAAACTTCATCGCCCCGATCAATATCGCAATCGTGCCAGCCTGCAAGCCAAAGACCCATTTTAAAATATCCACTTTAGCGCGTGCGATCTCTTGACGCACTTCTGCGATCTCCGCACGCACAAAATCCCTAGTCGCTAGCTCGCTACGGATCTCATCGATCGCGCGAGCCTTTAGCTCCTGCACATTTAAAAAATCGCTACTTGCCTTATGGCTCACCACTTCATCAAAGATACTTATAACTTTATCGCTTTTATCGGGGAATGCCTCTCGCACTAGGGCTTTAAAGCTCTCATTTAATGTCATTGTAGTCATCTAGGCTCCTTGATTTTTAGGATTGTAGCATTTATCGCTAAATACTTGCCCCTTTTTTATATAAGCGATTTTACGCATACTTGGCAAAAAGGAGCAAAATGGAATCACAAGAGCTAGCGAGATTTACCGAGCCTATTGAAGTGCGATTTAGCAATGATGGCAAGAGCCTGACACTACTGCAAGGCTTCTACTACTATCGCAAGGGCAGTAGCGCAGATGATCAAAGCGCGATAAAAGTGCCAAGGGGCTTTCACACAGATGGATTTAGCAACTTTGGGGCAGACTTTGTGCTACCGCGCTTTGGCAAGGGACTAAAATGCGCAGTGCTACACGACTATCTATGTGTAGAGTTTCACGCTGGCAGAGTCTCTAGGGTTTTTGCGGATAAGGTATTTCTAGAAGCGATGATAGAGACAAGGGCGTTTAGCAGGATAAAAGCATATATGATCTATGCGAGCGTGCGGATTTACGCAATTTGCAAAGGCTACAAGTGAGAAGGATTCTGTCTTTTGCGCGCTTTTGGTGGATTCTGCGCGGTGGGCTTGCTCATTTACGCCGAGTAAAATCCCTTCGCCCACCGCTTGAAAACCCCCAAAATCATCGCAAAATCCTAGAATCCTTTTTTCACAAACGCCTTTTTTGTCATCGCGAGCTTTGCGACAGCAAAGCGTGGCGATCCATTAAAACGCAAAAGTGGATTCTAGGTTTAAGCTATGGATCGCCACGCCGACAAGTCGGCTCGCGAGTGAGAGAAAAATGACAACAACACCATAAAGGAGCAAAAAATGAACCAAAAACAACAAATCGGCAAAGTCTTAAGCGGCGGATCTACCACAGGCGCAAAGCTAGCAGATAAAGTCAAAGAAATGCTAGGAATGCAAGATGACTATGAAGCTCGCGTGCAAAAACGCGCACAAGCAAACAAACGCGCAGAAAAAGCTAAGAGCACACTAAGCTTCACACTCCCTACCGAGAGAGAATAAAATGCAAACCATACTTCTACAACTCCGCTCCCGCCTTCGAGACACAGACTACGAGCGACTAAGCTTCAGTGATACAGAGCTAGGCGATGTGATCTTACAAGCCCAAAGCAAGATCATCTATGAGCTTTGCACAAATATAGGGCATTTTAGGCAAGAGCTAGGGGAGAGAGATAGCACACTAGAGCTAGAAGCCCCCGTGCTAGAGATAATCCACGCGAAGTTTAACGGCAAGGCGTGCGATCTAAAAAGCTACACCCAAGCCCTAAAGCACCCGCCAAGCTCCCCCACGCTTATAGCCTTAAGCCCTAGGGCTTACACGATCGCCCCCTTTACTAGCGGCGTGCTAGAGATCTGGGCAAACACCGACACAAATGAAAGGGAAGTGATCCTAGACCCGCTCTATCACAGGGCTTTGGTGCTGGGGGCTTTGGTGATCGTGCTTGAGATAGAGACCAATGCTAGCAACCTTGATCGCGTGGGCTTCTACACAAAGCTGTATGAAAAAGAGTGCGATAAGCTAAGGGCTATCACAAATGCTAGCCGTGAAAAAAGAGCGTTTATCACGCCATTTATCAAAGCATAGCCCAAATATCGCCTAGCTTTACCCCTTTTTAAAAAAGCGGATTCTAGGAATAATCGCGTTTTAATGGATCGCCACGCTTTGCTGTCGCAAAGCTCGCGATGACAAAAAAGAGAAACGCAAGAAATCGCGTTTTCTAACCACACACGCAAGCGGCAGTATTTTGCGATGATTTTGCTAGCTTTCAAGGCGCGGGCGCAGGGATTTTACTCGGCGTAAATGAGCAAGCCCGCGCCGTAGAATCTAGCAAAAGCGCGCAAAAGACAACGCGAGAAAGGATAGAAATGCTAACAATCACCCTACAACGCAAGAAAGAATACGCTAGCGTGCAAAAACCACCAAACGCTAAAACAGGGCGAGTGTATAAAACAGAGCCTAGCACAATCGGCGAGCTTACAATCACCGATGAGAGTGGTGCTAATATCTTTGCTTGCGTTACTTGCGAGAACGGCGGAGAATCTACCGATACACCAAACCAAGATAAGCGCATAGTGGCAAGAGAGTATTACCTAGAATGGACAGACTCTAGCACAAATGGTGCTACTGCAAAAGCATATCCAAAATGGAAAGCAAAGAATGGTAGAAATGTAGCTGTGTGGTTAAAGACAAAAGAGTTGCCAAGCTTTGCTTCTAGGCGTGTGCTTATTCATAGCGGGAATTCGCCTCACGATACCCTCGCGTGTATTCTTGTCAATTATGTAGATAATGGCAATGGAACTTGTAGTGATAGCACTAGATGTGTAAATGATTTGTTCTTGCTATTTGAGAAACACGGCATTGAAAACTTTAGACTAGTGGTTAAAGAGATTCAATGAGCAAACCACTAAAGACTACCAACAAGCGCATTATAAAAATGCTAGAAAAAATGCGCGAGCGACAAGCACAGAGTAAAGACAAGGCAAAGGCTAAAAAATGAAACATTTACAAGACTTAGGGCTAGTGGTAGTTACTTTTATAACCTTTTTTCTTATAGGCTTTTTTATCCACACGCTAGCGACTTACAAGCATTGCGATAAAGAGTTTAACTGCTCTGCCGCACGCAAGGATAAAGGCGAAGTAGTCCTAAGCCCTTGCGACTTTAAAGTGTGCAATGTAATGCCCAGCGATGAAGTGCTAAACAGTCATAGCAAAGCATACGAGCCACCAAAGCCACAAGGGTTAAGGTAATCCAAACCAACACAAAGGAGACACAATGAAAAGACTACTACAAAAATGGCTAGGAATCGACAAGGATTTAGAGCTAGAAAGATATGTAAGCACGCAAGCGCAACTAGCGCAATTAGCAAGATGGCTAGGCGATACCACTGGAACACTAAAGCTAATCACTAGCACCCAAGAGAAGCTAACAGAAGCGACTGAAGCATTAGCTAATAAGACAAAGCTAAACGCCGATGAAATCGCTGGGCTAAAAGAAGCCCTAGAGTATATCACTAAGGATTTAGTGGAGATTAAAAAGGCTAGCAAGAAATGAGAATACTTGCTAAGGTATGGGGCTTTGTAGTAGGGCTAGCAATGCTGCTAGTCGTGCTTATCAATGTAATCGCGTGTGCGGATATAACAAAGCGTGAAGCCGTGTATATCCCCACAAAGTGCAAGACTAAGGATATACCAAAGCCTATGCCTAGCAAGGAATCTAGTGTCAGTGAAGATGTCGCAGAGATACTGAAATACACCGAGCTACTAGAGAGAGATTTAGAATTTTGCAAAGGAGATGGGCAATGAGCTTGCAAGGGTATTTACTACTAGTATTTGTGCTGGCATTTGTGGTAAGTGTAGGGGTGTTTATACGCTACCTTTATAAAGAGCAAGGTGCAAGAGAGAGTGCAAGAAAAAGGCTAAGGTCATATAAGTTTCTTTTCCGCTGGTGGCTCATAGGGCGATACTACTGCGAGAGTGAGACTACTAGGGATAAAAAGCTTATAAAGCTGTATAAAACACTGCATAAAATCTTTTGGGGAGCAGTGAGCATAGGGCTGTGCCTTGTAGTAGCAGAGATAGTGGAGATGATACAATGGATTATTTAGTAGAGTTGTTCCCAAATTTGCCAGCATACCTAGAGCTTGTGCCTGTGTTTATCATAGGGCTATGCAGTGGATTGGTGGCATTTTTCAGCGATAAGACAGAGCAGCCCACGAAGTTTTATGCGTTTAAATCAATTATAACAAGTGCGTTTATCACAATCGTGATGTATGGGATACTTAGTGCTACGGATATACCCTACCTTGCCAAAGTAGCAATTGCTTGTGCGGTAGGCTTCTTTGGCGTGGATAGGGCGATAGAGATAGTGCAAAAGGTAATCGCTCTCAAAGGTGCAAGAACCACTGATGAAGTGGATAGCAAATATACCAAAAAGGATAAACACAATGGACAAGGCTAAGGCAGAATTCACACAAGACTTAGATAAGCGCGGAGGCTTAAGCTTAGGGTATAAGATATTCCGCGCGGTGTTTATACTACTACTTGTAGTAAGCGTGGCAAAGAATGTAGAACTTTGGCTGAAGTATGAACGACTGCAAGAGAGCTACATAGACTCCCTTGCCCGCTACACAAACTGGGATAGAGACTATATCCTAGAAGTGATGAAAAATAGTATGTCAAGCGTGAAAAAGGATATGAGAGGGGGGACAGGCAAGATAGAGATTACCCCCTACAAAGAGCGAAGTCTAAACAAAGAGTATGAGAACATAAACAAAGAGATAGAAGAAGATATAAAAAAGAAGCTTGATAAGATAGAGAGCTTAGGACTAAGTAGCAAGGGGGATGAGTAGGAGCTACAAAGGATTCTGTCTTTGCGCGATAAACCTTTGATTGCTGCGGCTCGCTTGTGCGATAGGCGACCAGCCTTATCTCCGCGCTCGCCTTGCAAAGCAAAGGTTTCTCATCGCAAATCCTAGAATCCTGCGCCGTGTTTAGTTTGGGGCGTTTCTCGTTTTTCTGTCATCGCGAGCGGTGCTTGCACCGCGTGGCGATCCATAAAGACACACCAGCCTCCTGTCATCGCGAGCCGCGATAGCGGCGCGGCGATCCACAAATCAAGCCCCACACCCACAAACACCAAAAGCGGATTCTAACCCCAAAGCTTAAAGTCGTGTCGATGATTCTACCCCCCCCCCCCCACAGAGTCAAATCCTAGAATCCGCGCCACATTTTACACTTTGCCTAGCGATCCACACCGCCGCGGCGCATTACTCACACGCCCACATTTTACACCACATTTTACGCCACACGCCAAAGCCACACCCCCCCACACAAGAGAGCAAGGCGAGCGAGCTTGCTTGGGAGAAAGGATAGAAGCCTTTAGTATTTTAAAGGGGGCGATTTTGGTGGTAAATTGCGCGGCGTTGCGTGAAAATTGGACCGAGTGCAAAATGCAAAAATGCAAATCGCTAGGGCGGATTTATCTTTAGGGCGTGGTGGTGCGGGCGGATTCTAGGGTGTGCAAAGTGCGTGGGCAAGGGCGCGGGAGAGCTTTGGCGCGAGCTTTGGTAAGGACTTTAGTAAGGGGGATTGCAAGATTTGCAAAAAGTTTGCAAAAATGGCGCGATTTTGCGCTACAATTTGCGCCGATCGTTAGGTCGTGTTATTTGAAAGCTGTGCCAGATTGTGCCAAAGTGTGCCAAAACTAAGCTACACACGCGAGCATATCACCCCAAAAGCCAGCCCCCAACCCCCCAAAATCGCCCCTTTAATCAAACCCCCTAGAATCCACTTTTGTTAGCCCGCAGAATCTAGCGCAGCTCGTATCTCCCTTGCATACGCACCAAGCTTTTGTAATCGCACTTCTTCGCTCTCATTAAGCGCGCAGATACTCACTACCGCACTGCCGATGATCACGCCATCAGCATAGCGTGCTATCTCCTTAACTTGATCTGGCGTAGAGATCCCAAAGCCCACTGCCACGGGAGTAGAGCTTGCTTGCTTAATGCGTGCGATGATGGATTCATTGCTTGGGATATTCTCACGCACCCCTGTAACGCCTAGCGAAGAGACGCAGTAGATGAAGCCTTGCGCATTTGTAGCCAGCATTGCTATGCGGTCATTGCTTGTGGGGGCGATTAGTGGGATTAGATCTATTCCTTGAGCAAATCGCGCGAACTCCTCCCTCTCTTCATAGGGCACATCTGGGAGTATCACGCCATTTACCCCAAGCTCCCTAGCCTTAGCAAAAAACTCCTTGCTTCCATAAGAAAACACAATATTGGCATAGGTCATAAGCACAAGCGGCACACCGCTTTTGGTGCGCACTTTTGCCACAAGTCTAAAGACATCTTCCACGCTTGTGCCAGACTCTAGCGCGCGTGCGGTGGCTTTTTGTATCACGCCACCTTCTGCCACCGGATCTGAAAATGGTATGCCTAGCTCAATAATATCTGCGCCATTTTCTGCAAGTGTATAAATGGCTTTCTCGCTAAATGCTAAATTAGGATCGCCACAAGTGATAAATGGGATAAATGCCTTTGCTTTGCTAAAGGCTTGTGCAATGCTACTCATAAATCTCCTCCCCTTTGTATCGTGCCATAGCCGCGCAGTCTTTATCACCTCTGCCAGAGAGTGTGAGTAAGATGAGTGAGTCTTTTGGCAAATCTTTAGCGACTTTGCGCACATAGGCTATGGCGTGTGAGCTTTCAATGGCGGGGATAATGCCCTCCATTTTTGATAGATACTCAAATGCTTCTACGGCTTCATCATCAGTGATTGCGACAAATTCTGCGCGTTTTATATCGTGTAAATATGCGTGCTCTGGTCCCACGCCCGGATAATCAAGCCCCGCAGATATGCTATACACAGGCGCGATTTGCCCGCACTCATCTTGACAGAAGTAGCTCTTCATCCCGTGGAAAATCCCCACCTTGCCTGTGGTGATAGTAGCGGCAGTCTCTTTGGTGCTAACGCCCTTGCCCGCTGCCTCACAGCCAATGAGCCGCACGCTAGAATCTGGGATAAAGTGATGAAAGCTCCCTATGGCGTTGCTCCCACCACCCACGCACGCTACCACCATATCTGGCAGTCTCCCTTCTGCTTGCAAAATCTGCGCTCTAGATTCTAGTGATATGACACTTTGCAAGTCGCGCACAATCATAGGGAAAGGGTGTGGTCCTACGGCTGACCCTAGCAAGTAATGCGTATCTTCTACGCGCATACTCCACTCGCGCAAGGCTTGGGATACTGCATCTTTTAGCGTGGCAGTCCCGCTAGAGACGATATGCACCTTTGCCCCAAGTAGGCGCATTCTATATACATTTAATGCCTGTCTTTTGGCATCTTCTTCGCCCATAAAGATTTCGCAAGAAAGCCCCAAAAGAGCCGCACCCGTGGCACTTGCTACGCCGTGCTGCCCTGCGCCTGTCTCGGCGATTATGCGGGTTTTGCCCATTTTTTTAGCAAGCAATGCCTGCCCTAGGACATTGTTGATTTTGTGAGAGCCGGTGTGGTTGAGATCTTCACGCTTTAGGTAGATTCTCACCCCTAGATCTTGACTCATCTTAGCGGCATAGTAGAGACGCGATGGTCGCCCTGCGTAGTTGTCTAATAGCTCTTGTAGCTCTTTTTGGAAGCTAGAATCCACTTTATAGCGCATATACGCCTGCTCTAGCTCAATAATGGCATTCATAAAAATCTCTGGGACAAACTGCCCTCCGTGCTGCCCAAAATACCCACTTCTCACTTGCAATCCTTTATACCTAGATTCTAGCTTTGTGTTGCTTTAGAGCCTAGAGTGTAGCGTGATTTTACAAAGAGATTACTAAAAGTGTGTTTGTAAAATGCGTGCTAAAAGTGGATTCTACTAGAATCCACTTTTAGTGGATTGATAAACTCTATTGATGATTTTATCAATAGAGTTGGGGGGATTAAAACTGATAGCTTACCTCAAATCGCGCATCAATCCCTGGGCTTGGCATAGCGCGGCGGATACTATCTGGCTTTAGAGGGTCCATCGCTTCGTTTTTAAATGGGCTTGTTTGGGCGATGTAGAAGGTGTTAAAGATATTATTCACACTTAGGCGCAAGGCAAGTCTTTTTGCTCCAAAGGGCTCCCAATTTATGTAGAGATTATGCACGCTATATCCGGCTTTGTCGATGAAGCCGGTTTCATCATTGTAAATATCATAGCCTTTGTATTTCACGCGCTGGGTAAATTGACTAAGCCACGCAAAGCGCAAGTGATAGCGCGCAATCTCATACTGCAAAGATAGCGTATAAATGATCCCAGATACCGCGCCTAGCTCATAAGTATCTTGCAGTAAATAGCCTTTATAGGTGGGGAAATTTTGCGCGATAGAAGCATAGGAGCTAAAGCCCTTGTAGTCTGCGCCAATCCCGCCCTCATAGCCAAAGACTTCAATAGCAGAATCCATATTTTGCCGCAAACCGCCGTGGCTATGAGGCTCGCCGGGCGTGTGGATATGGTCATTATGATCGTGGTCGTGTGCGTAGCTATTGATAAAATTGCCAAGCCGTGAGTAATACCCCGCCAAGCGCGCACAAAAAATACTCCCACTATAATCTGCATTGAGCTCGACATTTTGGATAGATTCTGGGCGTAGGTTTTTGTGGATTAGCACATCGCTATCCCCTAGCAGAGTCGCATCGCCAGGCATAGCTCCTCTTGTGAGATAAGCATAGCCCGCACGGAAAGATAGAGAGCTTATGGGGATATAAGTGATACTAGCCGCAGGCGAGAAGCCTTGAGTTAGGTGGGTTTGGTTGTTTTTGTCAAAGTAGTTAAACACATCATAGCGGCTTTGTGCAGCTAGCACGAAATGCTCGCTAGGAGTATAGGTGGATTTGACAAAGCCTCCATAGATATGCCCGCTCTCTTTGGCGCGATTTACGGGGTCTTTTGGCGCGGCGGTATCAGCGACAAACACGCCTTGATAATTAAGCCCATACTCTATATCAAACACACTAAATTGATTGCTTAGGGACAGATTGTAGCCGACATTGTTAAAGGCGATGTTTTTGGAGCTGACTTCTTCGTGGTCATTTGTGTGGTTATTGTCTGCTTCTTGTGTGAGTGGTTTTAGGTAGATGGAGCGTTGATTGAAGTAGAGATTAGTGCGCACTTGTGTGGAGCTAGGATTGCTCGGGTCGGCTTTGTGGGTGTAGCCTAGAGTGGCGGTGTGGTTGTAGTTGGTATGGGCAAAGAGAGTTACATTTCTTTCTGCTAAATTGGTGGCAAAAGGTGCAGTGGAAGTTTCATTAAGCCCATTGTAAGAAAGGCTTATACTATCTTGCTCGCTTAATTGCTGATTGAGCTTAAAAAGTAGGCTTTTGTTGTTATTAGCAGAGCCTGTTACCCATTCGCCATTGCCGCCATTGCCCCTACCCGCGTGGAATCCTAGGATATTGCTCCAATTTACCCATAGAAGCGCATCGGTATTTTTCAGCGCGAAAAATCCTGCTAAATTCGCGCGGTAGCCTTGGTTGCTATATCCGCCAAGCCCCACTAACGCGCCAAATTTCTGCCCTTCTCGTAAGAAATCGCGCGCATCTTTGGTGCGGATATTCATCGATCCTGCTAGTGCGCCTACTCCCATATAGGCATCTGGCACACCTTTTTGGACGGTGATGTCTTTGATCATCATAGGATCTATGGTGATATTGCCTTGGTGGTGGAAGAGATTGCCATATTGGCTGGCATTATCGAGATTGACACTATAAAGCCGATCTTCAAGTCCGCGGATATAGACCTTTTGCGCGGTGGTGGTAGCCCCACCCACACTCACACTAGAATCTAGCGCAAACACATCGCGCAGGCTTGTAGCTTGGCGAGATTGCAGGCTTTGGGCATTTATGGTGGTGGTGTTGGCGTGCTCGTGCTCTCTGGCGGATTCTCTTTGTGCTTGTGCGTAGATAGGGTCAAGCATTTTATGCTCGATCGTGCTTTGGGCGTGGAGTATGTGGGCTAGAGAGCTAGCTATAAGGATATAAGAGAGTCTCATAAAAAATCCTTTCATCATAAATTTTGCAAATGCAAGGTATTTTACTTAAAACAACTTAGTTGCATATTAAAAATATAGTTGTTTATATACATATCATTTGCAAGTAAGCATAGTATTATCTTGTTTGCTACTTATAGGCTATAATGCCCTATTTTATTTGTGGAGCGAATTTATGGACGCTGTGCAGCTACTGCGAGATCATCATATCCATATCACAGATTTGCGGCTAGAAATGCTTGAGATACTTATCCAAGCAAAGCATCCTTTGAGCTTTGAGGGCTTTGCGATCCAAGCTAACAAAACGACTTTTTATCGCAATATGGAGCTTTTTGAGCAAAGTGGCATTGTGAGTAAAAGCGAGATGCAGGGCAAGTTTTTCTACGAGCTAGCCGAGATGGCAAAGGCGCATTTTGTCTGCGATGTGTGCAAGGAGATCAAAGACTTTGATTTACCCCCGATTAAAGGCAAGGTCAAAAGTGTCGTAGTAAAAGGCGTGTGCGAAGAGTGCGATACTTTAGATTCTAGCCTAGACTCTAAAGGATTGTAAAAACTAGCTGGATACTTTGTGTGATGGACTCAAAATATGGACTGCTAGGATAAAAGCTCACGCGATAAAGCAGCTCGGCATTAAGCGGGAACCACTTAAAAAGCGCAAGCCCACCCTCTATATACCCGCCTACACTCTGCCCATAGGGATTGCTTTGCACGCTCAAGCCCCCACCTAGCACAAAAGAAAATGGCGTGGGGTAGCCATCTGGCTTATCCTCGCAGTCTTTATGCGTCTGTATCGCGCCACTTGCGCGGTGGTAGGGATTGGGAAATGGGTGGAGATAAAGGGCTGCGCCGATGTAGTGGGTGTTGCGATAAAGCTGTGGGGAGTGGCTAAAGAGATAGCGCACCCTCCAGCCATAATCAAGCTCCCTGTCATCTTCTGGATTCATATACATTACCCCAGCACTCACACCTACAATTGGCGTGGTGGCTGCTTTGCGCGCTTGGCTTGGCACACTAGAATCTAGCGCGTTGAAATCCGCGTCCACACCTGCGTGCAAAGAGACAATTTGCATAAGTGTCCCGCCCCAGAATTTAAGCTGCTCAGATTGGGATTGACAAAGTGGGATAGCAAAAAGTGTGGGTGAGATACAGGCTAGGAGCAGGGCGAGCCTAGCTCCTAGAGAGTAGAGAGAGCCAAAAAGCCGCATAAGATAGCTTATGCTTTAGGCTTAATCATATTTTCCGGGACGACATATTTATCAAAATCCTCTGCGCTTAGAAGCCCTAGCTCTAGGGCGGACTCTTTTAGGGAGATATTTTTCTTATGCGCATTTTTGGCGACTTTGGCGGCATTTTCATAGCCGATGTGTGGATTTAGTGCAGTAACTAGCATTAGAGAGTTGTGCAAATTATGCGCGATTTTTTCTCTATTTGGCTCGATACCTACTGCGCAGTGGATATTAAATGAGTGCATTGCATCAGCTAGCAAATCAAGGCTTTGCAAGAAGTTATAAATAATCACCGGCTTAAAGACATTTAGCTCAAAATTTCCTTGAGATGCCGCAAAGCCAATTGCTGCATCATTACCCATAACTTGCACTGCTACCATTGTGAGAGCTTCGCATTGTGTGGGATTGACTTTGCCGGGCATTATGGAGCTTCCGGGCTCGTTTTCTGGGATTAGCAGCTCGCCTAGCCCGCATCTAGGACCGCTTGCTAGCCAGCGCACATCATTAGCGATTTTCATAAGATTTGCTGCTAGGGCTTTTAGCGCGCCGTGTGCGAAAGTAATAGCATCGTGGCTTGTTAGGGCGTGGAATTTATTGGGGCTTGAGACAAACTTCACGCCTGTGAAGCTACTAAGCTCGGCACTTACCTTTTCACTAAGCTCTGGGTGGGCGTTTAGCCCTGTGCCTACTGCTGTCCCGCCGATAGCAAGCTCTCGCAGTGTGGGGAGAGAGGCGATGATTTGCTCTTTGGAGTGATCTAGCATTGAGAGATAGCCGCTAAACTCCTGCCCAAGTGTGAGAGGCGTGGCATCTTGGAGATGTGTGCGACCGATTTTGACGATAGAGTCAAAGTCTTTGACCTTTTTGGCAAAAGTGCTTCTAAGCTCTTCTAAGGCTGGGAGCAGTTTCTTTTCTAGCTGGATCACAGAGACGATACTCATTGCCGTGGGGAAAGTATCATTAGAGCTTTGGCTCATATTGACATCATCATTTGGGTGGATTTTTTTCTCCTTGCGGAAGTCTGCACCTAGGATCTCACTCGCACGATTGGCGATGACTTCATTCATATTCATATTGCTTTGTGTGCCAGAGCCTGTCTGCCAAATAGCTAGAGGGAAGTTATCATCAAACTTGCCTGCGATGATCTCATCACAGGCTTGCACGATGGCATTTTTCTTCTCATCATTTAGCTTGCCTAGGTTGTTATTCACCACCGCAAGCGATCGCTTAAGCTTGGCAAAGCTATAAATCAGCTCTTTTGGCATTTTTTCTACGCCGATTTTGAAGTTTTCAAAGCTGCGCTCTGT
This sequence comes from Helicobacter canis, assembly GCF_900451095.1. Lineage (NCBI taxonomy): Bacteria > Pseudomonadati > Campylobacterota > Epsilonproteobacteria > Campylobacterales > Helicobacteraceae > Helicobacter > Helicobacter canis. Next base: position 58,169 of record NZ_UGHV01000003.1, on the reverse strand, counting down.
TTGTGCGCCCCAATATTTGTCGTTAGGGACTTTGACCTCGCCCATAGTGTCGTGCTCAATGCGGAATTCCATAGCTACTCCTTAAGTGTAAGATGTAGCCAAAGTGTAGGGGATTTTGTGTAAGAATTTACTTAAATGACTAGAATCCACTTTTGCGCGGTGTGTGTGGATCGCCACGCTTTGCGGAGCAAAGCTCGCAATGAATAAATCCTAGAATCCACTTTTAACCCTATATAGCTTATCTGCTATAATTGCCTTATTTTACGCATTTGGGGTGGATAATGACTGCTGCTGCAAAGCTGGATTTGAAAAACGACTCTATCATCAAGCTATTTTTCTACTATTTTATCCCTGCACTTTGTGCGATGCTAGCCCTCTCTACCTACTCCACGATTGATGGGATCTTTGTGGGGCAAAAGATTGGCACTGATGGCTTGGCGGCTATCGGGGCGTGCTGGGCGGTGTTCCCTGCGTGTATTGCCTATGAGCTGCTCTTTGGCTTTGGGGGGGCGGCGATTGTGTCGTATTTTTTAGGAAGTGATCGTGCTGCTAGGGCTAGGCTTGTGTTTAGCTCGATTTTTTACTTTGTGGCGATTAGCTCGCTTGCCATTGGGGTGCTGGGATTTATCTTTGTCGATGAGATTTTGGGCTTCCTTACGCGTGGCAAGGATATTTCTAGCGAGATTTACGCGCTGGCTAGGATCTATCTGCAAATCACTTTCCTTGGTATGCCCTTTTTGATCTTGCACCCACTAAGCGATATTTTTGTCGTCAATGATAAACGCCCTGTGCTTGGTATGCTTGCGATGATTTTAGGATCAGCAAGCAATATCGCGCTGAACTATGTGTTTTTGTTTGTGCTTGATATGGGGATTGAGGGCAGTGCGCTTGCGACTATTCTGGCACATTTTATAGGATTTAGCGTGCTGGTGAGTCATTTTGTGCGCAAAAGGGGGGCATTATTTTTTATCCCTAGATTTTCGTTTGCTGCGATTATTTCTTCGGCGAAAAGTGGCTTGCCAGAGAGTATATCCGAGCTTTCTGCGGCTATTATGATGGTGCTCTATAATGGCGCGCTTTTAAGCATAGCTGGAGATGTGGGGCTTGCGGTATATAGTGTGGTGCTGTATTGTGGGATCGTGTTTTTTACCATTTTGCTCTCTGTCTCGCAAGCTTTGCAGCCTATCGCTAGCTTTAATTACGGGGCTGGGAATTTTGCTAGGCTGCGCTACGCGCTGTTTTTCTCTCTTTTTGTGGTGGTGGTTATAGGGCTTTTGCTGTATGGGGTGTTTTATGCTTTCGCGCCGTATTTTGTGGGGTTTTTTGTGGATTCTAGCGATGAGGTGGCGGCTTTAAGCGTGAAAGCTATGGATATTTACTATATCGGCTATGTGCTGCTAGGGGTCAATATGGCGTGCGCGATTTTCTTGCAGTCTATCCAGCGCACGATTAGCTCTATCATCATCACCATTTGCTATACATTTTTGTTTATCGCGCTGCTTTTGCCGCCTTTTAGTAAGAGCTATGGGCTAGATGGGGCGTTTGCTAGCTATCCTGTGGCGCAGGGCTGTGCGCTACTTGTAGCCGTGCTTGTTATGGGCTATGAGCTAGGCTATGGTATTTTATCTGGGAATGCCCCAAGTGGCAGGACATTGTGGAAAAGGAGAAAACATCGTGTTTAAGTGGAAAAGATCGCATAAGACACAAGGCGGTGATGAAAAGGCAGCTACACTAGAATCCACTTTTGAAAAAGTGGATTCTAGTGGGGAGTATGGGGTAAGTGAGCGTATCGAGCTAAAAGAAGAGCCCGTATATCCACGCACACAAGGCACAATCGAGCTAAAAGAAGAGAAAAAAGACTCACTAGAATCCACAAGCACCAATCGCCCTCAAGGAGGTTTTGAGCAAGAAATTTCTAGAGAGATCATTGAGCAAAAAGTCGCTGAAAAAGAAGTCTTTGAGCTAAAGCCAGAGCCTAGCCCTCAAGTGATAATGCCCACCACAAGCCCTGCTGCAAAGCTGGATTCTGGTGATCACGAGAAATATGTCTTGTTGTTTGATTTAGATGGGACTTTGCTTGATTCTATCGATGGGATTTATCATAGCTTTACGCACGCTTGTGGTGCGGCATTTTCCCCCACAATAGATGAGGTGCGATCTTTGATAGGACTGCCGCTTGTGGAGATGTTTATCAAAGTAGGGTTTGAGCCTAAAGAAGCGCAAGATAGGGCGATAGCATACAAAAATCATTATAGGAAAATCTACCTACAAGAAACGAAGCTGTTACCAAATGTAATAGAATCTCTCATTATGGCAAAGAGTTTTGCGCATCTTGGGGTGGTTACGACAAAAACGGCGTTGTATTCTAAGCATATTTTGCAGCATTTTGATATTTTGCGATTTTTTCAAGTGGTGATTGGCAGCGAAGATGTGCAGCACCCAAAGCCTAGCGCAGAGCCGATTTTAAAAGCTCTTTGCTCTTTGCCCATTGTGCCAAAGGAGCAGGTGTTTATGATTGGCGATACGATTTATGATCTAGAGGCGGCTAAAAATGCGCAGATCAATGGCGTGTGGGTGCGTAGTGGCTATGGTGTAGGGCTAGAATCTAGGGCTATGATGAGCTGTGATGGTGTGTATGAGGCTGTGTGTGCTATCCGCACGCAGGCTATGCAGTATGCGGATAATTGGCATACGCTAGAGTGATGGGGAGCAACAGGGTTATTTGCGTATGTGGAAAAGTGTAGCATAATTGCTTGATAAGTTATTGTGGTGGCGGATTGCAGGGCTTTGCAAGAAGAGAAGAGATAATGCTTGTAACAAGGAAGTATCGTTACTATTCTATACATTTTTGCCTAGCATTTTGTTATTTATCGATCTAGATTCTTAAATTTATAGTTGTTTTAATAATTAAGGTAGTAATATTTAGGGTGTTTTTGCAGTCTCTAGCACCTAAGTGTGTAAAAGATTGAAACATTATCTTGAGTCAAGGAGAATCTATGCTAGAAATACGATGGCATTCACGAGCGGGTCAAGGCGCGGTAACAGGTGCTAAAGGACTTGCTGATGTGATCGCAACAACAGGGAAAGAAGTGCAGGCATTCGCGCTCTATGGCTCGGCTAAACGCGGCGCGGCGATGAGTGCGTATGATAGGATTGATGATGAGCCTATTTTGAACCACGAGAAGTTTATGGAGCCAGATTATGTGCTAGTGATTGATCCGGGGATCGTGTTTATCACGGATATTTGTGCCAATGACAAGCCCGATACCAAATACATCATCACCACGCATTTATCAAAAGAGGAGCTAATCGCCAAAAAGCCTGATTTGCAAGGCAAGACGATTTATACACTTGATTGTATTCAAATCGCGCTTGATACTATCGGCAAGCCGATCCCCAATGCCCCTATGCTTGGTGCGTTTGTAAAAATATCTGGGATCTTAGAGCTTGAGTATTTCAAAAAGGCTTTTACCAAAGTGCTTGGCAAGAAGCTTCCACAAGCGGTGATTGATGCCAATATGGAAGCTATACAGCGCGCGTATGATAGTGTGCAATAACCATAAGGAGTGAATATGAAAGACTGGACAGAATTAGAGATTGGCTCCGTATTGTTCCCCTTTGAAAAAGACGGGGTAGAGACTTTGCGCCAGCATAATAATGAGCGAAGCTATACTAAAGAAAGCTCCTATGGCACGAGTGTGGCGCATTGGCGGATCGATAAGCCTGTGCATAATAGCGAGATTTGTATCAATTGCTTTAACTGCTGGATGTATTGCCCTGATGCGGCGATTTTGGTGCGTGATGAGAAGCTAAAGGGTGTGGATTATATGCACTGCAAGGGCTGCGGTGTGTGCGTAGATGTCTGCCCGACCAATCCCAAATCCCTGCTAATGTTTAACAACCACGAATCCAATGAAGTAGCCCTTAGCAAGTGGCCCGCCAAAGAAGAAAAGAAAAAGAGAGAGGAGTAAGCTATGCCAAAAGTTATGGAACTCGATCAAGTAGTTGTCTGGGATGGCAATATGGCGGCGTGCCAAGCGATGCGCCAAGCGCAAATTGATGTGGTAGCCGCCTATCCCATCACGCCTTCAACGCCCATTGTGCAAAACTATGGGACATTTGTGAGCAATGGCTATATCGATGGCGAGTTTTTGCTCGTAGAATCCGAACACGCGGCGATGAGTGCTTGTGTGGGTGCGGCAGCGGCTGGTGGGCGAGTCGCTACTGCGACAAGCTCGCAAGGATTTGCGCTTATGGTAGAAGTGCTTTATCAAGCTTCTGGTATGCGCTTGCCAATTGTGCTAAATCTTGTCAATCGCGCACTTGCCTCACCGCTTAATATCCACGGCGATCATTCAGATATGTATCTAGGGCGTGATGCGGGCTGGATCAATCTCTGTGCTATGAATCCCCAAGATGCCTATGACCTTAATCTCCTAGCCTTTAAAATCGCTGAAGATATGCGCGTGCGCATTCCTGTGATTGTCAATCAAGATGGCTTTCTCTGCTCCCACACAGCCCAAAATGTCCGCCCATTAAGCGATGATCAAGCCTATGCCTTTATCGGCGAGTATAAGGAGAAAAACTCTCTTTTTAACTTCGAGCATCCAGCCACCTATGGCGCGCAAGCAGAAGAAGAGTGGCATTATGAGCATAAAGCGCAGCTGCATAATGCGCTTATGCACTCGCAAGCTGTCATAGAAGAAGCATTTAGCGCGTTTAAAGCACTTACAAATAGAGAGCATAAGATCGTAGAAACCTATGATATGGACGATGCAGAAGTGGCTATTTTCGCGCTTGGCACCACAGCAGAATCCGCTCGCGTAGCAGCAAAAACCGCACGGAAAAATGGCATTAAAGCAGGGGTGGTGAGTGTCAAAGTATTCCGCCCATTCCCTTACGCGCTTGTAGGAGAGGCACTAAAACGCACTAAAGCTGTTGGCATTATGGATAAGAGCTTGCCTGCTGGTGCTATGGGAGCGTTGTTTAATGAAGTTGGAGCGGCGTTGTATCAAGTGCCAGATTCTGCGCGTCCTGTGCTTAGTAACTATATCTATGGTTTGGGCGAGCGCGACATTACACAAGTGGATTTGGTGGAGATTTTCAAAGAGCTTGATAGTAATGCAAAAGCTGGCAAGCTCACGCACGCTACACAGCAGTTCATCGGCTTGCGCGGTCCTAAGCTTAGTTTCTACTAGAATCTAGAAATCTATATAAGGAGACATTATGGTAAGAGAAGTAAAAAACTTAAAGCAATTTTCTAAAGCGGCAGAGAAGTTTGAAGGCTCGCATATTTTATGTCCGGGCTGTGCGCACGGGATCATCATTAGAGAGGTGCTAAATGCCGTAGAAGGTCCCATTGTCATAGGCAATTCTACGGGCTGTCTTGAGGTCTCTACGGCGGTGTATCCACATACTTCTTGGGATGTGCCTTGGATACATATTGGCTTTGAAAATGGCTCGACTGCGGCAGCTGGAGCAGAGACGATGTATCGCGCATTGGCAAAAAAGGGGCGATACAAAGGCGAGAAGCCGAAGTTTGTCGCCTTTGGCGGTGATGGCAGCACTTATGATATTGGATTCCAGTTTATTAGCGGCTGCTTTGAGAGAGGGCACGATATGACTTATATCTGCCTTGATAATGAAGTCTATGCCAACACCGGCGGGCAGCGATCAAGCTCCACGCCCATTGGCTCTAGCACTTCGACCACGCCTGCTGGGAGTGCAAGCTATGGCAAAAAGGAGCGCAAGAAGGATATGCTTTTTGTGATGGCAGCACACGGCAGCCCCTATGTCGCCCAAGTAGCCCCAAACAAATGGAAAGATATGAACAAAAAAATCAAGCAAGCAATCGACACAGAAGGACCGACTTTCATCAATGCGATGAGTGCTTGCACGACAGAGTGGCGGTTTGAGTCTAATAAGACAATTGATGTCTCCGATCTTGCGGTGGATTCTCTAGCGTTCCCACTTTTTGAGATCATCAATGGTAAAGAGGTGCATATCACCTATCGCCCTAAAAACATTATCCCTGTGAGAGATTATCTAGGCGCACAAGGGCGATTTAAGCATCTCTTCAAGCCAGAAAATGCGCATATCATCGAAAAATTCCAAAAAGAAGTCGATGAGCGATGGGAGCATTTGCAAAGAATGGAAGAAGCAAATAAAATTGTTGTAGGATAACGCTTCACCTAGACTTAGATTCTAGGTGAAAAATTGTAAGAAAGGATTTATGATGAATGCTATAACTCGAGTAATGTATGGACTAGGATTTGTGTGGGCTATGGCTTTGCTAGGTGGCTGTGGCGATGGTCAATCAAGTGCAAATGCCCTAGAATCTATCAAGCAAAAAGGCAGTGTTACTATTGGTGTCTTTGGTGATAAGCCGCCCTTTGGCTATGTTGATGAAAAGGGGCAAAACGCTGGCTTTGATGTCTATATCGCCAAGCAAATTGCCAAAGATCTGCTTGGCAGTGAGGATAAAGTGCGCTTCGTGCTTGTAGAAGCGGCAAATCGCATTGAGTTTTTAAAGTCTAATAAAGTGGATATTATGATGGCAAATTTCACGCAAACGCAAGAGAGAGCGCAGCAAGTGGATTTCGCACGCCCATATATGAAAGTAGCACTAGGAGTGGTGAGCAAAGATGGCGTGATCACTGATGTATCCCAGCTCAAAGACAAAACACTCATTGTCAATAAAGGCACAACAGCAGATTTTTACTTCAGCAAAAACCACCCAGAAATCAAGCTGCTAAAGTTTGAGCAAAATACCGAGACTTTCGCGGCATTGCAAGATGGCAGAGGTGATGCCTTGGCACACGATAATACTTTGCTTTTTGCGTGGGCGAAGGATAATCCAAGCTTTGCCGTTGGGATTAAAGAGCTTGGGGAGACTGATGTCATAGCTCCAGCGGTCAAAAAGGGCAATACCGAGCTGCTAGAGTGGCTTAATGAAGAAATGGCGCAATTACAAAAAGATAAATTCCTGCTCCAAGCCTATCAAGAGACACTTGCGCCAATCTATGGAGATCTTATAGAAGCGCGTGATGTAACATTTGAGTAAGATAGCTTAAACGCCTGCTTTGAAGCGGGTGTTTATCCAGTATAATGCGCACTTATTTTTTGGATTTTAAGAACTTTGAGTAGGGCTGGTGTATGAGAGTTAGTATTGTTGGTAGTGGGTATGTGGGCTTAGTGGCTGGGGCGTGCTTCGCGCAGATGGGCAATGATGTGATCTGCCTTGATATTGATAAAGACAAGATTGCAAAGCTACAAAAAGGCGTTGTGCCAATTTATGAGCCGGGCTTAGGTGAGATGATTGTAGAAAATCAAGCCAAAGGCACTTTAATCTTCACAGATTCTAAGCAAGAGGCTTTTGCACAAGCAGAGGTGATATTTATCGCTGTTGGCACGCCTATGGGTGATGATGGGAGTGCGGATTTACGCTTCGTGCGTTTAGTGGCGCAAGATATTGGCGAGCATATCAATGACTATGCGGTGATCGTGGATAAATCCACCGTGCCTGTGGGGACTGCTAGAGAGGTGAAAAAGATCATTGCCAAAGCTCTAGGATCTAGGGGAAAAGCCATAGCCTTTGATGTCGTGAGCAATCCAGAGTTTTTAAAAGAGGGTGTGGCGATCAAGGATTTTATGAGTCCGGATCGTGTGGTGATAGGGAGTGATTCACCTAGGGCATTAGAGATTATGCGCTCTTTATACGCGCCATTTTTGGTCAAATCTGATCGGCTTATCGCTATGGGGATAGAATCTGCTGAGATGACAAAATACGCAGCAAATGCAATGCTTGCGACAAAGATTAGCTTCATCAATGAGATGAGTCAAATCTGTGAGCGCGTGGGGGCAAATATCAATGATGTGCGCCAAGGCATAGGTAGCGACTCACGCATAGGTTATAGCTTCATTTACCCGGGCTGTGGCTATGGCGGGAGCTGCTTCCCAAAAGATGTAAGGGCTTTGGAGAAAACTGCCCTAGATAGTGGCTACACGCCTAAAATCCTTCAAGCAATCGATCAAGTAAATCACGCGCAAAAACGCTTGCTTGTGCAAAAGATTTGCGCAAGATTTGGGCAAGATCTAGCAGGCAAGATTGTCGCTGTGTGGGGGCTTGCCTTTAAGCCAGAGACAGATGATATGCGAGAAGCAAGTGCGATTGTGCTGATACAAGAGCTAGTGAGCAAAGGAGCTAGGATCCAGGCTTATGACCCCAAAGCCACCGAGCAAGCACGCTTCTATCTGCAAGAACATCTGGATTCTATCACTTTTGCTACAAGTAAATATGACGCGCTAAAAAATGCCGATATGCTCGTGCTTGTTACAGAGTGGCGCGAGTTTAGAAGCCCGGATTTTGATGAGATGAAAAAGCTCTTAAAATGTCCCATAATCTTTGATGGGCGCAATATCTATCACACACTCAATCTACACGCCAAGGGCTTTGAATACCACCAAATTGGCGTAAGAGATGTAAGCGGTGCCAGCGTAGCACAAGACTAGATTCTAGCTAGATGCTATGGGTTGTGCGCTATCGCGGATCTTGATAGGTTGTAGTAGCACACGAGAATCTAGATTTATAGATTGCCACAGATTGCTTGGGTGTGATAGTGGGCTAAAGTAGGCAAGCTAGAGTAGGGAGATTGCAGATAGATTGAGAGCAAGGAGAGAGTATGGAAGCCACAAGCACGCAAAATATAACGACTATCAAGCCACTATTAAGCCTTGAAGACAAGCTTCTAGCACGCCTAGAATCACTGCGCCAAAGCAAGGTAAAAAGTGCCACTCTAAGCGATGAGACTTCGCGTGCGTGGATTGCTAAAAATCTCGCACTCATTGGCGTGCCTAGCAAGCTGCTTGATTGCTGTGTGGAGATTTTGGAGTATATGGGCGATATGCGGCTTGTGTGGTTGCATTTGCAAGAATGCACCGGGTGTAGTGAGAGCTTGCTGCGCACAGAAGAGCCCGGGTTTGATACGCTTATCTTTGATATATTTAAGCTGCATTATCACGACTTGATTCTAGCTGCAAGTGGGCATAACTCGCAAAAAGTCCTAGAATCCATTTCGCAAACGCCTTATATCTTGCTTGTAGAAGGCAGTGTGAGTATGGGCGCACAAGAGCAATATATCACCCTTGCTGGCAAAAGTGGCTATGAAGAAGCCGCACATCTAATCGCCCACGCCCAAGCAGTCCTTGCGGTGGGGACTTGCTCAAGCTATGGCGGGATACAGAGTGCCCACCCTAATCCTACCAACAGCTTTGCTCTTTATGAGGTGTTCCCGCAAGAGATTATGCATATACCCGGCTGTCCCCCAAGTGATAAAAACATCATTGGGAATTTGCTCTATGTATATTTGCTAGGTGAGCTGCCGCCGCTTGATGAGCTAAAGCGACCATTATGGGCGTATGCTAAAAGTGTGCATGATCTATGCGAGCGCAGGGGGGCGTTTCTTGCTGGGGATTTTGTGCAGAGCTTTGATGATCCATCTATGGCACAGGGCTATTGCTTGTATAAAGTAGGCTGCAAGGGTCCCTACTCGTTTAATAACTGCCCAAAGGTGAAATTCAACGCCAAGACAAGCTGGCCCGTGCAAGCAGGACACGGCTGCATAGGCTGCAGTGAGCCAAACTTCTGGGATAATTTTGGGCTAATTGAAAAGCCCATAAGCAATGAGAGTATTAAGGGCTTTGTGCCAAAATTTCCGCCACGCTTAGAGCCTCGTATCACAGAAGTAGCCTATCGCGATGAGAGTGCGCTACTTGAAGAAGTGCGGATAAATGGTGGCGTGCTGCTTGATTTGGATTCTAGTGTGGTGTCTTATGCTGTGCAAAAAGTGGATTCTAGTGTAAGCCTAGAATCCACAGAGTCGCTAGAGCCTGTGCTGATGCGCTATGAGCTAGCCGCTATGGAGGCAAACCCAGCCTTAATGCTCTCCACCCTAGAGTCTAAGGGCAAGCAAGGATCGCGCTTAGCGCAAAACTACAAAACCTATCTAGAATCTAGCTTTGCGCGTGTGCGCACTCTACCTACTACAAGCCATAGCACTAATGATTTACTCGCGTGGCTTGGGGGGTGCTATGGGCTATTAGAGGGGTTAGAGTCTTTAGAAGATCTAGCGCAAGCTGGGGCAGAGCTTTTGGCTAAGGCAGAGCAGTTTGCCTACCCGCACATAAGTCCGCTTGGATTTAAATGCAAAGAATCTAGCGAGATGATCACACTAGATTCTAGCAAGGCTTTAAACAATATGCTTGCCTATCGCATAGGTGGGCTAGATAGCTATGGTGTGTGCTTTAGCATAGCAAGCGATCTAGGCAGTGCGTTTGCGGATTTGCTACTAAAGTGGCAGATACAAGGGAGCATATATGTGTGCGGGAAAATGACTACTTCTAAGCCCTTTATGCGCGCATTAGCAAAGCCACTGCACACAAAGCATACGATCATCATCGCACAAATCCAAGACGCGTAAGGAAGCTGGCGCGGTGGATCGGGCTTAGTCCATAGTGGCGCAGTGCTTCATAATGCGCCTTTGTCCCATAGCCGCAGTGCTTTGCTAGCCCATATTGTGGGAATCGCTTATCTAGCTCTAGGCTTTCTCTATCTTTGGCGCATTTAGCGATAATCGATGCGCAAGAAATAGCTGCTACAAGCATATCGCCTTGGACTAGCGTCTCTAGTCGCGCGCCATTAGGGGGCTTGGCGTTAAAGCTTGTGTTGCCATCAAAAATGAAGCGATCACACAGCGGGGCAAAATGCTCCATAATCTCTTGTAGCGCATCTCTTAGCAACGCACTTAAGCCTTGTGTATCAATTTGCGCGGCGGATTTTTGCACAATATGCGTGGCAAAATTATCGCGCAAAGTGGATTCTAGGGCAAAGCGTTTGGAGCGCGAGAGCTTTTTACTATCTTTTATGCCAAGGGCAAAGAGATCTTCATTGTCATCACACACAAAGCCCGCGACAAACAGCGACCCAGCCACACAGCCTCTCCCTGCTTCATCAATCCCACAAATTAGTGCCATAAGACTCCTTTATGCTTGGATTAGCTCTTTTGCACGGGCAAAGAGCGCGTGCTTGGTGTTTGGCAGATGAGAGCAAATCACTTCATCTAGCAGTGTGTCTAAAAGCCTGCCGATCTCTCTGCCGTGTAGCGCGATACCTAAGCACGCTGCGATTGTGGCTAAGTCCTTGCCATTTATCGCAAGGGAGGTGCGATTGTAGCAGAGATTTTGTGCTTGGATTGTTGCAATATGCGTGTATAGGGGCGCGGCATAGGGCTTGCCGTGCAGTGTGGCTAGAAATGTAGCAATGAGCGCAAGAGACTCTAGCCCGAGTGTTTTAGCTAGGATTCTAGTGGATTCTAGGCTTTGGGAGCTAGGGAGATTGGCGTGGGATAGGAGCAGCTCGGTGAGCTTAATAATGCGTGATTTATAGCGCAGGGCTTTTAGGCAGCTTGTGGCTTGCTCTAGGCTAGAATCTAGCGCGTAAAACCACAGGCTTAAACGCAGAGCAAGACCAGAATCCACTTTTTCACTAGCGGCTATTTTTCTGTCATTGCGAGCTGCTGCGGCAGTGGTGCAGCAATCCACTTTTTCCCTAGAATCCACTTTTTTACTTTGCGGCTGCTTTTGATTTGCGGTGGGGCTTTCAAAAATGGATTCTAGGTTTTGTGTCTTTGTTTGTATGGATTGCCACGAAAATCCTTGCGGATTTTCTCGCAATGACGATAAAAGGGCGTTGCCCCTAGAATCCACTTTTTCTAAAGAAGCTACGCTTTGAATGTCGGTAGTTTTTTCACACGAGGCACGCTCGTCTTCTTCAAGGATTCTAGGAGTTCTAAAGAAACCTGCTGCGGCTTCGCCTTGCACCGCTATCGCTTGTTTTGCGGTGGGGCTGTGGTAGCTTTGCTGAAAAGTGGATTCTAGGTTCTGCACTTGTTTTGTAAAGCCGCTTTGGGATTCTAGGTTTTGCGATGAGAAAGTAGGGTTGTGCAGTGGCGAGCAAGGAGATAAGACTTGAGCGTCTATCGACGCAGCGAGCCACAAACTCCCTGCTTTATCGCGCAAAGCCGAATCCCCACCAAACAAAGCCGAATCCCTGCTGCTGTTTAAAGCTTCTAGCGTAGCAAGAGCGGCGATCATCCGCTCACTTGGGCGTAAATCCAGCGTGACTAAAGGCTTAGAAAACTCCACAAACACTTCTGCCCACACCGCGCCATAGCCGATAAGGGCTTTGGCGATGTGCGGGGCATATAAGATCTTGCTCCACTCTTCTTGCTTCCGCTCCGCGCTTATGGCGGCAAGCTTTTTGGCATTAGCAAGCAAGGCGGCGCGTGTGCTAGATTCTAGGGCAAAATCTAGCGTGGCTTGGAAGCGCAACGCCCGCAATATCCGCAGCGCATCTTCACTAAATCGTGCATTCGCATCGCCTACTGCCCTTAATGTGCGCGTGGCAAGATCATCTAGCCCATTTGTATAATCACAAATCCCATCGCGGATATAGGGCAAATAGCGATGATAGAGCGCGTAAGCACTAGAATCCACTTTTTGCTCATTGGAGCTGTGCTTGTGGCGCAAATGGGGATTATAGGCTAGGGCATTGCAGGTAAAATCGCGGCGCATAAGATCTTGTAGCAAATTATCTGTATAGATAACGCTGTGTGGGCGGCGATTGTCGCTATAAGTGGATTCTAGGCGAAAGGTCGTGATCTCTATGGTGGGGGGATTTGGCGTGGGGCTTGTGTGGGCGGGCTTTGTGGTAGGCTGTGCAAGGGGCTTTGTGGTGCTATGGGGCAGGAGTATGATCGTCCCAAATCGCTCGCCTAGTGTGATGATCGTGTGCGTTTTAGCAAAGATTGCTTGCATTTGCTGTGGCGTGGCATTGGTGGCGATGTCCCAATCTTTAGGCGTGAGACCTAGCAGGCTATCGCGCACGCAGCCGCCTATGACAAAGGCTTGGAAGCTATGTGTGTGCAGAGTATCGATGATGTCTAGCACATTTGCAGGGATTGCGATAGGGGGTGTAGCGATGCGCATAGAAGCCTTTATAATTTATAATAGCAATGTAGAGTTTAAGGAGATTTATTATACAATGAAAGTTTTATAAACTTTAAAGTAGCAAGGATAAAGTATGAGGACAGAACAAATCGCAGCAAAAGCTTTGGAGCGAGTCAATAATGATCGCTATGTGCTTGCAAATATGATTTTTAAGCGTGTGAAGCAGCTTAATAATGGCGCACCAAATCTCGTTGGAGCAAATATCAAGCTTGAAAAGCTGGCAGATGTCGCTATGCGTGAAATCGCTGAAGGGAAGCTTGTTTTAGAGCGGATTGATAATTTAGACTAGTGATAGCGCGATGGGTGTGTAGGAGTGGCATTTGGAAATTTTCACACAAGTCCAAGAGCTAAAGACTTTTTCCCAAGCAAAGGCACTGCTCTCTAGTCTGTGTGAGATCACACAGGGTATCCAAAGCGCGATTGTCTGTGCGCAAAAGAGCCACGAAGGGCAGTTTCGCCAAACAGGCGAGCCTTATATTGTGCATCCGCTGTGTGTGGCGTGCTTGGTGGCATTCTATGGTGGCGATGAGGCGATGGTATGCGCCGCGCTTTTGCACGATGTGGTAGAAGATACGGATATTGATCTTGATAGCGTGAGAGTGGATTTTGGTGAGTCTGTCGCCCAGCTTGTAGATGGGCTTACCAAAATCGATGAAATCCAAGCCGAAGAGCTTGATGATAAGATCGCAAATCAACGCCTAGCCGTAGCGGCACTTACTTTTAGAAAAATGCTTATTGCCGCAGTCAATGACCCACGCGTGCTTGTGATAAAAATCTGTGATCGCTTGCATAATATGCTAACACTTGGGGCATTGAGCGTGGAAAAGCAGCAGCGCAAGGCAAAGGAAACGCTTGTCGTCTATGCGCCAATCGCCCACCGCTTAGGGATCTCTAGTATTAAAAATGAGCTAGAAGATAAAAGCTTTTTATATATCTTTCCCCAAGAGTATGCCAAAATCCAAGATTTTTTGAAAAACAACAATCAGCCCTTGTTTTTGCAGCTCAATGAGTTTGAAAACAAAATCCAGCAGCTACTTTTGCAGCACGGCTTTGACCAAGGGCAGTTTGTGCTAGAGAGCAGGATCAAGCGACCATATTCTATCTATCTAAAAATGCAGCGCAAGGGCGTTGGGATCGATGAGATTCTGGACTTGCTAGCAGTTAGGATTCTCGTAAAGACTACGATTGATTGCTATAAGATTCTAGGGCTGGTGCATTTGGCGTTTAAGCCTATCATCTCGCGCTTTAAGGACTATATCGCCCTACCTAAAGAAAATGCCTACCAAACGATCCATACGACTATCTTTGATAAATCGCGTGTCTTTGAGGTGCAAATCCGCACCTTTGATATGCATAAAAACGCAGAATTTGGTGTAGCAGCGCACTGGAAATATAAAAGCGATGGTGTGATCGCCCCAAGCCTTGAGTGGCTACAAAATCTCCAATACCAAAACAACGATATTGAAGAGTTTTACGAGCTTGCCAAAAATGACTTATATCGAGAAGATATTGTTGTCTTCTCCCCTAGCGGCGATACCTTTAGCCTCCCGGCTGGAGCGGTGGTGCTGGATTTTGCCTATCTAATCCATAGTGAGCTTGGCGATCAGGCTAAGAGTGCGTATATCAACAATCAGCAAGTATCACTGCTACAAACGCTAAAATCTGGTGATATTGTCAAAATCGTTAGCGATCCTAGTGAAATGCCCAAATACACTTGGATCGATATGGTCAAAACCTCTAAAGCCAAAAACCACCTAAAAACCCAAGCGCAAAACCGCCTAAAAGAGATAGAGAAAAAGGCTGGGGTGAATATTTTAGCCACGATTTTTAGCAAAGATCCTGCTGTGTTTGCACGCTATTTGTCTATGCGCAATTTGGATTCTAATCTTGCAAGATGTGTGTATGATGAAGAGTATTTGCAGGAGCAATACACTGCGATCACGCAGAGCTTTGGGAATTGGTTTGCAAAAATGCGCTTCAATGTCCTAGCTCCAAAGCGTATCCAGCTAGAAAACTTTATCTTTGTGAGCAATCGCACGATCAATGGCGTGGCGTTTGACTACTGCTGTCGCCCAAAATATGGCGATGCGATGATGGCAGTGCTTAGTAATCAAAAGGCTATTATCCACCACAAGCTTTGTGATAAGCTAGGGCAGGCAATCAGCAATGGCGAGCCGATGGTCTTTGCTAAATGGGTGCAGGTGAGTAAAAAGGCATATAAAGTCATCGTATCTTTGGAGGATAGGGCAGGTGCATTGGTGGCGTTTTTATCCGTGCTGGCAAAAGAGCATTGCAATGTGATAGGGATCAGTTATTGTGGCTATGATAGGCAGGCTCCATCGCTTTATTGTGAGATTGTCTTTGATGTGGCAGATAAGAGCCATAAACGCATAAAAGAGCTATTATCAAGCAAGTTTGCTATTATAGATTTTGCGAATTTTAACGATGCGTATCAAAATTGAAAGGGAAAGTGATGTTGTCGCCACAAGAGATTAAAGCTAATACCCAGCAAGCTATGCAAGAAGTCGCGCGTGGGGCTAGTGAGTTTATCGGGCAGGAGTATATCGCAAGTCTTGTGGAGCGGTTTTATACCACAGGAGAGCGGTTTATTGTAAAGGCTGGGTTTGATCCTACTGCGCCGGACTTGCATTTGGGACATACGGTGCTTTTATCAAAGCTTGCGACTTTTCAACGCTATGGCGGTGATGTGAAGTTTCTTATCGGGGATTTTACAGCGACTATTGGCGATCCAAGTGGCAAAACACAAACGCGCAAGCAACTCTCTCGCCAAGAAGTAGAGCAAAATGCTACAACCTACAAGGAGCAGGTGTTTAAGGTGCTAGATCCTAAATATACAGAAGTGTGCTTTAACTCTGCGTGGATTAGCGAGCTTGGGACTGCTGGGCTAGTGCAGCTTACAGCGCAGTTTTCTGTGGCAAGAATGCTTGAGCGCGATGATTTTACTAAGCGATATAGAGAGAATCTCCCTATTAGTATTATTGAGTTTATCTACCCGCTTTTGCAGGGCTATGATTCTGTCGCGCTTAATTGTGATATTGAGCTAGGGGGCAATGACCAGAAGTTTAATTTGCTCGTGGGGCGTAGCTTGCAACGAGCCTATGGACTTGCTAAAGAGCAGTCTGTTTTAACAGTGCCTTTGTTAGAAGGGCTAGATGGTGTGCAGAAAATGAGCAAGTCTCTGGGGAATTACATTGGTGTTACAGAAAATCCTAATACAATGTATGCTAAGATAATGAGCGTTTCTGATGTGCTTATGTGGAAATATTATGAGCTTTTGAGTAGTAAATCGCTAGATGAGTTGCAATCTTTGCGCGAGGGCGTAGAGCTAGGAAGCTTGCACCCAAAGGCTGTGAAGCAGGCATTGGCTTTTGAGATTACTGCTAGATTCTATGATGAGAGTATCGCAGAATCTGCACAGATAGAGTTTGAAAAGGTCTTTGCTCAAAGGGAGATGCCAAGTGAGATTGCGACAAAAGAGTTTGACTCTGGTGTGTGGATCTGCAAGGTGCTACAAGATGGTGGGCTTTGCTCTTCTACCTCTCAAGCTAGGCGAGATATACAAGCAGGCGCACTTAAGATTGATCAGCAAAAGATCGTTGATGAAAATCTCAAGCTTACAAGCGGAGAATACATCATTCAAATCGGTAAGCGTAGGTTTTTAAAAGCTATTATACGATAAGGAACAAAGATGAGAAAACCTTTGCAACCATTAAAAATAGGCAAACACACGATAAAAATCCCCATTTTTCAAGGTGGTATGGGTGTGGGGATAAGCTGGGATGAGCTAGCTGGCAATGTCGCCAAAGAAGGTGCGCTTGGCATTATCTCTGCTGTTGGCACGGGATATTATAAGAAAATGCACTTTGTCGAAAAGCTTGTGCATAATAAGCCCTTTGAGACGATAAATTTCTACTCCAAAACCGCTTTGAATGAGATCTTTGCCAATGCGCGTAAGATTTGTGGTAGCAATCCACTTGGTGCAAATATCTTGCACGCGATCAATGACTATGGGCGCGTGGTGCGCGATGCGTGCGAGGCTGGGGCAAATATCATTGTAACAGGAGCTGGGCTGCCTACAAATATGCCAGAATTTACCAAAAATTTCCCCGATGTAGCTCTCGTGCCTATTGTCTCTTCTGTCAAGGCATTAAAGATTATTTGCAAGCGTTGGGAGGAGCGGTATAAGCGTGTCCCAGATGCAGTCGTGGTGGAGGGACCTCTAAGTGGAGGGCATCAGGGCTTTAAGTATGAAGACTGCTTTAAGCCGGAGTTTCAGCTAGAATCCATTGTCCCACAAATCGTCCAAGAAGCGAAAAATTGGGGCAATATCCCTGTCATAGCAGCAGGTGGCGTGTGGGATAGAGATGATATTGATAAGTTTCTCTCACTTGGGGCAAGCGGCGTGCAGATGGGGACACGCTTTTTAGGCACGAAGGAGTGCGATGCTAAGGCGTATCAAGAGATTATGCCCCATATCCAAGAAGCAGATATTGAGCTTGTGAAATCCCCTGTGGGCTATCCTGCTAGGGCGTTGCGCATAGGCGTGTTAAAGCGACTAGAAGAGGGCAATGCCCCAAAGGTGCAGTGTGTGAGTAATTGTGTCGCGCCTTGCCATAGAGGTGTAGAGGCAAAAAAAGTGGGCTATTGTATCGCCGATAGCTTGGGTAAGGGGCATTTGGGTGATAAGGCAGAAGGGCTGTATTTTAGCGGCGCGAATGGATATAGAATCCAAAAAATCATCAGTGTAAAAGAGCTTATAGAAGAACTCACGCAGGGGTAGTAGTGGGTGTGGCGAGTTTTTGTCTTTGTGTTAGGCATTTGTATCGCCAAGGCTCAAGCACTCCATATCACAAACTCTATCCCATTTGGCGCAAGTAGCCTAAAGGTCATATTTTCTTCAAGCGTTGAGGATCTTGCTTTAACGCCTGTTGCAATCTCTAGCAATGCTGTGTATATTGATATAAAAGCCGTGCTAGATAATGGCAAAAAGGTGTATTTCTTCCCCCGTAATGCCCAAGTAACCATCGCACAAAACACCCCGCAAATCACGCGTTTTGTCATCACTAATGGCAATGGCTTAGTCTATCAAATCAAACTTATGCAAAACAATCTCTATCTATCCTTTGTTGATAAAATTCCAGAATCCCCCAAGCCCCAGCCTAAGCCAAATCCACCCAAGCAAGAATCTAAGCAAGAATCACCCAAAGCCCCCCCTGCACCCCAAAAGCCAGTAGAATCCACCCCGCCAAAGCCAGCTTCATCAAACCCCACCCCGCCAAAATCTACTCCGCCAGCACCTTCGCCAAAGCCCACAACAAGCCCCGTGGTAAAGCCTAAAAAAGGCTACAAAGTCGTGATTGATCCCGGGCACGGGGGTAAGGATTGCGGCACGCTTGGGGTTACAAAAGTATGCGAGAAGCATATCGTGCTAAAGGTTGCTACACATTTGAACAAGGAGCTAAAAAAGCGCGGCTATATCACCTATATGACACGCGATAAAGATGTTTATCTTAATCTCAAAGAGCGCACCGATTTTGCGAATGCCAAAAATGCGGATTTGTTTGTCTCAATCCACGCTAACTCTGTCCCCAAAACAACCAAAAAATCCCCCAAAGGCGTGGAGACCTACTTCCTATCAACGGCTAGAAGCGATCGCGCCCGCGATGTCGCCGAGCAAGAAAACAAAGATGATATTGATGTGATGAATTATTTTTCTAAGCAGACTTTCTTAAACTCGCTTAACTCTCATCGCCTGCTTGCCTCAAATAAGCTTGCTATCGACATACAATATGGGATTTTAAAAAAGCTGCGCCAGAATTATCAAGGCATCACAGATGGCGGTGTGAGAGAGGGTCCATTTTGGGTGTTGGCTGGGGCGTTAATGCCATCGGTGTTGATAGAAATAGGGTATAATTCTAGCCCGATTGAAGCCCCACGACTAAATAATGATGCCTATCAAAAAGATCTAGCCAAGGGGATTGCTGATGGGATAGATGGATTTGTCGCAAAAAATTTTTAAGCTATGCTAGGATTGTGAATGAAGGGTGTTGAGAGTAAAATTATCTTTTCTTCGGTGTTTTTCTTTTTTGTCGTGTTTGTATTGCTTTCGTTGATTGTATCAAGCCTTAGCTCGACATTTTCGCAGCTTTTTTTGGTGTTTTCTTATCCACATAGGGCGTATGACTTTACAAGTGATTTACTGCTTGTGTGCTTTGTGGCGATGTGCGTGGTGTTTATCGTGTATTCTATCCGTCGCAAAAAGCACAATACAACAGAAAAGGTCGCGGCATCTATCATCGGCTTGGTGGCTTTGCTTGTGCTGGTATTTCGTATTGCTCAAAGCATTATGCAAAATCAGCCCGATGAGATCGCTTATGCCTTTAGCGATACGCTTGGCGGGGTGGTTTTGTGGAAGATTGCTGATATTAGCGTGTATGTGTTTGTGTATGTGTGCTTTATCTTGCTCCCGCTTGCTCTGCCTGCGTGCAAGATCCGCTTAAATATCTTTAACAAATGGGGCGAGTGGCTTAGTGCCTATATGCCAAGTATCAATACGACATTATTTGTGCTTTTTGCCTATGCGATACAGCCCTATTATGGCAAGTCTAATCCACTTTTATATATTGATTTATGGCTATTTTACTTTGGGTTTTTGTGTGTGGTGGTAGTGCTATATCGTAATAAAGAGCTATTTGGATTCTATGAGTATGCCAATTTGCTCTGGCTTGTGGTGGGGGTGGTGGTGTTTTGTTTATGCTCTAAAATCATCGCACAAGCTGATTATACCAACACGCGCACGATGTTTCTTCTCATCGGGCTTATGGCGTGGTGTGGCGAGTGGATGTATGCCTCACTGCACGGAAATATCAAGCCTAGCAGCTTAAAAAGCTTATTAAAAAAGGGGCGATAATGAAGCTAGAATCCACTTTTGCGCATTTAAGAGAGCAAGAAAGGGTGAAGATCGTCTTTGTGTGCTTGGGGAATATCTGCCGCTCGCCGCTAGCAGAGGGCATTGCCAATGCCTTGTATAAGCCCCACGCTAACGCCCCAAAGCTAGAGTTTTCATCAGCTGGGACTTCTGGCTTTCATAATGGCGATCCCATCGACCCTCGCTCCATTGCTATTGCGCGAGAAAATGGCATTGATATAGCGCATTACACAAGCAAGCAAGTAAGCCTCTATGCCCATAGCGATGTGGATTTGCTAGTGGCTATGGATAGGAGCAATTATGCTACGCTTATAGCTATGGGATTTGAGAGTGATAAAATCGCCTTGCTGGGGGATTTTGGACTAGATGGCGCAGAAGTGCCAGACCCCTACTATGGTGGGGCAGATGGCTTTGCGAAAGTATTTGCAATGCTGCAAAGTGGTATAAGTAATTTGCTAGCTAGCTTGTCTTATTCAAGGAGTGGTGTATGGAAGAGATTGTAGTGTATGGGATCAAGGCTTGTGGCAGTGTGCAAAAGGCACGCAAATATTTGGATTCTAGGGGGATTGCGTATGAGTTTATTGATGTAAAGACCACGCCGCTAGAATCCACTTTTTTAGCGTGGCTTGCGGAGCAAGTAGGGACAGAAGTGCTGCTAAACACCAAAGGCACGACTTATAAAAAGCTTGGGCTAAAGGCGCAGGATTTATCGCAAGAGCAAAAGCTCCACGCAATGCTAGAGTATCCGCTGCTTATCAAACGCCCTGTGATTGTCTATACACATTCAGGCAAGAAGCAAGTGCTTGTGGGCTTTGATGAAAGTCGCTTGGCAGAGGTATTTGGCTAATGGCTAGAATCCACTTTTTGATCCTATGTGTGCTTGCTAGCCTTATGCTAGGCTGTGCCAAAAAGCAGGTAACCACCATAGCAAAAGATGTGAGTGCATATCCGCAAGATGCACGATTTTATGTTTTGCCTAGCAATGATAGCGTATCAAAGCACCCTAGCAATGCAAAAGCGATAAAAGAAGCCTATCTACAAGCGCATTTCTCCCCCTGGTCTGCCAAGCCAAACCCTGATGTCAAAAGCGTGTTTTGGGTGCAAGGCTCTTTACGCAGTAAGCCCGGATTTGGCGAGAATCGCCTGCCTAATACCAAGGAATTTACGCAAAGCATTTTAGAATCTATGGATATTGCGCGCTATCCTAGTGTTGCGCAAAAGGCGATTATCACGCAAGCTACCAATGTCCGTGTCGTGCCTAGTGAAAAAATGCGCTTTGATACAGAAGATGACTTCCCCTTTGATCAATGGCAGAATTCGTGGATTTTTGCTGGCACGCCTGTGCTGATTACACACTATGATACGACCAAGCGTTGGGCGCATATAGAGAGCGGCTTTGTGGCTGGGTGGATTCTAGTAAATAGTGTGGGGCTAATTGATGAGAAGCAAATCGCGCGGCTAAAAAAGTCTTCTTATATCCTGCCAGAGCGCGATAATATCCCCCTCTATCATAAGGGCAAGTTTCTTGCCAATGCGCGAGTAGGGCAGATCCTCCCCGTGGTAAAAAGCCTAAAAGAGCGCGATATAGTGCTAGTGCCAATGCGCGATATGCAGGGCAAGGCGCAATTAGTAGAATCTAGTATCGCCGCAAGAGATATAGCAAGCTTCCCTAGGGACTTTAGCCAAGCTCGCAGCGCAGATCTTATCAACACAATGCTAGGAGACAAATATGGCTGGGGCGGCTACCTAGCAAGCAGAGATTGCTCGGCGTTTATCCGCGATATTTTTGCTAATTATGGGCTATATCTTCCTAGAAATTCTCTTGCCCAAGCGCAGGTAAAAAAGAGTATGCAAGATCTCTCGCATTTATCTCGCAAGCAAAAGGAGCGTTACATCATAGAGCACGGCGTGCCTTTTGGCAGTGTGCTTTATCTAAAGGGGCATATTATGCTCTATATTGGCGAGTATGAAGGGCGGGCTATGGTAGCACACAGCGCGTGGAGTGTGAAGACCTCTACACTCTTTAGGAGGTATAAAAATATGCTAGGAGGCGTGGTGATCACAAGTCTTTATGCTGGCAAGGAGCATAATGGTGCATTTTCTAAAAAACTTTTGATTGATAGGGTTACAGGTATTACTAATTTTTATGACTTATTGGAGAATCCACAATGATGATTATTAGATATTGCGTGTTTGCGCTGTTTATGGGGCTTAGTGGCATTGGAGCAGAGCCTAGCACAGAGCAAAAGCCGCTTGTGCTAGTGAGTGTGCCGCCGCAAGCGTATTTTGTGCGTGCGATTGCAGGCGATAGCGTGGAGGTAAGAAGTGTGGTGCCAGCTGATGTATCGCCTGAGACTTATGAGCCTAAGCCCAGCCAAGCGCGAGCATTTATGCAAGCAGCAGTATTTTTTGGCGTGGGTATGAGCTATGAGGCTAGTTTGCAAGCGCGTCTAGCAAGCACTAATCGCGCCTTGCTTTATGTCGATCTTGCGCATATAGTTTTAGATCACGATAGGCACGATGAGCACACACATACAAAAGTGGATTCTAGCACTCACGCCCACGATCCGCATATTTGGCTTTCACTAAAGCTCGCCAAGCCTAAGGCGCAAGCTATGTATGAGCGTCTTTGTGCCATTAACCCTGCTTATAAAGATAGCTATGCAAAGAATCTCGCCGCGTTATTCGCTAGAATCGATAGAATCCAGCGTGATCTAGGGGCAATTTTAAAAGAGCAAAAGGGTAGGGCATTTTTGGTGATACATCCGGCATTTGGGTATTTGGCACAAGAATTTGGGCTTGAAGAAATTGCCCTAGAAGAAGATGGCAAGGAGATTAAGCTAAAGGCATTAAACCGCTTGCCAAAAATTGTAGAGCAAAAGCGTATCCGCACACTCTTTATCCAGCCGCAGTTTGACAAAGAGCGCGCAGAATCCATCGCTAAAACACTTGGCTTAAATGTGGAGATTCTAGACTCCCTAAATGAGAATTGGGAAGAGAGCCTCTATGCCTTTGCGCACAAGATTAAGGAGCAGTAATGCGCGAGATTCTGCGCTGTGAGGATCTGCATTTTGCCTATGATGGTATGCAACACAATGCTTTAGAAAATGTGAGCTTTAGCGTGTATGAAAATGATTTTTTAGCAGTGATTGGTCCAAATGGAGGGGGCAAAAGCACGCTTGTCAAGCTGCTTATCGGGCTGCTTATGCCCTGCTCTGGGGAGATTATCTACCCAAATCCAAGCATATACCACGCAAAAAGTCTTATCGGCTATGTGCCACAAGACACAAGTATCAATGTAGATTTTCCCATTAGCGTGCTTGATGTGGTGCTAATGGGCTTTATGGAGCCTAGAATCTTTGGCTTCCGTGCGACAAAGGCGCAAAAGCACAAAGCCCTAGAAGCACTAGAGAAGCTAGAGATAGCGCATTTAGCGCGTAATGCTATCGCAGAGCTAAGCGGAGGGCAAAGGCAGAGAGTGCTGATCGCTAGGGCATTATGCGGAGAGCCAAGGCTACTTGTCTTAGATGAGCCTACTTCAAGTATCGATACAAAAATGCAAATACAAATTTACAAAAGTTTAAAAAAAATTAACAATTTTCATACTATAATCCTTATCAGTCATCACATATCGGTCTTGTTAGGTTACGCCAATCGTGCGCTATTTGTGGATAAAAAGGTCATTGAACACACGATTCCTAGAATGCAAAGTGCCCTAGATACACAAGGTGATATTTGGGGGCATATTTGCGAAGTCGATTTATTTGACAAACTTTGTGCCAAGTCTAAGGAGAAGTGAGAATGGAAAATAATTTTGATGTTGTGATTATTGGAGCTGGTGTGTCTGGGTGTGCGTTGTTTTGGACGCTAAGTGAATACACAGATATAAAGAGTGTCGCTGTGGTGGATAAATGCCCAGATATTGCTATGGTGAGTTCTAATGTGCGTGCCAATTCCCAAACGATCCACGATGGCTCAATTGAGACAAACTACACCGCCCAAAAGGCAAAGAAAGTCAAGCTTGCTGCGCAAAAGGTTACCAACTACGCGCTAAAGCACGATTTACAAAATAAAGTCATCTTTAAAACACAAAAAATGGCAATAGGTGTAGGCGATGCAGAATGTGAGTTTATGCACAAACGACATCAAGAGTTTTTGTCTGTGTTTCCTGATTTGCAGTGGTTTGATAAGCAGATGATTAAAGAGATCGAGCCAAGCGTTATCCTAGGAAGTGATGGCAAGAGTGATCGCCCTGAAAATGTCGTAGGATCTGGATATAGAGAAGCGTGGTGTGCTATGGACTTTGAAGGACTAAGTAAAGATTTCGCCACACGCGCACAAGAGAAGAATCCAAACAATAAGGTGTTTTTGAATTTTTGGGTTAAAGATATTAAGCGCAATGATGAAGGGTATTATCTTATCTCCAAAAGCGGCGAGGTGATCACTGCGAAGTTTGTGCTTGTCAATGCTGGGTCATACTCACTTGTTTTAGCGCAGTCTATGGGCTATGGCACTGATCTTGGGTGCTTACCTATTGCTGGGAGCTTTTACTTTGTGCCTGATTTGCTAAAGGGCAAAGTCTATATGGTCCAAAATCCAAAGCTACCATTTGCTGCAGTGCATGGGGACCCTGATATTAGCATATCGGGCAAGACACGGATTGGACCAACGGCTATTGCTATGCCTAAACTTGAGCGATCAAAGCATTGGTATAGCGGTATTAGCTTTGAGCTAGGGAAAGTTGATTTTCATAGAGAAGTATTTGGGGTGTTGTTTAATCTACTCAAAGATGCAGAGATCCGCTCTTATGTGTTTAAGAATATCGTGTTTGAGTTGCCGTATTTTGGCAAGAGATTGTTCCTAAAAGATGCGCAGAAGCTGATCCCATCGCTAAAGCTTGATGATATAGAATATGCTGAAGGTTATGGTGAGGTGCGTCCTCAAGTGGTGGATAGGACACAAAAACAGCTAGAGCTTGGAGAGAAAAAGATCATCACCAATAAAGGCATCACATTTAATATGACACCATCGCCCGGTGCGACAAGCTGCTTGCAAAATGCCTTTGTCGATACACAAGAAATCGTCAGTTACTTGCAGGCAAATTTTGATAAAGAACGCTTTTTGCGCGATTTATCTCCAGAAGAGCTAGACTCATAGATTCTAGGTAGTATTTAGGGCGTGGGTGTGCTTGAGATTCTAGGTAGTGGCGGATTTTTTCAAAATATTATTATCACATCTGTGCTGCTAAGTATATGTGCTGGGCTGATTGGCTCGCTTATTGTGGCAAATAAAAGTGTGTTTCTTGCCGGAGGGGTGGCACACGCGGCATTTGGTGGGGTAGGTGTGGCGGTGTTTTTGGGCTGCAGTGTGCTACTAGGCGCGCTAGGTGCGGCATTGATTATGGCTTTGATTTTGCTCTATGCGACTTTGTGGCACAAGGGTAGGCTTGATACTTTTATCGCTATTGCGTGGGCATTTGGTATGGCTCTTGGTGTGGTGCTTATAGAACTAGCTCCGGGCTATAAGATCAATATGGAGAGTTATTTGTTTGGCTCGCTTGCATTTAGCACTAAAGAAGATATATATATGCTCTTTGGATTTGATGTGGTGCTTATCGCATTTGTGGTTGTGTTTTATAGGGAGATTCTAGCGGTTTTGTATGATATGGAGTTTAGCCGATTAAAGCGAGTGCCTACTAAGCTTTTTGTTAGCGTGATTTTTGTGCTAACGGCATTTGGCGTGGTGCTTGGTATGCGTGCAGGGGGGCTTATCTTGGTGATTTCTATGCTCTCTATCCCAGCATATATAGCTATGATGTTTGCTAGAAATCTTGCTATGCAGTTTTGTTTATCTCTTGGTGTGTGTTTGCTGTGTATGTGTGGGGGGATTTGGTTTTCATTTGTGTATGATGTGGCACTTGGGGCGTGTATAGTGCTTGTATCAGTGGGAGTGTTTGTCTGTGCGCTTGGTCTGCGCTATATAATGGGTATATATCAAAACAAAGGAGCTATATGAGCGAAGAGACAAATAAGGATCTGGCATTAAGCGTGGCAAAAAAGTCGATGAAAATAGTGATTTTCATAGGAATGTTTGCTGTGGTGTTGCTTATGATCAATATTTATGTGATGATGACACAAATCACTGCAAGTGCGCAGCTAAGTCGCAAGCTACATACCATAGAGCGTTCTTTGGGGCTTGATGTGGATTCTAGTGTAGCGCAGGGGTCTCACAAAGAGCGTGAGAAATAAGGGGCTAATATGGCAATGCAAACGATCGTGCATACGGATAGAGATTTTAGAGAGCTTTTGCATAAGCATAGCCTAAAATCTACGCCGCAAAGACTAGCGATTTTGCGGCTAATCCAAAAAAATGGGCATATAGGTGTAAAAGAGATTTATGCGCATATTAGGAAGTTGCACCCAAGTATTTCTCTAGCGACTGTGTATGAAAATATCGCCACGCTTAGTGAAGCGGATATTTTGCGAGAGATTAAGCCCCCAAATCAAAAGCAAAAATACGAGCTAGCAAGCGATAAGCATATTCATGTGAGCTGTGAGAAGTGTGGCAAGTTGCAAGATGTGTATGTCGATGCAAAAGATTTGCTAGATAAATGTATGGATAAGAGTGGGTATAGGCTTTTTGATGTATCAGCTGTTTGTATTGGTGTGTGCGATACTTGTGCTACGGAAGCGGATCAATGACAATTACTGATGTGTCCTTGGTGTTTGGGAATCTCTATGTAGCGGTATTTATCGTTGGATTTATAGGGGCGATCACGCCCGGACCAGATATTTTACTCATCTTGCGTAATACCATTAGCTTTGGAGCTAAACCCGCCTTTATCGCTCTTGGTGGGATTATTTGCGGGTGGTTGGTGTATCTTGGGTGCGTGTATTTTGGATTTGCGCATATAATGAGCACTCCCATAGCACAGGGCTTGCTTAGTGTGTTTGGTGCGCTCTATCTAGGCTATATTAGCTATAAGATTTTGCGCGCTCCGGCTATGTCTAATAGCGAGTTCGCACAGATTTTAGGAGCAAATACACAGGCAAAGCCAGCGGGGTTTTTTCAGGCTCTAGGGGTCAATCTCTCTAATCCCAAGGCGATTTTGTTTTTTGTCGTGGTGGTGGCTCCCTTTGCAGGGAGTGGGTTTGAGCTAGGGCTTTTTGTGCTGTTTTGTTCGCTTGTGTGTGGGTTTGTGGGGGTGATTTTAGTCGGGCTATATGTGCGCAAATGGCTTAATGCTCGCGTGTTTTTGTGGATTGATCGCATAAGTGCGGTGCTGTTTATTATCTTTGCTTGCGCGCTTTTTTATAGAGGGGTGGATATTTTCTTGCAATTATAGCTCTAGGAAATTTTGCAAGATTTGCAAGCCTGTATTATGGCTTTTTTCTGGGTGGGGCTGGATACCTAGGATATTGTCTTTTGCGATTATGGCGGGGAATCTATCGCCATAATCACACACACCAAGCGCGACACTCTCATCGCGCAAGCACGCGTGGTAAGAATGCACGAAATATAAAAATGCCCCATTATCAATACCGCGCAAAAGTGTGTGTGCAGTGCCGCTTTGTGTGAAAAAGCACTGATTCCAGCCGATGTGTGGAAGCCTAGGCGCATTGGCAAAGCGCACAATCTCGCCTGCTATAAGCCCAAGCCCTTGATGCTCTCCAAACTCATAGCTTGTATCAAAAAGTAGCTGCATACCCAAGCATACACCTAGGATATAGCGACCGCGTTTTGCATATTGTGTGATTGCTTCATCAAAGCCTTTTTGCCTAATGACCGCACACACATCGCCAAATGCCCCGACTCCGGGCAAAATCAGCTTGTCATATAGGTGTAGCTCATCGGGATTTTTGACACATACAGCTTCTTGATGCAAGCTTGCAAAGGCATTGCGCAAGCTGCCTAGATTCCCCGCGCCATAGTCGATGATCCCAAGCTTCATCGCGCTAAAACTTCCTGACATCGCGCACACAATCCCCCTTCGCGTGCTGCCATATATCGCCAGCAACGCTCGCAGCGATAGCCCGCGCTTGTAGAAAGCCTAAAAGTCTTGCCATTTAGCGTAAAGCTACTTATCTGCTCTTTTGGGGCATATTCACTTAGGATAAGCCATTGTGCCACTTCTGTAAAGTCCCCAAAATCCCCTTCTATACATAGCTCAAGCCCGGATTTAATGCGCTTATCCTTTTTTAGCGTGTCAAGTAGCTCGCTGCATTTATCGCGTAGCTGGATAGCAAAGTCAAAGTCAGCTTCTGGCTCCACATCATAGAGTGCGATTATGCGCAAATCAAACACATCGCGTGATCCTTGTCGCACAATCTCTGGGGCGTGCTGCAAGACTTCATTGATCGTGTAGGTAAGGATTGGCGCAAGCAAGGCACATAGATTGCTAGCGATTGCTGCCATTACGCTTTGCTTCGCCCTGCGCCCCTTGTCATCGGCACTATCGCAGTATAGGCTGTCTTTACACAAATCAAGGTAGATCCCGCTTAGATCATTGGTGATAAAGTGCATAAGTGTTTGCAAGCCGCTTGCAAAGTTATAATTAGCAAACTCCTCTTGCACGCGCAAAAAGTGGATTCTAGCAAGCTTTATGATAAAGCGATCAATTTGGCTTAGGTCCTTAGGGTCGCTTAGGGTTTGCAAGTCATTGCAGTTTGCTAGCAAGAATCGCAGCGTATTGCGGAGCTTTTTATACTGCTCGCCTACTTGTTGCAAGATATTTTTAGAGATTTTTTGATCGTTTTGGTAGTCGCTTAGTGCGACCCACAGGCGCAAGATCTCGCTACCAGAGCTTTTTAGCACCTCTTGTGGGAGGATTACATTGCCTTTAGATTTACTCATTTTTTCACCGCGCTCATCCATTGTAAAGCCGTGCGTCAGCACTGATTTATATGGTGCTATGCCTTGAAGTGCGCAGCTTAGCAGCAAAGAGCTTTGAAACCACCCTCTATGCTGATCGCTACCTTCTAAATACATATCTGCTGGGAAATTACCTGCATCGTAGAATCCACTTTTTAGCACGCCAAACCAAGTGCTGCCGCTATCAAACCACACATCAAGGATATGTTGGCATTTTTCTAGCTCACTTGCTCTGTGCTTGTGGGATTCTGGGAGCAGCTTGGCATTATCTAGCTCCCACCATACATCACAGCCCTTTTTGCTAAATATCTCGCCAATATGCGCTAGCACACTAGAATCCAATATCGCTTTGCCGCTAGATTTTTCGACAAAAAATGCAATAGGCACGCCCCACGCCCGCTGCCTAGAGATACACCAATCAGGGCGGTTTTCTATCATTGTGCGGATTCTGTTGCGTCCGGATTCTGGGTAGAATTTCGTTTTTTCAATGGCTTCTAGGGCGACTTGTCGCAGAGTTTTGCCATTATGATAGGGCTTGTCCATAAGGATAAACCACTGCTTTGTCGCGCGGTAGATCACAGGCTCGTGTGTGCGCCAGCAGTGTGGGTAGGAGTGGATAAACTTCGCGCTTTTTAGCAAATGCTCCCCAAGCAATGGCAGGATTTTTTCATTGGCGTCAAATACACGCATACCGATGAACTGCCCCACATCTTCTGCCCTAAAGAGCCCCTTTTCGCGCAAGCTCTCATCATAGCAGCCTCTATCATCAACAGGCATAAGCACTTCTAGCTCATATTTCAAGCAAGCAAAGTAGTCTTCCTCCCCGTGTCCGGGCGCACTATGCACAAGCCCACTTCCACCGCTCATTAGCACATGCTCACCTACAATGAGTAGCGACTCTCTGCCATTTAGCGGATTTATGGCGCGATAGTTTTCAAAGCTGCTGCCTTGCAGCTCCGCTAGAATCTTGCCCTTGCTTATGCCCTCTTGCACAATGGATTCTAGCAAGGCTTTGGCGATGATATAGCCTTCTTGTGTGATGATATAGCTCTCATTTGGGTGCAAGCAGATGGCTTGATTTGCCGGAAGTGTCCAAGGTGTAGTTGTCCAAATCACTGCTTGGATAGGTTTATGCGTGGCAAGAGTGTCAAGCTTTAGGGCTTGTAGGCTCTCTTTGGTGAGTGGGAATCCCACAAAGATTGAATGATCTTCTTTGTCTTTATACTCTACCTCTGCTTCTGCGAGAGCAGATCTAGCCGCCCAGCTCCAAAAAATTGGCTTTGATCGCTCAGCTAGCAAGCCTTTTTGCGCGACTTGTGCTAGCACTTGATAAATGCTAGCTTCAAAGCCAAAATCCATTGTTTTATATGGATTAGCAAAGTCCCCAAGCACGCCTAAGTCTTTAAACTCTTGCATTTGGATTGAGAGAAACTTTTGCGCGTGCTTCCTGCATAGTGCGCGGAAAGCACTTGTAGAGAGAGAAGATTTGCTCTGCTCTTTTTCTACTTGCTGCTCTATGGGCAGTCCGTGGCAGTCCCAGCCCGGCGTGTATCGCACGCTTTGTCCCTTGAAGTAATGTAACTTTATGATGATGTCTTTTAGGATCTTATTGAGTGCGTGTCCTATGTGTAAATGCCCATTGGCATAGGGCGGACCATCGTGCAGGGTGAAAGAGTCTTTGCTATTTTGGCGATTAGCACACATTGTGTTGTAGGCATATTGATTGGCGTTCCAAGTTTGGTAGGTTTGTGGCTCGTTTTGTGGGAGATTACCGCGCATTGGGAAAGTGGTGCTTGGGAGCAATAATGTGTCTTTATAATCCATACCCTATGTCCTTTGATGTGTTTGGTGTGGGAATTTAGCCGCGCATTGTAACAAAACTTAGCTTAAAGGCATAAGCCCTAGTCTCGCGCATTGCACAAGCATAAGCAGAAATGCACCCTCGCACCAGAATCCACGCACACAGATATGGCTTCGCTAAAGCTTGTGCCTGTGGTGATGATGTCATCGACTATGATGAGATCCTTTGCCTTAGCAGTGTAGGAGAGCCCTCGCTTGTTGGCTTGGCGGTAGGCAAGAGATTTGCCGGCATAAGAGACTTGATTATCTGCTTTAAGCTGCCCATAGAGAGCTTTCATCGCTGTGCGCTTGGCAAAGGAGCGCATAATCACGCCTGTATGGGAGTAATAGCTCCTTACAAAATCATCGATCCCTATGAGCGTGAGTGTGTGCAGGGCTTGTGTATCGCTGAAAGTGTGCGCGAAATAGTGCGCGGCTTTGTCGCTTAGGCACGCTAGGATTCTAGAGCCTATAGTGTAGTATTTGGCATTAAGCAAGTAGCTCACATCATCATAGCCATAAAAGCAATAGACCTTAATGCCCATCACCTCTCGCACGCTAGGGCGTAAAGGGATAGAATCTAAACAGCCTTGGCATAGCACGCTTAGGCAAAATCTCCCGCAAGTTAGGCATTTCATCAAAAGTGGATTCTAGCGCGATCCCATAGCGTGCGTGATATGCGCACAAAGCTCTTGCGTGATTGTGGCTATGTCGTTTGCAGCATTGATGTGTATGGTGTGCTTAGCGGTGTTGCAAGCAGCGCGGATAATGCGATCTTGAATATCTAGGAGATACTCTATACCGCGTGTTTCTATGGCATCTTTAGTCTTTGTGCTTAGGCGATCTTGCAAAGTAGCTTTATCAATCACAAACACAAAGCACAGATCCGGCACGATCCCTTGTGTGCTAAGGAGATTGATCGCTTGAGATTCTGGCAGGTCTTTGGCATAGGCGATCCCAGAGATGAGTGAGCGATCGGCTATGATTAAGCGATCAAGATTTGGCTTAATGACTTTGGCGATATGCTCGGCGCGATCCGCTAGGAATAAGAAAAATTCCGCTTCTTTGCTAATGGGGCTGTGGCTAATGGAATCACCGCTTGTATGATGTGCGTGTAAAATGATGTCCCTAAGTGTCGCACCAAGTGCGCTGCCACCGGGCTCTTTGGTGAAAATCGCTTGCGGGAAATGCTCGCGCAGGGCTGCTATTTGCGTGCTTTTGCCGCAAGTGTCTATGCCTTCTAGTGCTACATACATTGTGTGCGCTCCAAAATGTAGTGAAATACGGATTCTGGGATTAGGTGGGAGATTTTGCCATTATGCTCTAGGATATTGCGCACGATAGAGGAGCTGATGAAAGCGTGCTGCAAGGTCGGCATAAGATAAATGGTATCAAGCTGTGGGTTTAGCGAGGTGTTGGTATAGCCCATTTGCAATTCGTATTCAAAATCACTCACCACACGCAAGCCACGGATTAGGAATCTAGCATTGTGCGCTTTGGCAAGATCAGCAAGCAGCCCACCAAAGGATATGCACGCAACATTGCTAAAATCTTTTGTAGCAAGCTGTGCCATCTCAAGCCGCTCTTGGACACTAAAGCGTGGATTTTTACTCGCAGAGTGTGCGATGGCTACAAGCACAGAGTCAAAAAGCTCGCTACTGCGCTTGATGATGTCTAGGTGTCCATTTGTAAGGGGATCAAAAGTGCCCGGATATATGCCAATTGGGTGCTTCATCGCTTGTCTTTTTTGGAGCTTTTTGTGCCGCTTTTTTGGGGGGCGGATTGTTTGGCAGGGTGCTTATCTCCTTGCTCGCCCCAGCGGGTGTAGAGAGTATTTGGGATATGCAAAATATCTAGCCATTTGCCATAGAGAAAACGCTCCATTTCTTGGAGATTTTTAGGATAAGAGTAGTAGGCGATGATGGGTGGGGCGATGATTACTTGTAGCATTGCTAGCTTGTGGAGATGCTCGCAGGCAATGGCATTGAGCGGCATTTCCCTAGGGGCTAGCAAGAGAGTTTTGCGCTCTTTTATCATCACGCTTGCTGTGCGTGTAAGCAGCGTATCGCTAATGCCGCAAGCAATTTTAGCAAGTGCGTCCATACTTGTAGGGATAATCGCCATAATCTTTGCGCCAAAGCTCCCAGAAGCCACCGGCGCACCGATGTCATCATCACTCCAAATCCGCACATCTTCGCGCACAGCTTGCAAAGTGGATTCTAGCTGCTTGGCATTAAGCCCTAGCTCGTATTTGGCGCATTCTATCACGCCCCTTGAGATGATGATATGCACGCTAAAATCCTTTGGCAAATGCGCCAAAAAGCCTTGAGCTAGCTGCACGCCACTCGCCCCACTAATGCCTAAAATAAATTTCTTTCCCACTAGAATCCTTTTTTAGCTTTAGCCTGTGTTGCGCAAGCCCTGTGCGATGCCGATGATTGTGGAGTGGATTTGCTCCATTAGGCGTGCGCGCTTGGCTTCATAGGGGGTGCTTAGATATTGCTTGATAAGCTCAATTTGCAAGAGATTTAGCGTCATCACAGAATCATTGCGCAAGAAAATGGACTTTTGCAAAGTAGGCTCATTATCAAGCAAATTGCTCTCTTGGCGGATAGCAAGGAGCATTTGGGCGGTTTTGTCGTATTCTTGTGTGATTTGACTCCAAATCGCTTGGGCTATGGCAGGGTCTTGCACGAAGTCATTATACTGCTTGGCGATACATAGATCCACTTTCAAAAAGGCTTGCGAGATATTGCTAATAGTCGCGGCGAAAAATTCGGATTCTGCGTAGCATTCTTGTAGGGCTACTAGATCCACGGCACTAAGCGCACTGCCTAGTCCATACCACGCGGGGATTATGGAGCGATTTTGCGTCCAAGCAAACACCCAAGGGATCGCGCGTAAATCCTCCACTCTTGTGGTGTCTTTGCGCTTGCTGGGGCGAGAGCCTAGGTTTAGCTGCTGGATAAAAGCTAGCGGCGTGGCGGCTTTGAAGTAGTCGATAAAGCCTTGTGTCTCATACACGAGCTTGCGATAGGTTTTGTAGGAAATATGTGAGAGCTGCTCCATAAGCTGTTTGTGCTGGGCATTGATAGAGCATTTTGCAGCGATTGTGGGCGTTGTAGCGAGATTTTCTTGTGCGCAAAACACATCATAGCTTGTCTTTTTCAGCAGGGCTGCCATTGTGGTAGAGAGAAAAAACTGCGCTGAAGAGCTATTTAGGTATTTAGAGCTAATGACCTCGCCTTGCTCTGTTGTCTTTAAAAACCCTTGCACGCTTCTAGGTGGAGAGGCTAGCAGGGCGGATTCTAGTGTGCCTCCGCCGCGACTCACACTCCCGCCTCTGCCGTGGAATAGCACAAATCCTACGCCAAGCTCGCTCTCTAGTGCCTTTAGCTCTTGGATCGCGCCATAGAGACTATAATTGCTCGCAAAGATCCCGCCATCTTTACTAGAATCCGAATATCCCACCATAATTTCTTGCTGCATACCAAGATCGCGCAAATAGTGCGAGTAGTGTGGGTTTGCCACAAGTGTGCGCATAATCCCACCCGCCCGGTTTAGATCATCAATCGTCTCAAAAAGCGGCGTGATAGCAATGCGTGCGCGTAGCTTGTCTTCTTGTGTGCTATCCATACTAGAATCCACTTTTGTAGAATCCGCCTTTGCCCCTATCATCTCTTGCGACGCTCTTTTGCTTGGCTTCCAAAGCCCGGTCTGCTTGGCAAACCACAGCACACAAAGCAAATCGCTCGCATCAGTGGTCATTGATAGGATAAAGGTTTTTAGGATATTTTCGTTAATGTATTTTTTCCCCCAAGCTATGCGCATAAAAATTTCAATAACATTTTGCGTGCTTTCACTTAGCTGCTCTTGAATCGTGCCTAGCTCCATTTTAGGGCGTGCTAGCGCGGCATTTAGCACCTCTATCTTGCGCTCTTCTTTATAGCGCATAAAGTCATTATCACATAGTCCAAGCAAGCACAGAATCTCACTAAGTGCTTGGGCGAAAATATCCTTATGCTCTCTAAAATCTAAGCGCATAAGGTGAAATCCACCCAAAAGCACAAAGCGTCTAAATTGGCGCAAATATTTACTAGAGATGTTATCAAGGCTTTCTATGAGCATATCTGCATCATTGATCAGCTCTTGTGGGCAGGAGTAGGTGTGCATAATCGCGCTAGGAGCATTGACATAGACAAGGCGATTTTGGAGCTTTTTTATCATTACATAGAGTTTGGCTCGGATCGGCTCGCTAGCGCAGCCTTGCGCGGTTTTTTCATCAAGGATTGCAATGTCTTTTTGAATGGATTTGCTAAGTCTTGGGGAGAGCTGCACGCAGTCATTATGGATAGATAGCTCACGCACAAGTCGCTCTAGCTTTTTGATATAGAATTTGATGATGAGTTTATGCTGGATTTTCATCACTTCAATCATCAAATCATTTGTAACAAATGGATTCCCATCTCTATCGCCGCCTATCCAGCTTCCTAGGCGTATGGGGGAGTGCTTGAGCGGGTGATCTAGCATAGTTTCGATGTATTCAAGCACCTTTTGGCTTGAAGGTAAGATAGAGTTCTCTACGATGAAAAGTAAATTATCTAGCTCAAAAAGCACTTCGATTTTTTGCGTGCGCACGAGATTGGTCTGCCAAAGTAGGTGGAGTCGGTATAGGATATGGTCTTTTGCCTTTGTGTCCCCTAGCTCAAAGATCTTGCGTAAATCTTGCGTGATCTCAGAATGCGCTTCTAAAAATGTCCTACGCCTAGATTCTGTGGGGTGGGCGGTAAAGACGGGGTAGAAGCAGATGGATTCTAGGATTGTATCAAGATCTTGCCTATCAAATCCCTTGTGCAAGAGATCATCATAGGCATCTTGCATACGATCTAGAGGCTTTTCTCGATTGATATTAAATCGCTCTTCTACAATGTTGATTAGGATATTGTAGAGTGATAGGGCTTTGATGATTTCTAGTGTTTTACCAGCGCGATTGATGATGTGCAGCTCTTCGCGGATAGCTTGGAAGTTGGATTGATCTTTGGTGGTGTTGGTGCTAGCTTGGAGCTTAGAGTGTAATGATAGAAAAAAGTCGCACACTTCTTTATCAACTTGCTCTAGCATTTCTATCATAATTTCACGGATAAATTGGATTTCTTTATCAAGTGATTGCTTATCTAGGGTTTTAGCATAGCTCATATCTCCTCCTTTGTAGCGTTTAGGATAGCAAGATTAAGAGCCTCTAAGCTGCTCTAATCGCTCGCGCTTTGTGCCTATATCTGTGATTTGTATGCCGAAGTTTCCATCGACAATCACCACTTCACCTTTGGCTATGACTTTATCATCAATAAGCACCTCTAAAGGATCATTTGCTAGCTGATTAAGCTCTACAACGCTGCCTATATCCATAGAGATGACATCTTTTAAAAGCATCTTTTTTTGCCCTATGCGGACTTTAACGGTTAGTTTAACATCAAGCAGCATACCGATATTGCGGATTTCATCGGGGTGGAGCATTGAGCGTGATTGACCATCGCCCATAGTATCTGCTTGACCCTCGCTCGCATCTGCCTTGAAGAGCTGCAAAAATGACGGAGACACAAGGAAAAATGTATTAGAGTTGATAGAATTAAGCGAGAAAGAAAACTCATAGGCTTCTGTAAAACCGCCAAGTGAGTTAGCGTTTTGTATGATTTCTATTTTTTGTGGGGCGAAGCTGATTTTAGGAAGATCTTTTTGCGATCCCATAGCCGTAGATACCGCGCCTAGAATGTTGGAGTTGATTTCTTTTAGCGCGTCTAGATCATCATTAGTCGCTTCTGGCTGGCTCTGTCCATCGCCCCCTAGCATAAGGTCTGATAAGGCGGTGGTAAGATCGATTGGATTGATTATGGCTATGGTGCCGATAGTATCACCTGTGAAGCTGATGGTTGTTATCGCGCAAGGAAAATTCTTCACCAAATCAGCCACAGCCCCGCTCTTGACATTTGCGATAGTAGGTGTGCTGCCTGTGAGCCCTTCTATGGTTTGTGTCGCTTCTTGGGCAAGAAGTTTGATGAATTGTTCCATTTATAATCCTTTAGCGTGCGTTACAAAAGTGGATTCTAGCATTTCTACTCTATCATTCTTCTTCATCATCGTCTTCTTCATCATCGATTTTGTTTTTACGCTGGGTTTCTAGCATTTCTAGAATCTCTTTGACCTTGTCTTTTTCTGTCAGGATTTCTTCTTGGATCTTTATGCTCTTGCGGAAGCGTTGCAAGCCAATAGTGGCAAGGTATTTATCTCTGCCATCAATGCTTACAATCACATCATTGCTCGCAGTTTCATTAAGCCGTATGACAT
This sequence comes from Helicobacter canis, assembly GCF_900451095.1. NCBI lineage: Bacteria > Pseudomonadati > Campylobacterota > Epsilonproteobacteria > Campylobacterales > Helicobacteraceae > Helicobacter > Helicobacter canis. The sequence continues at coordinate 21,103 of NZ_UGHV01000003.1, read as the reverse complement.
CGCCACTTTGGAGATCTAGCACTTCTTTTAGGCTTAGATTTGTCCCACCGATAAATGCTTCGACATTGACATCAGCCCCACCGATTAGAGCTTGCAGCTCTTTGTTGCGAGACTTTTTACTGCTAGTTTCACCTAGCATTAAGTCCCTGCTGCCAAGGCGTGGTAGCACGGTTTCAAGCGAGATAACAGGATAGCAAATATTGATCATACCGCTACTATGCCCGATGATAAGCTCCATAACCACCATAATGACAATTTCATTTTGCGCCACGATTTGCACGACATTGGGGCTTGACTCTTTGGCATCAATGCTGGGGAACATATCTGTTACAGAGCTCCACGCGTCCTTTAGCGTCTGCATAATCTGGCGCAAAATCGTATCAAGCAAATTGATCTCAATATCGCTAAACTCTCGTGAATTATCATAGGGATCGCCCTTACCACCTAGAAGCCTATCAATCATAGGGAAGACAATGCTAGGATTTATCTCTAAAACCCCTGTGCCATCAAGAGGCTTCATAGAAAAGACATTGAAGCTCGTGGGGCTTGGCAGACTCATTAGAAACTCACCATAAGTCATTTGATCGACACTATGGAGCTGGATTTCTACAATGGAGCGCATAATCGCTGAGATTTGGCTAGAGAGTGCGCGAGCCATTTTGTCGTGGATCGAGCGGAAAGCACGCAACTGCTCCTTGCTAACGCGATTTGGTCGCTTGAAGTCATAGAGCGTTACGGACTTTTGCGGGAGGATATCTTGCTTTTGGAGTGCCTCATCGCTCTCGCCATCATCGACAGCTTCAAGTAGCGCATCAATTTCTTCTTGACTTAGTATATCAGCCATTATCTTTCTCCCAAGCTATTGCGGATTTTTTTAATCACTTCTTTGGTGATTTGTGAGATTCTGGATTCTGTGATGTTTAGGATCTCTTTGATTTCGCTCAAATTTAGCTCCTCTAAGAAGTAAAGCTGGATAATGAGCTGCTCGCGCTTTGAAAAGCTTTTTAGGACATTGTGGATTTTTTCTATCAATTCTTCTTTTTCTAGTTTGTCGATGATATTGGTAGGCTCCATTAGGTTGTATTGCTCATCGATTGGCACTAGCATATAAATATCTGAAGCGATTTTTGCTTCTTTGATCTTTTCCACGCTCTCGCCAAGCACACTAGAGAGATACTCATCGCTTGGCTCTTCTTCGTGCTCATTGAAGTATTTACTCACCTCTATATCAATTGCCTTAATAAGCTTGCGATTGGCGCGTGAGATGACATCAAGCGAGCGCAAGTAATCAAGCATAGCCCCATACACGCGCGATTTAGCATAGCCCCAAAAGGAGTCATTCAAGCCTTCATCATATCGCCTAGCAAGCTTGATAAGCTCCTCTGTGCCAATAGAGATAAGCTCGCTTACTTCAAGATGAGATGGTAGCCGCTCTTTCATACGATATGCCATAGCCTTGACAGCCGGGAGATATTGTATCGCTAGCTGATCTTGAGAGAATTGCTTCTCATTTGCATAGCCGTTGCTTCTCACTTTTGCGCCTTTTTCTTGGAGACTTCTTTGTCTTCTGTGAAGTCAAAGTTACTGATAAACTGCCTAATGGCACGCGCCTGCCGCTCTGTTTGATCAAACTCACTATCAAAATACTCTAGCTGTCGCTCGATAAGCTCTTTATTAGCAAGCATAGAACGCTTAGGCTCTATGATATAGATATATATCGCTGCCATTGTGAGTGAGATCAAATACATAGAGATCGTTACGACAATAGTCATAAAGAGCATATGCTCTGGCTCTTCAAATTTCATAATCCCAATGGCAAGCCCTATGAAAAAGCCCGAGACAACAGAGAGATTGATAAAATTTGATACACGCATAGTAGTCCTTTACAAATATCCTAGCAAACGCTTAAAAAAGCTTCCAATGCTTTTCTTAGGTGTGTTAAGCATATTATGTTCCACTTTGTTGATGAGATTTTGCGCGACCTCTTGCATTGTGAGTGAGAAGATATTGTGTGGCTCGCTCTGGCAGATGAGCTTTCTGTGTAAAATCGCCTTTTTTACCGCGGCATTATGCTCAAAGCCTCCAAGAAGTGTGAGCGAGAGATTGGGGATATTTGCCTTAGCGACATTAGCGATTGTGGTGAAAACTTGATTGATTTGATTGCTTGAAGAAGCCATATTTACAAGCATCATACATTCATTAGTAAATTTTGAACTCACCTTTAGCATAGCATAGGCATCGGCTTTGGCACTTGGCTCTGGGGTAGTGATGACAATGATATGATCGCTTGCTTGCAAAAATGCCTGCGTCAGCGTGCTAATCCCAGCTCCCGTATCGACTATCACATAATCAAAGAGATCCCAAATCGCCGCCTCACTAGCAAAATCTGCTAGCATACTTGAAGCAGAATATTTAAGGATCTCCTCCCCACTATCGCCCGGGATTAGATATAGCCCTTTGCTAATCTCATAGACCACTTCTTTAAAATCCGCCTGCCCTTTAAGCGCGTGCAAGATATTTTTCTCTGTTTTTACGCCAAAGATTAGATCAAGATTTGCTAGCCCAATGTCTGCATCAAAGACCCCGACTTTGTATCCTAGCTTATTAAGCGAGTAGGCGAGATTTGCCGAGATATTGGACTTGCCTACACCGCCCTTGCCTGAAGTTATGGCGATGAATTTTGCGGTGCTTTTTTTGCTATTTTGCATCATAGATTCTAGGTTGGCGGCTTGATTTCTCTGCATATTAGCTCCTTATTGGGCTTTGTTAGGGTAGAAAAACCCACCAATAAGACAATCGGCTAAATACATATTATCTGCTATTACAACATCGCTTGGCACCTCCTGCCCTATGGTTAGGTAGCTTATGGGCTTTTTGGTCTCATACACAAGGGAAAAGATATTGCCAAGCCCACGCGCTTCATCAAGCTTGCTAAAGATGAAAGTATCTATCCCAAGCTCGCCAAAGGCAGTGTAAGCGTCCTTTAGATCTTCGTATTTGGTGCTAGCAGATAGCACAAGTGTTACATCAATTTTATAGTCATCATTGCGGATAAATCGCTTTAGCTCATTGATTTTCTCTCTATCGTGCTGGGAGTGTCCAGCAGTATCGATCAAGATATAATCACAATAGCTTAGGGCTTCGATTTTGTTGATAAAATCATCACTCTCACTCACAGAATCTATGCTAATGCGCATTTTTCTCGCATACCACGCGAGCTGCTCCATAGCCCCGATACGATAGTCATCAAGCGTGATAATGCCTACCTTTTTCTTCTCTGGGAGGATCTGGGAATAGCGTGCTGCAAGCTTTGCTAGGGTAGTCGTTTTGCCAACCCCTGTGGGACCTACTAGCATAATGATCTTTTTGCCCACGCTATTTTCCTTGCGGCAGTAGATCATCTTGCGCAGCACTTCGCGGAAGTAGCGGCGTATGGTTTGGCTCTGCTCGCGCATTTTTAGCGGCATAAACTCTAGGCTTAGTCGCATAATCTCTTCTAAATGCGCCTTATTCATACCGCTATTTTTAGCGATACGATAGATTTCGGCAAATTCTTTGGGGATTTCTATGCCCATATTTTTGGGGGATTTCTCGTCCCACAGGGTGTTTTGTATGAGCTTGACTTTGTCATTAAGCTTTTTTAGCTCATTTTGAATATCTTTGATACTGCTTGTATCATCAATGGGCGTGAAAGTGGTTTTGGCAGGGGGGGTGCTTGCCTCTTTTGTCTCTAAAGTGGATTCTAGCTCTGGGGTTTGCTGTGTGGATTCTGGTGCTGGGGCTTTGGATTCTAGGCTTTGTGTTTGGGCTTTTTGGGGGGTTGTGTTTGCATAGCCTTTGGGGATTTTGGGGGTGGATTCTAGCTCGGCTAGCTCGATAGGCTCGCTTGCTTGGCTCTTTGCCTTTTGGGCTTCTTGGGCTTTTGCTAGAAGCGCGGAGGCATCTGGCATAGAGGTAGGCAGCCCTGCTAGCTTGCTGATCTCGCGCACAGTGTTTGATAGCTCGATGGTTACATCATCATCAAAGATATGGCTAAGGCTGCGCTGCTTTTTTTTCGCGGCGATTTCTTTCTCTGCTATGGCTTCAAGGCGTTTTTGGATACTATTGTTTGGCAGGGGCTTGGCAGTCTCTTCCGGGGTGTCTTTAGGCTGTGGCGCGATAGCATCTTCTACCCCTACCACTAGCTCATAGAGCGCGCTTTGATTTAAGCTCTTTTTGCGCACTTCTTGGGTCTTTAAAATCATCGCATCATCGCCTAGCTCATCGCGCGCCTTTTTGAGAGCTTCTGCTGGTGTCTCTCCTGTGAAAGTAAAGGTCTGCACAGCTTACTCCTTGTAGATTGGTGGATTTGGATTCTAGCATTGCCATAGCACAAAGCCTAGTGGAAGCAGCACAGAATCCCGCGTGTGAAATTGCTTATGTGGGATTGTAAGATACGCTCGCTTTATTATCACTTTATCATAGAAAATTATATCAATATCAAGCGTTCTAGGCGCGTTTTTAAACGCTCTTTTTCTCCCCCTGCCATATCGCCGCTCTAGGTAAAACACAAGCCCAAAAAGCTCGACTATGCTTAGGCTTGTGCGTAGCGTGATAATGGCATTGTAGAAATGGGGCTGATTGGCGTAGCCAAAGGGCGGATTACGCAAAATCGGGCTTGTAGCAAGCAAGCTGCAATGCCTATTGCGCGTGAGAGAATCTAGCAAATGGGCAAATCGCTGGCAGATCGCCTGCTTTGTGCCGAGATTTGCGCCTATGCCTAGGGTGATGATGTGGCGGTGCGTGGCAGGGATCTTGCGGTGTTTGTGTGGCGAGATTCTAGGGCTTTTGGTGGGGGGGAGGTGGATTGCTGGCGTGGTGTTGTGAAGGGCGTGTTTTGTGAGCTTGTGCGCTGCGTGGGCGTGGCTTTTGCGTGGGGTAGGGCTGTGGGCAGTGCAGGGAGCTTTGCTAGCGGCGATTGTGTGGCTTGCTTGATAGCGCAAGGTGGCAGAGTGCTTGAGATAGCGTGAGCTTGTGCGTGGGGTGTGCGCAGGGAAGCTAGGAGCTAGGATCCAGCCCACACTAGAATCCGCGTTTATATCATCATTGCGAGCCTTTCCCTGCAAGGCGTGGCAAAGCGTAGCTTCTTTAGAAAACAAGGGATACCGCTCGGCGATGTGCGCTTGTTTCTTTAGAATCCATAGTCAAAATCCTAGAATCCACTTTTGCTCCTTTTATCCCTAGAATCCACTTTTTATATTAACGCCTTTTTCTTGTCATTGCGAGACTTCTGCTAGGAAGTCGTGGCAAAGCGTAGCTTCTTTAGTAATCCATAGTAAAAAAGTGGATTCTAGTGTGGATCGCCACGCGGTGCAAGCACCGCTCGCGATGACAGAAAGGGCGTTATCCCTAGAATCCATTTTTGAAAGCACCACCGCAACTCCTAGAATCCTAGAAGAAGATAATCGTGTCTCGTGTGAAAAATCCGCCCCCTTGTCATTGCGAGAGAGCAAAGCGACCGAAGCAATCCATTGCTTTTTTTGTCATTGCGAGCCTTGCCCTGCAAGGCGTGGTAATCCATAGTTAAAATCCTAGAGTCCACTTTTTGCTTTTGTTCATATTTTCTAGGATTCTAGGAATTGCAGTGGGGCTGTGGTTGTTTTGCACGATTTTTGGGGCAGAGCTAGACTAGAGGTCTGCGGTTGCCCAAAAAATCGTGCAATCAATCGCATTGCCTACCCAAAGCCGAATCCCCCCAGCACAAAGCCAACGCGTAGCACCGCCTACCATACCGGGAGCAAAAATCCCACCCCCACATTAAACGCCCCGATACTCGCCCAGCTTTTATCATCTTTGCCATTCAACAAATGCCGATAGCTTGTCTCTAGCGATACATATTTAAAGCTTAGCATAAGCCCTATCTCCCAAAATGGGAAGAGATTATCAAGCTTTTGGTTGATGACATAGCCCCCGACACTTTTCATACTAGAGCCTACATCTTTGAGCGCGCCTCCACCCACAAAGCCAACTAATGCCAAGCTATTATCACTACTTGAGATCGCATAGCCCACACGCGCCCCACCACCAAAAAGCTTATGATCAAACTTTAGCCCTGTAATATCCACGCCCTCCCAGCTGCAATACCCATAGCTATTGCCCGTGCAGGTAAATTGATAGGGCGAGTCATAAGTTTTAGCCTGAAAGCCGCCATAGAGCACATCGGCACTGAGATATATGCCATTTTTCTGCCGATACCATAGCCCAGCTTTAAGCATATACACTGATGAAATATCTTTGGAGTATTCCCCATCAGTATAGTGGATAAATCCCTTGCCACTACTGCCGCCGCTGCTAGTAGTTGGCTTAGAGCTATAAGGCGTAGGAGCCATATTCGCACTCCCCCCGCCAAAGCCAATGTCCGCGCCCACACTTAGCCCAAATCGCCCGTCTCTCGCCTGCGCTTTTGCCTTTTTCTCTTGCTTTTTTTGCTCTTTTAGTGTGCGCTTGATATAGGCGGCGTTTTCACAGGCTTGGCGATTGCCTAAATCACACGCTTGCTTAAAAAGCTCTTGCGCACTCTCATAATCGCTAGAATCTAGCGCGGCTTGCGCCTCTCTCTCACACGCGATCGCATCGCCGCCCTCACAAGTCCCAGCCCCTAGCTTGCTAAATCGCGCGACTTGGGATTTATCAATGGCTTTGGCGATGTTTTCTTCATCGTCCCATACTACTCGCCCGCTTTTTAGGTCTGTTAGCACGAAAAGGAAGTCATAATCCACTCGCACCTTATCGCCTACACTTTTTCTACGCTCGATGATCTTGCCACTAAGGGAAAAGTTTGGGGCTAGGAGTGTGCCATCTTCTTGGGTGGTGTATTGGTTGAAGCGTTTGTCTTTGGTAAGCTTCCTAGAATCTGTGATTAAGCTATCGGTGCTAGAGCCGCTGCCGGCTATGGCGTTTGTAAGGGTAAATTTCTTGCCCTTGCGCAATGTGCGTGTGATCTTGCGGCTTAAAAACTCTACATCAATATCTTCTTGCGTTAAGTTGCGCAAATCAGCTATGGCTAGGATCTTCTGCCCTTGTAGCTCACGCACGAAGCTAGATTCTAGGAGCTTGGTTGAGACTTTTTCTACTACGGATTCTATATCGTGGCGATCGATACCTATGGAGCTAAAGTCTTTAGAGTCTGTGATGTATTGTGGGGACTTTTTAGCGTGGGCTAGGGCTAGCACAAGTAGCACACCTACACAGATCCTAAATGTGTGCTTTAGCATAAAAGCTCTTTTGCGACTCTAGTGATATTTTCTGCACTAAGCCCAAAATGTGTGAAAAGCTGCTCGCCCTTAGCCGACTTGCCAAAGCTTTTTAGCCCTAGCACAAAATCTGCGAAGCGATACAGCTCATCACCCCTAGCGGCTTCTACGGCTAGCACTTTGCCAGCAAAAAGCTCTTTGTGGTAGCTAGGATCCTGCTCGCACAAAAGCTCAAAGCAGGGCATACTCACCACGCGCGTAGGCACACCGCTAGATTCTAGTAGCTCTTGGGCTTGTAGGCAGAGTGATACTTCACTGCCGCTTGCAAGTAGGGTGATTTGCGCTTGATCGCTTAGGCTAGAATCCTGCTTGATATACGCTCCCCTTTGGGCTTGAGCTTTTGCCACAGGGGAGAGCACAGGGAGATTTTGGCGTGAAAGCACAAAGGCACTAGGCGCGTTAGATTCTAGGGCTACTTGCCAGCAAGCGATGTTTTCTTGCGCATCGGCTGGGCGGAAGAGAAGGAGATTGGGCATAGCGCGGAAGTGGCTTAGCTGCTCGATTGGCTGATGTGTCGCGCCATCTTCACCCACGCCGATAGAATCGTGCGTGAAGATATAAAACACCTTTGCCCTCATAATGCTAGCGATCCGCACGCTCGCACTCATATAATCGCTAAAGACAAAAAATGTCGCGCAAAATGGCAGGAAAAGCCCGTAGTTGGCAAAGGCATTGCAAATCGCGCCCATAGAATGCTCTCTAATGCCAAAGTGGAGATTATTGCCACTAGGGAAATCGCTAGAATCCAGCAAGGCAGTGTTGTTGCTAGGGGCGAGATCCGCGCTGCCGCCGATGAAGTTTGGCAGGGCTTTGGCGATGGCATTTAGGATCTTGCCATTGCTTACGCGCGTGGCTAGGGAGTCGCCTTGCGTGAAAGTGGGGTAGGAGATAGAATCCACTTTTTGCTCTAATGGCGCGGTGAGTGTCGCTAGCATAGCCTTTGCCTGTGGGCTTAGAGCCTGCTCCCACAAGGCTTCTAGGCTCGCACCCTTTTCCATACAAGCGCGGAAGACAAAGCCCACTTCATCACTGATAGCAAAGCTTTGCTCACTTATGCCCGCTTGCTTCTTGGCTTTGGCGATAAGCTCTGTGCCTAGCGGTGCGCCGTGGGTTTTATGGCTGCCTTCTAGCTCTAGCGCGCCTTTGCCTATGGTGGTCTGCGCGATGATAAGGCTTGGCTTAGGAGAGGCTTTGGCGGATTCTAGGGCAGAATCTATGGCTAAAAGATTATGCCCATCGCACTCAAACACGCTAAAGCCCTGTGCCTCAAATCTCGCGCGGATATTTTCGCTAAAGGCGATTTGCGTGCTGCCCTCTATGGTTATGCCGTTGCTATCATAGATGATGATAAGTCTCTCTAGCTGGTGTAAGCCAGCAAGCGAGCAAGCCTCATAGCTAATGCCCTCTTGCAAATCCCCATCGCCACACAGGCAATATACATAATGATCCAAAATAGGCTTAGATATGGGCTTGCTAGAATCCACATCGCTAGAATCCATTTTTTCACACGCCCTATTTTCACGCACTCCATTTTCACGCACCGCACTAGAATCCACTTTTTCTAGCATAGCATTAGCACGCTTTTGTGCCATAGCAAATCCCACGGCGTTGGCGATCCCTTGCCCTAGTGGTCCTGTGGTGATCTCTACTCCGGGCGTGTGGGCAAACTCTGGGTGTCCGGGCGTGAGAGAATCAAGCTGGCGGAAAGAGCGTAAATCCTGCATACTCACTTCAAAGCCCCATAAATGCAGCAGGCTATACACAAGCGCACTTGCGTGCCCACCGCTAAAGACTAGGCGATCGCGATTGAGATAGCGCGGATTTTTGGGGTTTAGGCGTAGGTGGTGGGATAGCACGACTGCTACTTCAGCAAGCCCCATAGGCGCGCCGGGGTGTCCGCTATTAGCCTGCTGGACAATATCAGCACAGAGATAGCGCAGCTCATTTGCGGCTTGGGTGAGTAGGGGGAGATTATCCTTGGTGATAGCAGACATATAAGATCCTTGCAGTGAAATAGCCTCTAGAATACAGCTAGAATCTAGCTGTAAGCAACTATATGGATTCTAGGGTGGCTTTGGGTAGGCACGCATTGTGCCGAAAAATCCTTATGATATTTCTTAAAATTCTATTGCTTAATGGGGGTGCGTTGGCGTATCGGCGTGCGTGTAGTGCGCATACGCCTAGTGTGAGTCTAGGGAGAATCGCGCTATATTGATTCTGTATAGTAAAGAATAGTTAGCCTTTTATGCTAATAAAAGTTTATACTACTAGACTAATATTTGCCATTTTTTAGCAATCTTTTTAGATAAATGCTAATTTCATTTACTTTTGTGGGTTAGAATTTCGCCCGTTGTAGTAACAAGGCATAAGGTTTCAAGGATTGTGCTATGCAGAAGAAAGAATTCTTGCTTAATCATTTAATCAAGCAATATGTCAAATGCCACGAGCCTATTGGATCAGAATCGCTAAAGAGCTGCTTGCAGGGGAAGATCTCTTCTGCGACTATTCGCAACTACTTTAAGATTCTAGGACAAGAGGGCGTGATCGTACAGACGCATATTAGCTCTGGGCGTGTGCCTACGCGCGCTGCTTTGCGGAATTATTGGCGAGAAGTGCTGCAGCCCACACGCCTTGAACCTGTGATTGATACTACACGACTCCACTCCCTATGTGATGAGTTTGGGCTCACTTGTGCCTTGCGTGTCGCAACGCCTCAAAAGCTCTTGCGCGTGCTGGAGGTGGAGGCGGGTGAAAATGGCGCGATTGTGCTGGTGTTTGAGCGCGATTGTGTCGCTATACCCTTTGTGGCTTCTATGGCGCGATTTTGTCAAGAGCTTGTGGGTGTTGGTATCAATGATATACAAAGGATCGCCCAAGATGTATGCGCCAATAGCCTAGCCCAAGCGTTAAAAGCACTGCAAAGTGTGGAGAAAACGCGCTTTTTTGGTCTAGGGTTTTTGGGCGAGGTATTTGCCAATGCACCTCAAAGTGCGCTTGAGATGATTAGCGGGGATTTGTTTATCAAGCTTGATAGCTGTGTGTATTTCCCAGATTCTAGCGATTATCTTATCATCGCGCATTCTGCGTGGGTGCAGGGGCAAGAGGCAAAAATGCTTTGCATTGGGCGACTTGACCAAGACTATGAGAGCTTTTATGAAGCCCTAGAGTCGCAAGCTTCATAGGGATAATTTACTTTATAAGGAGTGTGTATGCAAGATGAATCAAAAGATGAGCTACTACAAGAGTCGCACGCTGGAATGCACGATAGCCAAGAGCAAGATCCTAGCCAAGATCCTAGCGAAGCTACTCAAGAGATAGCAGAAGACTCACTAGGATCTAATGTGGATTCTAGTGTGGAGCAAGAATCTAGCGCGCCGATTATGCAGCAAGCTTACAAAGAGCTTGAAGAAAAGTATATGCGAGCGTATGCGGATTTTGAAAATGTCAAGAAACGCCTAGAGCGCGAGAAAAATCAAGCCCTAGAATATGCGTATGAAAAAATCGCCAAAGACTTGCTGCCTATCTTAGACGCGCTAGATAATGCCAAAGCCGCCGCCAAAGATCATAGCGCGATTTTAGAGGGCATTGTGCTTGTGCAGGAGAACTTCCTAAAAATCCTTAGTCGCCACGGCGTAGAGGCGATTGATACAAGCGGGGAGTTTGACCCGAACTTGCACGAGTGTATTATGCAAGTGGCAAAGCCAGAGGCACAAGATGGGCAAATCGCCCAAGTAATGCAGCAAGGCTATGTGTATAAACAACGCACCCTGCGCCCAGCGATGGTAGCAGTGGTGAAAAACAACTAATCTCAACATAAAGGACACAAAATGGCAAAAGTAATTGGAATCGACCTAGGGACGACAAACTCTGCAATGGCAGTATATGAAGGCAATGAGGCAAAAATCATCGCCAACAAAGAGGGCAAAAATACAACGCCTTCTATCGTGGCATTTACCGATAAAGGCGAGATTCTCGTAGGCGAGCCGGCAAAAAGACAGGCAATCACCAATCCTCAAAAGACAATCTACTCTATCAAGCGTATTATGGGACTAATGCTTAATGAAGATAAGGCAAAGCAAGCCCAAGAGCGACTGCCCTATAAAATCGTGGATAGAAATGGTGCTTGCGCGGTAGAAATCGCGGATAAAACCTATACGCCTCAAGAAATCTCGGCAAAGATTTTGATGAAAATCAAAGAAGATGCCGAGAGCTACTTGGGTGAAGGCGTTACAGAAGCAGTCATCACTGTGCCAGCTTACTTCAACGACTCTCAACGAAAAGCCACCAAAGAAGCTGGCACCATCGCTGGGCTTAATGTGCTACGGATCATCAATGAGCCTACTTCTGCCGCGCTTGCTTATGGGCTAGATAAAAAAGAAGCTGAAAAAATTATGGTCTATGACCTAGGCGGGGGGACATTTGATGTAACCGTGCTAGAAACAGGCGATAATGTCGTAGAAGTGCTTGCCACAGGGGGCGATGCGTTCCTAGGAGGCGATGACTTTGATAATCGCATTATCGATTGGGCAGCGAGTGAGTTCAAAGATGAAAGTGGCATTGATATTAAGCAGGATATTATGGCGTTGCAACGGCTCAAAGACGCCGCAGAAAATGCTAAAAAGGAGCTTAGTAGCGCGCAGGAGACAGAAATTAACCTGCCTTTTATCACCGCAGATAGCAGCGGACCAAAGCACTTTGTCAAAAAGCTCACGCGAGCGAAGTTTGAGAGCTTGATTGATGATCTAGTGGAAGAGACGATCAAAAAAATCGGCGCAGTGATTGAAGATGCGGGACTTAGCAAGAGCGATATTAGCGAAGTGGTGATGGTAGGCGGAAGCACCAGAATCCCAAAAGTGCAAGAGAGGGTCAAAGACTTCATCGGTAAAGATTTGAACAAATCCGTAAATCCCGATGAGGTCGTAGCAGTGGGCGCGGCGATCCAAGGCGGTGTTTTGAAAGGCGATGTCAAAGATGTGCTGCTGCTTGATGTTACGCCTTTGAGCCTCGGGATTGAGACACTTGGCGGCGTGATGACACGCGTGATTGATCGCGGCACCACGATCCCTGCCAAAAAGGCGCAGACTTTCTCCACAGCTGAAGATAATCAGCCAGCCGTTACAATCCGCGTGCTACAAGGCGAGAGAGAGCTAGCTAGGGATAATAAACTGCTAGGGAATTTTGATTTGCAGGGTATCCCGCCAGCCCCACGCGGTGTGCCGCAGATTGAAGTAACCTTTGACATTGATGCCAATGGGATTCTAACGGTATCGGCAAAAGATAAGGTAAGTGGCAAATCCCAAGAGATCAAAATCACCGGCTCTAGCGGGCTTTCAGATTCTGAAATTGAAAAAATGGTCAAAGACGCCGAGCTGCATAAAGAAGAAGACGCCAAGCGCAAAGGCGCGATAGAAGCGCGCAATATGGCAGATTCTATGGTGTATCAAACAGAAAAGACCCTAGGCGAGATGAAAGATAAGCTAGAATCTAGCGAAGTAGAGAAAATCAACACCGCCCTAGAAGAGCTAAAGGCAGTGCTCAAAGATGAAAACGCCACAAAAGAGCAAATCGATGAGAAGCTAAAAGCATTGACAGAAGTGAGCCACAAGCTCACAGAAGCGATGTATGCCAAAGAAAATCCGCAAGGAGCGCAGGCACAAGGAGAGCAGAAGAAAAAAGGCAAAGATGATGATGTGATTGACGCGGAAGTGGAGTAAGATTGATGACCCACTGCCCCAAGCGCGTAGATACGCGCTTACTAGGCTTGTGAGTGTCTTTGGCTAGATCGCTCACAATGCTAGATACTACATTATCCCCAAAGCAAGAGATTTAAGAGATTTAAATAAGCTAAAGCAATGCTACTACCTTGCAATCTCTAGCACACTAGATCTAGCTCCACCCTAGCTCCATAAACCCACTAGAATCCACTTTTACTCTATTGTTTTACTCATTGCAAACACCACAAAGCTAGGCGCGGTAGCGATTGTGGAAATTTATAGGGCAACTCCAGAGCCTAGAATCCACTTTTGACAAAACGCAAATGGATCGCCACGCCGTATTGGCACACGACTCACGATGACAGAAAAAAGCTTGCTTACTAGAATCCACTTTTACTATGGATTACTAAAGAAGCTACGCTTTGCCGCGCGGACAAGTCCGCTCGCAATGACGATAAAAAAGCTTGAAAATTAAAAAGTGGTAGGTGACAGGATTACAAAACGAGGATTCTAATGGCACCGCCCCCATAGTCATCGCGAGCAAGCGCGGTAGCGATTGCGTGGCGATCCATAATTTTGCGCTAGCAAAATAACCTTTACTAGAATCCACTTTTGGAAAATGTAAAAAATGGATTCTAGGATTAAGTAAGAATTGTAAAACGCCAAAAGTGTAAAAAGTGGATTCTAGGGACAAAGGGAGCAAAAGTGGATTCTAGTGCCTAGATTTCAAAGCGACTTTCATCAGCATAGCTTTGGTCAAGCAGGTTGTTAAAATGCAGAATCTTGCAGCTATTTTCTACCACAGCCATAAGCTTGACAAGCGCGGAGAGATCGCGTCCATAGCCATAGATCCCGCAGCCTTTGAGTAGGACAAAGTTTGCGGGATTGGTCTTAAAGTAGCGCACGATGTCCGTATCTGCTCGCTCATAGAGTGTCTCATACTCTTTAGAATCCAAAATTTTGCTTTTGCTCCCAAGAATCCTATGCCCTAGATAATCAATGGGCTTTATTGTGTCGTGATTGAGTGAGTATGAAGTCGCATAGGGTGCGTGGGAGTATAGCACAAAGCGTGCTTCTAGAAAATTGCGATAAATATTTGCGTGGATAAAGCTATCTAGGCTTGCTTCTTGCCAGCGATAGTCTTCTTTGTCGTGAAGTGTGATAAAGGAGTCATTGGTCATTTTATCTAGCAAGGCATCTTTGCGATTGATAAGAAAGCTATTGGCACTAAGTCGCGCGGAAATCGAGCCATAAAACACACCAAGCAAGCCACTTTGGCATAGAGAATGCGCCACATTAGCAAGGTGGCTAATCACAGGGGAGTTGATGTTTTTTGTATGGATATTCATAAGTGTCCTTTAGTAGTTTGGCAAGACTTTTTGGCGTCTTTTTGCCGCGGTATTGGGGAATGCCTCATCAAAAATCATATCTTGATTGGTATGGGGAAAAGAGTAGATGACTCTGCCATTTTTGTCATAAAGTGCGCCTTGGATCATTGTGTCTTCTATATAGTGGTGCTCAAACTGCAAGCTACCATCTGGGAAAAAGCCCTTTTGTATCGTGCGCTCTTCACTCTCTAGCACGACAACCTCACTCTCTAGTGCGCCATCTCTGTAGCTTTGCGTGATGGTTTTGGCGGGAGACTCTTGGCTTTTTGTCAATAGCTGTCCTTGTGGAGTGTAGTGCCAAGTCGTTTTTACAGGAGAGCTGGCATTGTAAAGGACTTTAGATTCTAGGAGCGCATCTTGTGTGTAGTAGGAGATACTTGCTTGTGTGGCAGTGATTATGCTATCACTTGCTAATACGCCATTTTTATAGAAGATTTGCACGCGCTTTTGATGAGGGTCTTTTGTGATTTGCAAGGCTACTTGCTGGCTATTTGCATAGTGCCATAGCTCTTGTGTGTCGGTGTGCTGGGATTGAGTGATGGTGCTGGATTTGTCTTTAGGTGCTATGGAGTAGTAAATCACTCCATTGGCTTCATAATTTTCATAAGGAGAGATAAGCACGCCAAATTCATAATGGGATTTATACATAGGGGTTTCTTCTGGGTAGTTATATACAATTTCTTCGCCGTGTAAAAGCCCATTGTGATAATGCCGAGAGATTTTGATAATGGCATTTTCGCCATAGGTTTGGGTTTGCCCTTGTAAGACATCGTTGCGATAGTATTGTTTAAAGACAATATTGCCATTGGCATAGCCTATGGACTCGCCTTGCTTCTTGCCATAGTGGTAATGCGTGAGAGAGTTGGTGTTTTTGTAAGTGGCACTATCTGTGAGATCCAGAGCAGTCTCTAGCGTGCCGTGTAAAATGCCATTGTAATAGGTCTTAGAGCTAATGGGCGTGTCTTGGTAGTATAGGATTGTTTTGCCGTGCTTTTTGCCATTTTTATAGCTGCTTTCAAGCCGTTTATCTGGCGGGATATGGGTGATGACTATGCCATCTATTTGCCCATCTTTGTAGGGGATTTCGCGTGCGACTTGCCCGTTTTGATAAGCGGTGCTAATCCCATCTAAAACCTCTCCTTTAAAGCTCAATCGTGCGCGTAAATCACCTGTGGGTCCGTAGAGCTCCACAAAGGTAAAGCCAGAATCAAGTGATTTTTTAGCCGTGATATTTTGATGACTATCTTTGATTGTTGGGGTGTTTAAAATGTCTTTTGCTTTGATATTGAGTGGCAGTGGAGTAGAATCCACTTCTGTTAAATCTGCCTGATCTGCTATGGGCTGGGAGAAGTCTGTGGAGGTGGATTCTAGGGCTTGTGTGGCTTGTGTGGATTGTGTGGATTGTGTGGATTGTGTGGATTGTGTGGATTGTGGCGCGCGCGGATTTGGTGTGCTGGGCTTTTGTGTGGTTGTGGTGCTTTGGGTGTGCTGACTAGCTTGTGTAGTGTGTATTGGCTGGCTTTTGACTTTTGGCTTGGCTGTGGGGAGAATTGGCTTTTGACTTTTGACTTGGCTGTGGGAGCGAATTTGGCTGGGGGTTTTAGGTGCCTTGATGGTGGGGGCAGGGATAGTGGAGCGAGAGGCTTGATTTTGTTTAGCTGGCTTGGTCTGCACGCAAGCTTGCAAAAGCCAGCCCATAATCACCACAAAGCCAAGTGCAATAATCAGCGTGGATATGGGATAGGGATTGCTAGGTGTGTTTTTGTGGCTCATTGCATACTCCAGTCTAAAAGCGTGATATGAAAGTGTCTGTGGCTACATTATAACAAATTTATTTATCGACTAGGCGCACGCTTGGGTGGTCTTTGCATAAGATATAAGGATCTTGTGGCTTATGATATATGGGTAGTTATCTTTATTTTGGGGTGGCGTTTATGTCTATAATTATATTTGCTTTGGTGGTGCCAAGTAAATATTGCGGACAAAAGCTTTATTTTACTATATTTTTACTTACTCTCTCTCCCCCCATCTCTCCCACATATTTTTCCACTCGCTTCAGTTATATTTAAGTAATGAATTTGTAATATTCTGCTTCCCAAAATTCATAGCATTTAGCTTTCTTATCTCAGCCTTTATCATATGATTATCGTATGGTTTAGATCGTGATATTGTTTAGGTCTTTGTTTTTGGATCTGGGTGTTCTTTTGCTTGGTTTTTATCTTACCTTAGATAAGAATTGGCAGTGATCTTTGACATCTAAGCAAGAAGATTTAAGGAATCTGCAAAGGCATTTTTGCTTTTTTTAGATTTAGACTTAAATCTCTTTTGACTAAACATTGTTTATGTTATACAACTTCGACTATGTCTTGTTTCTAGACTATTTATTATGTTTAGAAGCTAGAGTAAGTCTTTGTGATTTATAAAGAGATTGGGACAAATTTTTCCATATCTGCTAGCGTTTGGGTGGCTATTAAGCGATCTAATGCAGTGCGGATATTTTTATGGAGAGTTTGCTATTATTGATTTGATAGATACAAACTTCCATAATTTTTATGGAGAGTTTGCAGTCATCATTTATTGTTGGCTCAAACTCCCCATTTTTATGGAGAGTTTGCTACTATTGATTTGATAGATACAAACTTCCATAATTCTTATGGAGAGTTTGATCCTGGCTCAGAGTGAACGCTGGCGGCGTGCCTAATACATGCAAGTCGAACGATGAAGCTTCTAGCTTGCTAGAAGTGGATTAGTGGCGCACGGGTGAGTAATGCATAGGTTATGTGCCCTTTAGTCTGGGATAGCCACTGGAAACGGTGATTAATACTGGATACTCCCTACGGGGGAAAGTAGCACTCAATAAAGAATTCTCTTGTAATCTAACTAGAATCCACTTTTGCCATAGAGGTCTGTAATGGATTGAAATCTATGAGAAAGTGTAAATTCTAAGATTTTGAGAGTATTTTTGTAGTTTTCAAGCACAATGCGAAGGAGTTGCCTTAAGCGGTAATGACTGAAGCATTGTTTGTAGAATCCGCAAAAATACTCCAAAAGCTGAATTTAAGATGAATTTTTTATTGAGTGCTCTCGCTAAAGGATCAGCCTATGTCCTATCAGCTTGTTGGTGAGGTAATGGCTCACCAAGGCTATGACGGGTATCCGGCCTGAGAGGGTGATCGGACACACTGGAACTGAGACACGGTCCAGACTCCTACGGGAGGCAGCAGTAGGGAATATTGCTCAATGGGGGAAACCCTGAAGCAGCAACGCCGCGTGGAGGATGAAGGTTTTAGGATTGTAAACTCCTTTTGTAAGAGAAGATTATGACGGTATCTTACGAATAAGCACCGGCTAACTCCGTGCCAGCAGCCGCGGTAATACGGAGGGTGCAAGCGTTACTCGGAATCACTGGGCGTAAAGAGCGCGTAGGCGGGAAAGTAAGTCAGATGTGAAATCCTGTAGCTTAACTACAGAACTGCATTTGAAACTACTTTTCTAGAGTATGGGAGAGGTAGGTGGAATTCTTGGTGTAGGGGTAAAATCCGTAGAGATCAAGAGGAATACTCATTGCGAAGGCGACCTGCTGGAACATTACTGACGCTGATGCGCGAAAGCGTGGGGAGCAAACAGGATTAGATACCCTGGTAGTCCACGCCCTAAACGATGAATGCTAGTTGTTGCCCTGCTTGTCAGGGCAGTAATGCAGCTAACGCATTAAGCATTCCGCCTGGGGAGTACGGTCGCAAGATTAAAACTCAAAGGAATAGACGGGGACCCGCACAAGCGGTGGAGCATGTGGTTTAATTCGAAGATACGCGAAGAACCTTACCTAGGCTTGACATTGATAGAATCCGCTAGAGATAGTGGAGTGTCTAGCTTGCTAGACCTTGAAAACAGGTGCTGCACGGCTGTCGTCAGCTCGTGTCGTGAGATGTTGGGTTAAGTCCCGCAACGAGCGCAACCCTCGTCCTTAGTTGCTAGCAGTTCGGCTGAGCACTCTAAGGAGACTGCCTTCGTAAGGAGGAGGAAGGTGAGGACGACGTCAAGTCATCATGGCCCTTACGCCTAGGGCTACACACGTGCTACAATGGGGCATACAATGAGACGCAATACCGCGAGGTGGAGCAAATCTCTAAAATGTCTCTCAGTTCGGATTGTAGTCTGCAACTCGACTACATAAAGCTGGAATCGCTAGTAATCGTGAATCAGCAATGTCACGGTGAATACGTTCCCGGGTCTTGTACTCACCGCCCGTCACACCATGGGAGTTGTATTCGCCTTAAGTCGGGATACTAAATTGGTTACCGCCCACGGCGGATGCAGCGACTGGGGTGAAGTCGTAACAAGGTAACCGTAGGTGAACCTGCGGTTGGATCACCTCCTTTCTAGAGATATGATAGGTAGATTTGTTTCTATCCTATCCACGCTTTTGCAGTAGTATGTAAAGATTCTTGCTTAGTTGTCAGAGATTATGCCACTAAGGTTTATGGGCTTATAGCTCAGGTGGTTAGAGCGCACCCCTGATAAGGGTGAGGTCAGAGGTTCAAGTCCTCTTAAGCCCACCATTGTGGGGAATTAGCTCAGCTGGGAGAGCGCCTGCTTTGCACGCAGGAGGTCAGCGGTTCGATCCCGCTATTCTCCACCACCAAGATAGACTAACTTTGCATTTTTAGTATAAAGTTTAATAAGAGTTCTAGCTTAGGATTCTTATTAGACTTTTGTCTAAATGTTATTTAACAATTCATTGTCAATAGCCTAGATAGTAAATACTACGATACATTCGTCTTAGAGAATGATGGCAACATACATTCAATAAGGCAGTGTCTTTAGAATACATATGCACTACCAAAAGCTGAAACTAAGAGCAAAGGCTTAGTTTCTATACATAAGCTTTTAAGGGCAAATGGTGGATGCCTTGGAAGAGAGAGGCGATGAAGGACGCGCTAGACTGCGATAAGCTACGGGGAGCTGTCAAGAGGCTTTGATCCGTAGATTTCCGAATGGGGCAACCCAATGCGTAGCGATGCGCATTACCTATATGGAGCGAACCTAGCGAAGTGAAACATCTCAGTAGCTAGAGGAAAAGAAATCAACAGAGATTCTCCTAGTAGCGGCGAGCGAACGGGGAACAGGGCAAACCAGTAGCTTGCTACTGGGGTTTAGGACTGCAATATCCACTACAACAATCTAGCAGAAGTATTTGGAAAAATACATCATAGAGGGTGATAGTCCCGTATGCGAAAGGTTGTTGTTAGGTAGCAGGATCCAGAGTAGGTCAGGACACGAGAAATCCGGACTGAAGATGGGGAGACCACTCTCCAACCCTAAATACTACTCTCTTACCGATAGCGAACAAGTACCGTGAGGGAAAGGTGAAAAGAACCGCAGTGAGCGGAGTGAAATAGAACCTGAAACCATTTGCCTACAATCATTCAGAGCCCTATTGTGGGTCTCATTAAGGAATTAAAGGGAATACCAAGAAATTCTAGCATTGTGAGCAAGATTTGTGGGTTGTGCAGAAAAAATCGCGGAGACTAGACTTAAGGTCTGTCGCACAAGATTTTTTCAAACTCCCGCAAATCTTGCCACAAGGCGAATTTAGCCTAATTTCTTAGTGAGGCTCACAAGGGTGATGGACTGCCTTTTGCATAATGATCCTGCGAGTTGTGGTATCTGGCAAGGTTAAGCAAACGCGTAGCCGTAGCGAAAGCGAGTCTGAAAGGGCGATTTAGTCAGATGCTGCAGACCCGAAGCCAAGTGATCTATCCATGGCCAAGTTGAAGTAAGTGTAACAACTTATGGAGGACTGAACTCGTACCCATTGAAACGGGTTGGGATGAGCTGTGGATAGGGGTGAAAGGCCAAACAAACTTGGTGATAGCTGGTTCTCTTCGAAATATATTTAGGTATAGCCTCAAGTAATAGCAATAGGGGTAGAGCTCTGATTGGCTAGGGCTGCTCACCGCGGTACCAACCCCTGTCAAACTTCGAATACCTATTGCCGTATCTTGGGAGTCAGGCGGTGGGTGATAAAATCAATCGTCTAAAGGGGAACAACCCAGACTACCAACTAAGGTCCCAAAGTTCTATTCTAAGTGGAAAATGATGTGGAGTTACTCAGACAACCAGGAGGTTGGCTTAGAAGCAGCCATCCTTTAAAGAAAGCGTAACAGCTCACTGGTCTAGTGATTCTGCGCAGAAAATATAACGGGGCTAAGATAGACACCGAAGTTGTAGATTGCACTTTGTGCAGTGGTAGAAGAGCGTTCGTATCAGCGTGAAGGTATACCGGTAAGGAGTGCTGGGCGATGCGAAGTGAGCATGCAGGAATGAGTAGCGATAAAAGTGGTGAGAATCCACTTCGCCGAAAGTCTAAGGTTTCCTACGCGATGCTCGTCATCGTAGGGTTAGTCGGGTCCTAAGACAAGTCAGAAATGGGTAGTCGATGGAAAATAGGTTAATATTCCTATACCAATATAAGTGGCGATGGAAGGACGCATAGGGTTAGGTGAGCCAACGGATGGAAGTGTTGGTCGAAGAGCGTAGATTGGGGGATAGGCAAATCCGCCCCTGTATTCGAAACTTGACAGGCTCTTTGAAGTCTTCGGATGGAAGAGAGAATCACTGATACCGTCGTGCCAAGAAAAGTTTCTAAGTTTAGCTTATATTGCCCGTACCGCAAACCGACACAGGTAGATGAGATGAGTATTCT
>NZ_UGHV01000002.1 GCF_900451095.1 Helicobacter canis | reverse complement strand
CTGGATAAGCTGGATAGGGAAAGATCCTCGCACGATCAGTGTATCGCCCTTGCGGAAGTCTATGCGATCTTGCCCATCAAGCATAATCACAGAGTCCTCTTCTACACTAAAATGCAGGCAAAAATCATCGCTTACAATCATCGGTCGCTGCGTGAGCGAGTGCGCACAAACAGGGGTGAGCAAGATCACGCGGCATTGCGGATGCACGAGCGAGCCGCCAGCAGAGATATTATACGCGCTTGATCCTGTGGGCGTAGCGATGATAAGCCCATCGGCGCGGTAGGTGTGGAAATGCTCGTTGTTGATGGTGGCATAGATTTTGGTCATACCGGAGATGGCTTTTTTGGTGATTAGGATTTCGTTCAATACATAGAAGGGGCTATGTGTGTTGGGCGTTGGCTTTTTGCTGGTGGATTCGGCTTTTGGGCTAGAATCGTGGATTTCATCGCCGCGCGGCGTCGATAGACGCCCTAGTCTTATCTCCTTGCGCGGCTCGAAAAGCCCCGATTCTATCTCCAAAATCCTAGAATCCTTTGGCTGCTCGCCTACATTTGCGGCTTTCCTAGAATCCACTTTTCCTTCCGCCTGCGAGTCGTTTAAATTTTGGGCAGTTTTGCTGTCATTGCGAGCGGATTGTAAATCCGCGTGGCAATCCATTTTCTGCGATTTCTCAAAACTAGATTCTAGGTTTGTGTTATGGATCGCCACGCTCGTTTCACTCGCTCGCGATGACGGGAAAAGGGGTTCATCGGCTCGCGATGACAGAAATTGGGAGTGTGCTTGTGAAAAATGGGCGGAGCTAGAATCCACTTTTTCACTTTGCGGCTGGTTTTTATTTTCAGCAGATTTTTCACATAAAGCCTGATCTTCTTCAAGGATTCTAGGAATTGCGGTAGGGCTTTCAAAAGTGGATTCTAGGATTTGCGATGAGAAATCGTGGCTTTTACTAAAGAAACCTGCTGCGGCTTCGCCTTGCACCGCTTCGCTTGTTTTCGAGCCGCGCGCGGAGATAAGCCTTGAGTGGCTATCGCACAAGCGCGGCGATGAAATCCACGATTTATCGCGCAAAGCCGATTTTTCTAATGATCCTTGTAGCAGATAATGCAAATCCAGCACATACTCCCCCCCTTTTAGCAGCGGCACAAACTCTTCAAGCTCGCTCGGCTTAATCGCAGTAAGAAAGCCCAGCCGCCCCATATTGATCCCAAGCACAGGCAGATCTAGCCCTAGGCTTTTACGCACCGCAGAAATGAGCGTGCCATCGCCTCCTAAGCTGACTAACGCCTGCGCCCTTTGCCCAAGCTCGCTCTCCTTGCAGGCAAGCCTAGGATCTAGCCCCAAGCTTGCTACGCTAGATTCTAGCACGCACACCTCTACCCCAAATCGCTCAAATACCGCTATGACTTCATTGCACGCGCTTGCTAGCTCAGGGGACTCTGGGCGGACAATTAGGGCGATTTTTTCTATGGGTTGTGGCATTGGCTGGGCTTCTTTGGTGGATTCTCACACGGCTAGTCGTGTAGGCGTGATTGTAGCATAAGCTAGGCAGTGGCGCGTTTGTGAATCTTGGCGTTTTTGATAGTCTTGTAGGCGTGGGAGATTTTTTTGAAGCGGTCTTGGTAGTATTCTTGCGTGTGGGGATCTTTGTCTAGGGCATTATCAGGGTGGAAGATTTTAGCAAGCTTTAGGTATTGCTTTTTGACTGCTTCTAGTGATTCATCAAATCCCACATCTAGCTCGCTATAACACTTGCGCAGCAGGTATTCTTCGCGCGTTAGGAAGCCCTCGCCCTCTTCTGGCTTTTGGTATTCAAACTCTAGGGCGACATTGTGGATCACGCGCGAGCTGATAAGCTCTATCACACTCTGCCACATCGACTCGCTATACCCAGCGGCGTTAATGCCAAAACTCATTTTCTACTTCATAGATGATTTTACCGCTAAAAAGCGTGCGGATATAGCGGCGTGCTACGCGATCATCTTCTTCAAGTCGCAAAAGCACTTGATCAAGGCTAGCTAGGTGGATATGGACTTTGACGCGCTTTAGCATATCATTGGGGCTAGTGATTTTAATGCGTATGGGCAAGTGGGAGTGGCTTAGGATCTGCTCTAGCTCGGTAGGCTCGCTTGGCTCTGGCTCGCTCTGGCTACTAGAATCCACTTTTTGCAAGGGCTGGCGTGGGAGAAGCTTGGTGCTATGCTCGCTCTGCAAAGTAGCGTGATAAGCCCAATTGATTAAATAATCTTTCTTAAACCGCTCGCCATCATCTAGAATCAGCACAGAGCTAGATAGGCGATAATGCTTAGAGAAGTGTTTTTGTGCGTATTCTAGGGCTTTATCGAGCAGGCGCGTGCCTTTAAGCAGCTCGATCTGCACATAACGATCACAATAAGTAATATTCATCGCGTGTCCTTTCTAGCCCTTAATTGTAGCAATAAATGTTCCTATATATTCGGCATTTTTGGCAGAAGTTTAAGCGAGCGATTCAGCCTTGGGTGAGCATTCACCTGATTGCGTGATTTTTGGAGTAGTCATTACCGCTTAGGTAACTTCCACCCCAAAAATCACGCAAAACAAGCGAAGCGAAGTTTCTTTAGAAAACAAGCGAAGCAATACCGCAATTCTTAGAATCGTTTGGGCTAGAATCCGCTTTTATACAACGCCGATTTTTTTTGAAAACGCCCATTTTTCTGTCATTGCGAGCCTTGCCGCTAGGCAAGGCGTGGCAAAACAAGCGAAGCGAAGTTTCTTTAGTAATCCACACATTCTGCGCTAGCAGAATACTTTTTTCTAGAATCCACTTTTGCGCCTTTATGGATCGCCACGCTCGTTTCACTCGCTCGCGATGACGATAGGGTGGTATGGCACACGGCTCGCGATGATAGAAAAAGGGCATTGCTCCTAGAATCCACTTTTTCTAAAGAAGCTACGCTTTGTGTTTTTTGTGCGTTGTTTAAAAAAGTGGATTCTAGGGTTTGAGTTGATTTTTCACAAGGGCTGTTTTTTTGTCATTGCGAGCGGATTGAAAATCCGCGTGGCAAAACAAGCGAAGCGAAGTTTCTTTAGTAATCCACTTTTGCGGATTTTCACTTTCAGCCTGTTTGTCTTCCCCAAGGATTCTAGGAATTGCGGTAGTGCTTTCGTAGCTTTTAGCAAATTTTCTAAAGAAACTGCGCTTCGCTTGTTTTGGGGCAGAGCTAGACTAGAGGTCTGCGGTTGTCCCAAAATTTGCTAAATCTAGGGAATGACTACCCAAAACAAGCGAAGCGGTCGGCGTTAGCCGATGTTTCTTTAGTAAAGCCGAATCCCCCAGCAACACTAAGGCACTAAGATTGGATAGCCTAGGATTCTCGCCCACCTCGTCTCCTGACTACCCTGCACCACGCAGGGCTTGCCCACTAGAGAGAGCAGCGGCACATCACTTGGGCAGTCGCTATAGGCATAGGAGTTTGGCAAGTCGTATTGCGCTAGGTCTAGGCGATCATCTAGGGCATAGAGCTTGCGCTCTTGCATTGTGTGTAGCCCTGATCTATTGCCGCTTAGGATCTCTTGCCCTTGTTTATCAAAAGTGGATTCTAGCTCGACGGCTAGGATTGTATCTATGCCAAATTGCTGCATAAAAGGGCGGATATAAATGCCAAGCCCTCCAGATACCACGACTATGGTATGCCCCTGCGCCTTGTGCCACAGCAGCCTATCTAGGACTTTTTGATTGATATGAGTGCGTAGGCTTAGGGCGTAGGAGTGGGCTAGGGATAGGGCGGTTGATAGAGGCAGCCCAGCTAGCTCTGGATAAGTAGGGGGCGTTAAAATCCTTGCGAGCTTGGCTTGGAGCGATTCAGCTTTGGGTGAGCAATTTGACGCGATTGGAGCAATTTGTGGGTAGTCATTACCGCTTAGGTAACTCCCACCCCCAAATTGCCCCAAAACACGCAAAGCCCCACCGCAAATCTTAGAATCGTTTGGGCTAGAATCTACTTTTACTAGTGCGTGCTTTTTGTCATTGCGAGTCTTGCCGCTAGGCAAGGCGTGGCAATCCATTTTCGCACTAGATTCCGCTTTCGCGCCTTTGTGGATCGCCGCACTCGCTTCGCTCATTCGCAACGACAAGTGGGAGACTTCTTTTTCTTCTTCAAGGATTCTAGGAATTGCGGTGTATATAAGCCTAGCTCCCTTGCGCAACAGCCTTTGTTTATACGAGTTTGGCGATCTATACGCGCTATTTGCCTTGCGCGCTAGCTCCAAAAAGGGCGGGATACTCTGTCTATCTACGATTGTTTCACAAAAGTCAAAAATCGCTAGAATCTGTCTCATTGCACCCCTTTAGCACTTTGAAAATCTCCCTTAAAAATCCCCTGTAAAAATCTCTTGCAAGCTTTGTAAAATCTGCGCATTTTCCTGCTCACTGCGGCTAGCTATGCGCAAAAACTCTCCTTCTAAGCCGATTTTATCGCTACAAGAGCGCGTATAGATCCCATAGCTGCTAAGAAGCTTTATACACAAATCCTGCGCCTTTGTGCCACCTAGCAGCTCAACTAGCGCGAAGTTTGCCTTGCTGGGATAAATCTTTAGCGCGTTTATCTGGGCTAAAGATTTGAAAAACTCTTGCGTTTGGGTGATGTAGGATTTACGCACGCGCTCGTATTTTTGCACAAACTCATCATCACCAAATAGACTGAAGAAAAACTCACTCAAGCCATTGACATTCCATAAGTAGCCATTGTGTAGTAAAGCTTCCACGCGATTTTTCGCCATCACCCCATAGCCTGCGCGCAAGCCCGCTACGCCAAAGTCTTTAGACATACTTTTGATAAGCACGACATTGCGAAACTCCTGTGCAAGCTTGGTGTAGCTAATTTGCTCTAGGCTGCTATCTTCATAGGCAAAATGTAAAAAGCTCTCATCAATGATAATGGTATCAAGGTGTGCGAGCTTGGCTAGACACTCGCGCAAGGTGTTATATGGGATATAGCCGCCATCTGGGTTGTTTGGGTTGATGAGTAGGGCGTTTTTGGCATTGTGGTCTTGGATAAACTTGGTGTAGGCTTCTATATCTAGGGCGTAGTTCTGCTCTTTAGGAAGCTTGTAGAGTAGCACTTCTACGCCATCTCGCACAAATTCATAATACGATGAAAAAGTAGGGATTGGCACGACTAGGTTTGTTTGCACGAAGTTGTGTAGCACTGCTTGGATCACTTCTATCGCGCCATTACCGATGAATATATGGCTAGAATCTATATGTAGATACTTTGCTAGCTTTTGGGCTATGGCTGCGTTTTGACTAGGGTAGAACTCTAGGGCATCGCGCAAGCCACCTTGAGCGATAAGCTTAGATTCTAGCTCTTGCATAAAGAGATCAGTCGCATAAGGATTGGACAAAAAGCACGCATCAATTTTGATCTTTAGGGCAGGGAGCGTCTCTCTCAAAGTAGCGATACTTGGGCTATGTGAGCCAGAAGCGGCTTTGAGCTGGGCTAGGGATTTGGCTAGGGAGAGGTCATCAGGGGTTAGGGTAATCATTGGAAATCCTTGTAGTAGGGCTATTGGGCGTGTGTGGCGGCGCGTTTGATGATATGTAAATGATCTTTGAAAAGTGGGGAGTTTGTCTGCTCGGGGATCTCGCAGCTTGGGACATCAGGGTTGATTTCTATAAAGAGTGGATTGGCATTGCTATCGATAGTAAAGTCCCAGCCAATTAGCCCAAAGTGTGGCAAAAGTGAGTGCATATCTTTGCTCATCGCTAGCAATTTGTCAAAGCTAGGGATTGGCGTGGTTTTGTAGCTTAGGTCTTTAGCATTTGGCAGTGCGGCGATAGGCTCGCCCTTGCCCTTAATGATAAAGTCTCGCAATAGCCTAGAGTCCATATCGATCCCTATGCGGAAATGCCCGCCATTAGAGGTCAGCCCCTCTTCGCCTACAAGCAGCGTGCAAGCAAGTATGCTAAAGTGGTTTTCATATAGCAGGCTTACCACGCGGATCGTGTTGATACTCGTAGCATTTAGCGCGGATAAAAAGGAGTGCTGCTTGATTTTATCCTGCACGATAAAGTCGCTTGGATAGTGGCGTAGCAAGGACTCTAGCTCATCTTTGTCTAGGCTAGATTCTAGCAGGCGGATATTAGTGCCAGAGCCTGTCTCACTAGCTCTTGTGGGCTTGATCACACAGGGCGTGCTTGCGCGCAGAAGTGCTATGAAGTCATCTTTGGTGATGAGCTTATGGCGCAGGTGTGGAGAGCTAGAATCTAGCGCATAGTAGCTGCCATTGACGCGCTTGGCGATGGTGGCTGGGCGGTTATAGGAGGTAAAAAGCATATCCGCGTAATTTTTATCCGCTAGGGCTTTGGCGTAGCCTTGCGTGTTGAGATAGGGCAGGAGTGTAAGATAGTAGAAAGCATTATCAAGGTAGGCGGGGTGCGTGGGGCAGAAGCGGTTAGAATTATAGATGATAGTATGCCAGCTAAGCGTGTGCGTTAAGCGGTGCTTGGGCAAAAGGGGCTGCCAAAACTCTAGGGCTTCTTGCTTGGCAGGCTCTGGCAGTGGGGATAGGTGCTTGTGTATGGCTAGATAATTTTGCGTCTTTTGGTCAAAATACTTCATCGCTTGGCGAGTGTGGTAAGCGGACTTAGCGCGCTTGTAGAGAGACTTGGCAAGGGGCTTTAGCATTCTTATCCTTAGTCCTAGTGCTAGGGCTAGCACTTGGGATTTGGGTGGGAATGCTACTCCCCCCCCCTTAAAAATTCATTAAACCGCCTTAGGTTGTGGGCGTTGGCTTTTTGGCTAGAATCGGCGATTGCTTCGCGCGCCCTGCGGTTACATACGCCCAAGTATGCGCCCTTGCACGCGCTCGCAAAGCCCCGATTCTATCTCAAAAATCCTGCCGCCTGTGGCTTTTTAGGCGATTTAGCCTTGGGTGAGCAATGCGGCAGTGTTGCGCGTTATGGCAAAGGCACGATCGCCAAGATCGCTAACCTTTACCATAACGCGCAAAGCTCCCACAGCCCCACTGCAATTCTTAGAATCGTTTTGCACTAGAATCCGTTTTTAAAATTCTGCCGCCTGTAGTGTTTTAGGCGATTTGGCTTTACTCAAGAAAGCTGCCTTGAAAACAAGGGATACCGCTTAGGCTGTGCCGATGTTTCTTTAGAAAGCCACGATTTTTCATCTCAACTGCTTCCGCCTGCGACTCGCTTACATTTTTGGCGTTTTTGTTAAAAATCCTAGAATCCACTTTTCACAAGGGCTATTTTTTTGTCATTGCGAGCGGATTGAAAATCCGCGTGGCAATCCACTTTTGCGGATTTTCACACGAGGCACGATTGTCTTCTTCAAGGATTCTAGGAATTGCGGTGGGGCTGTGGGAGCTTTGGCGTTTTTGTGGAAGGTTAGCGATCTTGGCGATCGTGCCTTTGCCATAACGCGCAACACTGCCGCATTGCTCACCCAAAGCCGAATCCCACAAATCCCTTTGCGTTAAAAAATCGTATAAATAAACGGCGCAACTGCTGAGCCCTTAGCCAGCACAATAAGCGCACCTAAGAAAAGCATCACCACAATCACAGGGAAAAGCCAAAATTTCTTGCGCTCTTTCAAAAACGCCCATAGCTCTTTGATTAGGTTCATTACTGCTCCTTTTTAGTTTGATGTTGGATTTTGGCTGGTGGATTTGGCTTTTTGCGATAAATGCGGGAGCGGCGGACAATCGCTGCAGTCATTACCGCTAAGGTAACTCCTTTGCGATTGTCCTTGCAACCCACATTTCTCGTCAAAAATCCTAGAATCCACTTTTGCGCCTTTGTGGATCGCCACGCTCGTTTCACTCGCTCGCGATGACGGGAAAAGGGGTTCATCGGCTTGCGATGACGGGAAAAGGGGTTCATCGGCTTGCGATGACAGAAAATGGGCGTTGCTCCTAGAATCCACTTTTTGCCTTTATGCTGCCGCTTTCTATCCGTGCGGCGATAAACTCCGCGATCTGCGCATTTGCTCTAGCGTTTGGGTGGGTATCCCAGCGCGAGATACGATAAGCGAAATGCTCCAAATCCCCGCGCTTAACCCGCGCTAAGTCCTGCTTATACTCATCTCCTAGAATCTCGCTCATTGTCCAAAACTTTATGCCCATTTGCGCTAGGCTCTCTTGTATTAGGCTATCGTATCTGTCTAAAAACTGCGCGTGCATATCGTAGTCATACACAAGCACATAAAGCGGCGCGTTGTATCGCTCGCGCAAATGGCTTGGATTTTAGCCACAATGGCGAAGTAGGGCTGCGTATCTTTAATGGGTAAATTAATGTCAGGGTGAGAGGCGACACCGATTTGATACGACTCTAAGGCTAAGAGATCTTTAGAATCATAGTTTTGACTAGGGTTTGAGATGAACTTAACTATATATGATTTTTCAAGCTGGTTTATGAGCTTTCTTGTATAGTAAGGGCTTTGGCGTTGTGTAGTCTTCTTTATAGAAGGGCTTTTGCGCTTCTTTGGTAAATACGCCTTGGTATCGCGGTGTGCCGGTAGGATCTAGCGTGTATTTTGGACCTAGCACCGCGCCTAATGCGCGATAAATATGATGTGGATAATGATGTAGAAAAAGATATTTTCTTGGCATTGTGATAGTGCTTGCTTGTCAAGATCAAATTCTAATCGCGCTAGCATTGTATGTGCCCTGCGCCACCTATGCAAAGTTATTGATATGGAAATGTGGCAGATCTTTGGCTAAAAATGCTCCTAGAGTCTCATCATCGCTAAGTCCCGAGCCATAGGCGAAGCTACCGCCATAAATATTGATACAGGCTTTAGAGTCGTTGTTGTGGGGTTATGCGATTGCCATAAGTATCGTGCGTGTAAGTGGGATCATAGACAAGCTTGCCATCGACTGAAAAAGGAGTTTGTATAAAGAGATTGGGCGTATTGGCAAAAGCCCAAAATCTCGTGCGGCTGTGTAAGCCGAGAGCTGCTTATAGCAAGCTTTTTGTAGTAGAAAAAGCCTTCGCCCTGCGATTATGCAAAGTGGGAGTATGGTGAGATATGAGAGCGTGAGCTTAAGGGCTTCCGTGCGGGATTTACGCGCGAAGTAGATGAGAAGTAGCGTGAGTGCCGCGCTAATCCACATATATGGCAAGATACTATACTCAAATTTCTGCATACACACCATCTAGCTTTAGCACACTATGGCTAGTGCCAAGCCAAGCTAGAATCCACAGCGTGAGCGTTAGGGTTTGTGCCATCTCATCGTGCTTCCTTTAGAATTGGTTTTCATACTTGTGGGCTGCTTGTCGCGCTTGATGAAGTAGCTGTCATTATGAAGCTTGGGGGCGAGAATATCGCGCCTAGCTAGCTTAAACACCAGCCCCAAA
>NZ_UGHV01000001.1:1800000-2072972 GCF_900451095.1 Helicobacter canis | reverse complement strand
GGCGGCGTGCCTAATACATGCAAGTCGAACGATGAAGCTTCTAGCTTGCTAGAAGTGGATTAGTGGCGCACGGGTGAGTAATGCATAGGTTATGTGCCCTTTAGTCTGGGATAGCCACTGGAAACGGTGATTAATACTGGATACTCCCTACGGGGGAAAGTAGCACTCAATAAAGAATTCTCTTGTAATCTAACTAGAATCCACTTTTGCCATAGAGGTCTGTAATGGATTGAAATCTATGAGAAAGTGTAAATTCTAAGATTTTGAGAGTATTTTTGTAGTTTTCAAGCACAATGCGAAGGAGTTGCCTTAAGCGGTAATGACTGAAGCATTGTTTGTAGAATCCGCAAAAATACTCCAAAAGCTGAATTTAAGATGAATTTTTTATTGAGTGCTCTCGCTAAAGGATCAGCCTATGTCCTATCAGCTTGTTGGTGAGGTAATGGCTCACCAAGGCTATGACGGGTATCCGGCCTGAGAGGGTGATCGGACACACTGGAACTGAGACACGGTCCAGACTCCTACGGGAGCAGCAGTAGGGAATATTGCTCAATGGGGGAAACCCTGAAGCAGCAACGCCGCGTGGAGGATGAAGGTTTTAGGATTGTAAACTCCTTTTGTAAGAGAAGATTATGACGGTATCTTACGAATAAGCACCGGCTAACTCCGTGCCAGCAGCCGCGGTAATACGGAGGGTGCAAGCGTTACTCGGAATCACTGGGCGTAAAGAGCGCGTAGGCGGGAAAGTAAGTCAGATGTGAAATCCTGTAGCTTAACTACAGAACTGCATTTGAAACTACTTTTCTAGAGTATGGGAGAGGTAGGTGGAATTCTTGGTGTAGGGGTAAAATCCGTAGAGATCAAGAGGAATACTCATTGCGAAGGCGACCTGCTGGAACATTACTGACGCTGATGCGCGAAAGCGTGGGGAGCAAACAGGATTAGATACCCTGGTAGTCCACGCCCTAAACGATGAATGCTAGTTGTTGCCCTGCTTGTCAGGGCAGTAATGCAGCTAACGCATTAAGCATTCCGCCTGGGGAGTACGGTCGCAAGATTAAAACTCAAAGGAATAGACGGGGACCCGCACAAGCGGTGGAGCATGTGGTTTAATTCGAAGATACGCGAAGAACCTTACCTAGGCTTGACATTGATAGAATCCGCTAGAGATAGTGGAGTGTCTAGCTTGCTAGACCTTGAAAACAGGTGCTGCACGGCTGTCGTCAGCTCGTGTCGTGAGATGTTGGGTTAAGTCCCGCAACGAGCGCAACCCTCGTCCTTAGTTGCTAGCAGTTCGGCTGAGCACTCTAAGGAGACTGCCTTCGTAAGGAGGAGGAAGGTGAGGACGACGTCAAGTCATCATGGCCCTTACGCCTAGGGCTACACACGTGCTACAATGGGGCATACAATGAGACGCAATACCGCGAGGTGGAGCAAATCTCTAAAATGTCTCTCAGTTCGGATTGTAGTCTGCAACTCGACTACATAAAGCTGGAATCGCTAGTAATCGTGAATCAGCAATGTCACGGTGAATACGTTCCCGGGTCTTGTACTCACCGCCCGTCACACCATGGGAGTTGTATTCGCCTTAAGTCGGGATACTAAATTGGTTACCGCCCACGGCGGATGCAGCGACTGGGTGAAGTCGTAACAAGGTAACCGTAGGTGAACCTGCGGTTGGATCACCTCCTTTCTAGAGATATGATAGGTAGATTTGTTTCTATCCTATCCACGCTTTTGCAGTAGTATGTAAAGATCTTGCTTAGTTGTCAGAGATTATGCCACTAAGGTTTATGGGCTTATAGCTCAGGTGGTTAGAGCGCACCCCTGATAAGGGTGAGTCAGAGGTTCAAGTCCTCTTAAGCCCACCATTGTGGGGAATTAGCTCAGCTGGGAGAGCGCCTGCTTTGCACGCAGGAGGTCAGCGGTTCGATCCCGCTATTCTCCACCACCAAGATAGACTAACTTTGCATTTTTAGTATAAAGTTTAATAAGAGTTCTAGCTTAGGATTCTTATTAGACTTTTGTCTAAATGTTATTTAACAATTCATTGTCAATAGCCTAGATAGTAAATACTACGATACATTCGTCTTAGAGAATGATGGCAACATACATTCAATAAGGCAGTGTCTTTAGAATACATATGCACTACCAAAAGCTGAAACTAAGAGCAAAGGCTTAGTTTCTATACATAAGCTTTTAAGGGCAAATGGTGGATGCCTTGGAAGAGAGAGGCGATGAAGGACGCGCTAGACTGCGATAAGCTACGGGAGCTGTCAAGAGGCTTTGATCCGTAGATTTCCGAATGGGGCAACCCAATGCGTAGCGATGCGCATTACCTATATGGAGCGAACCTAGCGAAGTGAAACATCTCAGTAGCTAGAGGAAAAGAAATCAACAGAGATTCTCCTAGTAGCGGCGAGCGAACGGGGAACAGGGCAAACCAGTAGCTTGCTACTGGGGTTTAGGACTGCAATATCCACTACAACAATCTAGCAGAAGTATTTGGAAAAATACATCATAGAGGTGATAGTCCCGTATGCGAAAGGTTGTTGTTAGGTAGCAGGATCCAGAGTAGGTCAGGACACGAGAAATCCGGACTGAAGATGGGGAGACCACTCTCCAACCCTAAATACTACTCTCTTACCGATAGCGAACAAGTACCGTGAGGGAAAGGTGAAAAGAACCGCAGTGAGCGGAGTGAAATAGAACCTGAAACCATTTGCCTACAATCATTCAGAGCCCTATTGTGGGTCTCATTAAGGAATTAAAGGGAATACCAAGAAATTCTAGCATTGTGAGCAAGATTTGTGGGTTGTGCAGAAAAAATCGCGGAGACTAGACTTAAGGTCTGTCGCACAAGATTTTTTCAAACTCCCGCAAATCTTGCCACAAGGCGAATTTAGCCTAATTTCTTAGTGAGGCTCACAAGGGTGATGGACTGCCTTTTGCATAATGATCCTGCGAGTTGTGGTATCTGGCAAGGTTAAGCAAACGCGTAGCCGTAGCGAAAGCGAGTCTGAAAGGGCGATTTAGTCAGATGCTGCAGACCCGAAGCCAAGTGATCTATCCATGGCCAAGTTGAAGTAAGTGTAACAACTTATGGAGGACTGAACTCGTACCCATTGAAACGGGTTGGGATGAGCTGTGGATAGGGGTGAAAGGCCAAACAAACTTGGTGATAGCTGGTTCTCTTCGAAATATATTTAGGTATAGCCTCAAGTAATAGCAATAGGGGGTAGAGCTCTGATTGGGCTAGGGCTGCTCACCGCGGTACCAACCCCTGTCAAACTTCGAATACCTATTGCCGTATCTTGGGAGTCAGGCGGTGGGTGATAAAATCAATCGTCTAAAGGGGAACAACCCAGACTACCAACTAAGGTCCCAAAGTTCTATTCTAAGTGGAAAATGATGTGGAGTTACTCAGACAACCAGGAGGTTGGCTTAGAAGCAGCCATCCTTTAAAGAAAGCGTAACAGCTCACTGGTCTAGTGATTCTGCGCAGAAAATATAACGGGGCTAAGATAGACACCGAAGTTGTAGATTGCACTTTGTGCAGTGGTAGAAGAGCGTTCGTATCAGCGTTGAAGGTATACCGGTAAGGAGTGCTGGAGCGATGCGAAGTGAGCATGCAGGAATGAGTAGCGATAAAAGTGGTGAGAATCCACTTCGCCGAAAGTCTAAGGTTTCCTACGCGATGCTCGTCATCGTAGGGTTAGTCGGGTCCTAAGACAAGTCAGAAATGGGTAGTCGATGGAAAATAGGTTAATATTCCTATACCAATATAAGTGTGCGATGGAAGGACGCATAGGGTTAGGTGAGCCAACGGATGGAAGTGTTGGTCGAAGAGCGTAGATTGGGGGATAGGCAAATCCGCCCCTGTATTCGAAACTTGACAGGCTCTTTGAAGTCTTCGGATGGAAGAGAGAATCACTGATACCGTCGTGCCAAGAAAAGTTTCTAAGTTTAGCTTATATTGCCCGTACCGCAAACCGACACAGGTAGATGAGATGAGTATTCTAAGGCGCGTGAAAGAACTCTGGTTAAGGAACTCTGCAAACTAGCACCGTAAGTTCGCGATAAGGTGTGCCTACGCAAGTAGGTCTCAGCAAAGAGTCCCTCCCGACTGTTTACCAAAAACACAGCACTTTGCAAACTCGTAAGAGGAAGTATAAGGTGTGACGCCTGCCCGGTGCTCGAAGGTTAAGAGGATTCGTTAGCAGTAATGCGAAGCGTTGAATTGAAGCCCGAGTAAACGGCGGCCGTAACTATAACGGTCCTAAGGTAGCGAAATTCCTTGTCGGTTAAATACCGACCTGCATGAATGGCGTAACGAGATGGGAGCTGTCTCAACCAGGGATTCAGTGAAATTGTAGTGGAGGTGAAAATTCCTCCTACCCGCGGCAAGACGGAAAGACCCCGTGGACCTTTACTACAGCTTGGCACTGCCGATGGGAGCATTATGCGCAGGATAGGTGGGAGGCTTTGAAGTCTTCACTCTGGTGGAGATGGAGCCATCCTTGAGATACCACCCTTAATGTTTCTGTCTGCTAACTGGCTAGAGTTATCCTCTAGCAGGACAATGCCTGGTGGGTAGTTTGACTGGGGCGGTCGCCTCCTAAAAAGTAACGGAGGCTTGCAAAGGTTGGCTCATTGCGGTTGGAAATCGCAAGTAGAGTGTAATGGCATAAGCCAGCCTGACTGTAAGACAAACAAGTCGAGCAGAGACGAAAGTCGGTCATAGTGATCCGGTGATTCTGTGTGGAAGGGTCATCGCTCAAAGGATAAAAGGTACCCCGGGGATAACAGGCTGATCTCCCCCAAGAGCTCACATCGACGGGGAGGTTTGGCACCTCGATGTCGGCTCATCGCATCCTGGGGCTGGAGCAGGTCCCAAGGGTATGGCTGTTCGCCATTTAAAGCGGTACGCGAGCTGGGTTCAGAACGTCGTGAGACAGTTCGGTCCCTATCTGCCGTGGGCGTAGGAAAGTTGAGGAGAGCTGTCCCTAGTACGAGAGGACCGGGATGGACACGCCACTGGTGTAAGAGTTGTTCTGCCAAGAGCATCGCTCTGTAGCTACGCGTGGATGTGATAACCGCTGAAAGCATCTAAGCGGGAAGCCAACTCCAAGATGAACTTTCCCTGAAGGTCGCAGCAAGACTAGCTGCTTGATAGGGTAGATGTGTAAGCATAGTAATATGTTCAGCTGACTACTACTAATAGACCGTTTGGCTTATGTTTATATGATTCTAAGAGACACTGCCTTATTGAGTGTATGGGTATTTATTATAGGCTATTGACTTTGACTCCCTTAGGAAAATGGAAATAAGGACAATCGCAAGTGTAATATACACGCCGATTTAGTGATGAGGCAAATGCTAGGCGATGTGCAAAAAGTGGATTCTAGTCTAGAATCCACTAGAGCCATTAGGACTTAGTATTGCTAAGAGTCTCCGCCCTAGAATCCACTTTTAAAAGTGGATTCTAGCAAGATGTCCAAAGTGTCTAAAGTGGATTCTACTCCCTAGTGATATTGTCTTTATTTCCCTTTTCCTTGTGTTTATAGAGAGAAGGCAACACCCAGCTCCATTCCGAACCTGGCAGTTAAGCTTCTCTTCGCCGATGATACTGCATCTTTCAGGTGTGGGAATGTAGGTCGATGCAGGGATAAGGGAGATTCTTCTTTTGACTTCTTGTGTTTTACTTATTGTTTTTACTTAGTGTTAGATAGCTCTTATTACTCATTATATTTTTAGTTTGTTGGTGCATTTCTATAAATGTTTTTGCTAGATTAAGAATATATATATATATATATATATATATACTATTAGAATTTCATATTACAAAGGAGCTTGGCTATGTGCTGTGAAGAAGAGATAGGAGAAATGCTAGATTCTATCAATATTATCCAAATGGTGAGTTTTGAATGGGAAAGGATTGATGCTATATCAGCAAAGGTAGCACACAAGGCAGGGAAAAGTTTGTATAAATGGAATGTAGCTCAAGGCTTATCTCGTTTTGATAATGAAAATAAAATATTTGGATCTTTTGATGAAAAAGATGCGAGTGAAATTTTAGAGTGGTTTCAAAGTAATGATGCAAAAAATAGTATTGTAATCTTAGAAGATTTTTATCCATTGCTTGATGATAATCCAAAAAATATTAGAATCTTTAGAAATATCGCAAGGGGACCAAAGGATAGGACAATTATCTTATCGCAACCATTTCAAAGAATCCCACAAGAGCTAGGAAAAGATGTGCATACTATCACGCTAGATTTATCAAATAAGGCTGATTTAGAAGTAATCTTTCGCCAATGCGTTGAAGATGCTAAATATGGATCGCAAAAACTAGATGAAAACCTAAAAGATAGACTTATAGAATCTGCCTTAGGACTTACCATTATGGAGGCTAGAAAAGTCTTTACAATGGCTATCAAGCGGACAAATGGAAAACTTGGAGAAGATGAGATTGGGCTAATTGTTAGCGAAAAAGAGCATATTATAAAAAATAGCGGATTTTTAGAATATTATCATCATAAAGAGGGGCTTAGTGATGTTGGTGGTTTGGATAATCTTAAAAATTGGCTTACAAAAAGAGGCAAGGCATTTTATAAAGAAGCAAAGGAGTATGGGCTAGAGATTCCAAAAGGAGTATTACTTTTAGGGATTCCTGGGACTGGTAAGAGTTTAAGTGCTAAGGCGATAGGAAGTGAGTGGAAATTCCCCATTATAAAGCTTGATATGGGCAGAATCTTTGGTGGTATTGTGGGTGAGAGTGAGAGCAATATCCGCAAGGCATTGCAGATTACAGAAGCGATTGCGCCTTCAATTTTGTGGATTGATGAGATTGAAAAGGGCTTTTCTGGCTTATCTAGCTCTGGTTCTACTGATGGTGGCACGACTTCAAGGGTGCTTGGCACTTTTCTATCATGGATGCAAGATAAGAGCAAGCCTGTATTTGTCGTAGCAACTGCAAATGATATTAGCAAACTCCCACCTGAACTTTTGCGTAAAGGTAGGATTGATGAGATTTTCTTTGTAGATTTGCCGAGCTTTAATGCGAGAAAAGAGATTATAAAAATACATTTACAACGATTAAAAAGAAATCCAAGTGATTTCAACCTAGATGATTTATCAAAAGCTTGTATGGGCTTTTCTGGTGCAGAGATTGAGGAGTGTATCAAGGACGCGCTTTTTAATGCCTTTGATGATGGCGTGGAGATAGGGGATAGCCACATTCTAGATTCTGCTAAAAAGACCTATCCACTATCAAAGACTATGAGTGAGAGTATTGCCTCTATGCGTAAATGGGCTAAGGCTAGGGCTGTTTATGCCTCTAGTGAAGAGTTTGATGGTGAGCTGAAAAATGATAAAGATGTCCCACAATTAAAGCAAGAGATAACCGCTAATCCATTTATGTAAGACTATTTTAATGCTTAAAGGGGTTGTATGCAGCATTATTATCGTGCCTTTTCACAAAATGCAGATGAGGCAAAGAGAAAAAGAGAATGTATAGAAAAAGAGATATTGCCATTTAGCCAATATATAAAGACTGCCATTACTACACTAGAAAAGAAAGAAGTAAAGGCTAGATGGGAAAGAGTCGAAACAGAGTTTAATGCGAGTTTAGAGATAAATGGGTATTTTTATGAATATAAGCCTTTAAGCCAAATACGCTTAAAAGATGAGATTTACACTCGTTTAGATTCTATGCTATTTTTAGAGAATCTCCCACAACATAGAGATTATGATGAAAAGCTGTTTATTGCTTTAGACAATGATGAAAAAGTAATAATACACCTAAAAGCTGGCGATATAGCACAAGGCAAATGGGCGTTGTATGCGCTTTGCAATCTTGCAGGTGAGAGTGGGGCTGGAATGCAAGATAGCGAGAGGCTAGATTCTAGCGATAGAGGGTTTATTTGCTTGGATTCTTTAGGGCTAAATGATAGGGATAGGCAAAAGCTAGCAAGCAATACGATTAAAAAAATATCGTGGAGTGGTGATGATATACAAGCTAAAAAGCTTGCAGTGTGGCTTGGTAGCGGAGAGGTGGATTTAGATTCTAAACAAGTAGAGATTAAAAGCTTAGAAAAGAATGTGATTTTCCTAAATAGTGATATAGGTAAGGCAGCCACAATACAAAAAGATGGCTATCTAATACCTGCCCTGCTAGAAATGGACTATATTAAAGAAAATCATAAAGTCATACAAGATAATGAAAATCACAAAATCATATATTGTAAAGATGAGATAAAAAACTCACTCTGCAAACTCATAAAAAAACCAATAAACTATTGCGATTTTCAAGCCCTGCGTGATGAAAAAGGAAATAAGATTCATATAGAAAAGCAAGATTCTAAACAAGTATTCATAAAAGATATAAAAAAGCTAGATGATAAAGCAAGATTGTATGATAAGAATGGAATATCCTATACTCTAAGGATTGAAGATAAAGGGTTTATACTAAAGACAAAACCAAACACCAATACACTCAAACGTCAAGAAAATGCTATACAAAACCTTATAAAAACGCCACTATCCCAAAGCCATACACTTTTAAAGCTTTTTGCTTCAAGGAAACAAGATAAAATAAAATGGTTAGCACAAGATTCTAAAACAACAAATATTACAGAATGGGAAGTGCTAACAGATGAGAATAGAAAGGGTGCTGACATTCAGCGAAATTTCATACAACAAGCACTCAATACAAAAGACTTTGCCCTGCTGGAGGGACCTCCGGGCAGTGGCAAAACTACGACTATTTTAGAGCTTATCGCGCAAATTATCAAACAAAATAAAAGAGTGCTGCTGTGTGGCTCAACACATATCGCAATAGACAATGTGCTAGAGAGATTAAAAGAGAAAAAGCTTATAGAAAGGCTCAATATATTCCCCATAAGAGTAGGAAGGGAAGGGGCTTTGAGTGAAGAGGTAAAGGAATTTAAACTAGGTGATTTTGGTAGAAATTATGAAAATTCACTGCTTGAAAAATATAGCGTTTATGATGATTTAAAAAAAGATTCTAACGATAAAAACAATCAAGGCAAAATTGGCTTAAAATTCTTTATGCAGTGTGCTAATCTCGTATGTGGCACAACAATTGGGATTTTGAAATATCCAGGGATGGATAGTAAAAAACGCAATAAAAAGACTATAAAACCTATAATGCCTGACTTTGATTATTTAATCATTGATGAGTCTTCAAAAACGACTTTTCAAGAGTTTCTAGTCCCAGCAATGTATGCGAAAAAGTGGATTATAGTCGGTGATACAAGGCAGCTTAGTCCATTTGTAGATAGAGATGAGCTGGAGAATAATATTAGCAATCTTGCTTTGGGATACAATAAAAGTAACAAAAGCTTTGACTCTTTAGAATCTAGCTATCAACAAGCTTGCTTCTTGCTGTATTTATTAGCAAAAATCTATAAAGAAAATGGCTATAACATAAAAATTGCTATGGGAGTATCAAGTGAGATTCTAGAGATTATACAGCAAGAAATTACAATAAGAAGAGAGGAAAAAAGAGATACTTTTGGTGTGCTAAATCCTAAATTAGAAGTTGGCTATATTAAAGACTTGCAAATTTCTTCATATTTTGACAATCTCAGCAAGCACTGGATTTTTTATGATGAAAATCTAGCAGAAAAAGATTCGCTACACAGTCCATTAAAAAGCCTTATCCCAAGCGATTTTATAGATTTTAGCAATCTTTCTTTGTT
Organism: Helicobacter canis; assembly: GCF_900451095.1. Classification (NCBI taxonomy): domain Bacteria; kingdom Pseudomonadati; phylum Campylobacterota; class Epsilonproteobacteria; order Campylobacterales; family Helicobacteraceae; genus Helicobacter; species Helicobacter canis. Next base: position 2,063,247 of record NZ_UGHV01000001.1, on the reverse strand, counting down.
GTATCAATATCAATACAGACATAAAAATACGAAGTTAATGTTTGATAGTAGAGATAAAGCTAAAGTTAAAGATTTAGAATCTTTTCTTAAAGCGATTAAGGAGTATAGACAAGAGAGAAGCTTTGCTAGTGAGATTGCTTGGCGGCTTAGTAGGGAGTTTGAACTAAGGACCTTTTCAGATTCTAATAAGGCTAAAAATAAAAATCAATCATATACAAAAACAATTGATGAGTTACTCCCAAAAAGTCATAAAGATAGAAACCTTATCCGCAAGAAAATCTCAAGTATTGCAAATATTGCCCTGCCTTCAATCTTAGAATCTTTGATTAAAGGTGTGAGCGATAGGCGAAGCGTGAGAGAGGATTCTGCTATCCGCAGTGGCTTTACAAAAGATGAGCTAGAAAAAAGGCATAGCATACTAAGCACACAGGGCAGAATGCACACAGATATTTCACGCTTTCCACGAGAGCAGTTCTATAAAGAAGCGAATGCTTTGCAGGATTTACCAGAATTAGAGCGAGAATGGAGCTACACAAGATATAAAAAGCGAAGTGTATGGATAAATGTAGATGGCAAGAGTTATAGAGGTAAAAATGAAAAAGAAGCAGAGATTCTTATAAAAGAACTTAAAGCCTTTATAGATTTTGCGAGTAAAAATCCACATCCCTTAAATGAAACTTGGAGTATAGCTGTGCTAAGTTTTTATAAAGGGCAGACAAAAATCTTAGAATCTAAGCTGCAAGACTACACAGGATTAAAGCATAAGAGCACAGACTTTACTAAAGAGTGGAATGGCACAAAGATACAAATGAAGCTTTGCAGTGTAGATAAGTTTCAAGGGCAAGAAGCTGATATTGTGTTTCTCTCAATGGTAAATACAGATAAAATTGGCTTTTTAGATAATCCAAACCGCTTAAATGTCGGTATCACAAGAGCAAAATTTCAGCTTGTGATATTAGGAAAATATAAATATTTTAGTCAATGCAGAGATGATATGCTAAAGCAGTTTGCATTGCACCACAAAGATACACTACACAAAGGGAACAAATGAAAATAGAATTAAATCATACAATAATGCTACAAAGTGGCTATGCATTTTTAGAAATTGAAGTGCTGCATAATGCAAGCGATATGGCAGCGTTTTTAGAATCTTTACAGAAAAATGAAGTGTATTTTGAAGAGCCACTACAAACAAGAGCAAAAAGAGAAATGCAAAATCTTGGCTTTTTAGATTCTAATAATAGCCTTACAAAAAAAGGCAAAAAGCTTATAGAAACTAAACAAAGATATATAAAAGAATGCGGTAAATACAAAATAGATTTTAGTCTTGATGATGACATTTTTGATAACAGAATCTTTAAGGCAAAAAGGGCTGAAATAGATGAAAGTGAGCAAGAATTAGAAACAATAGATTTTGGTAAAAAGTCATATCTACTACTTGATGATAAAAACAAAAGACTAGATAAAATCATCACAACAACCGCCAAAATACAAAAAAATGGCACTACACAATCTCATATAACCTATCAAAGATTCTATGAGATTGACAGCAAAGGTAATGTGATACAAGACAAAGAAGAGCTAAATGGGATTGCCATTGAAGCAGATGAAAACTTTTTAGACACGCAAAGCTTTATACAAAAATACGAACAAGCATTAGGATCTAACTGGGATAGAGAGAAATCAGCATATAAAGTCGATAAAAATGAATTAAACGAATTTTTGGAGGAACAAGTTATAAAAGATATACGCACATTAACAGCAAATTGCGAGGTAGAAGAAGACTTCACAATTCATAATCTAGCATTATCCCCAAAGGAAGAGAGCGATGCAAAATATATCTTAACTCTTTGCTTATTAAAAGATTTAAGCGAGTCCTATCTCACACAAGATGATTTAGATTCTAAGCTAGAATCTTACATTAACCATAAAGGCTTAAATGAGTTTTTACAAACTGCAAATAAAAAAGAATATATAAAGGACCTAGAATCTTCACTCAAACAAGAAAAGGATAAAACAGCCTTTTGGCATTATTATGCAATAAATGATTTATTACCAAAAAGAGATTTATTGCCAAACATAATAAAGACAATTACGCTTAATAATAATGAAGAGTTAAGCTATGCTGATTTTATAGATAAAATCGCACAAAATAGAGAGATACAAGCATTTATTTATATTGATAGATATTTTATTAATGAATATCAATATAAAAAGGCAGAGCTAATAACACAGGGCTTTAACACACAGCAATATCTAATAATCACAGATGAAAGAAATATAGAATTTCTAACCGCAAGACAATTAAACGCACGACCTTTTGATCCTATTCCACACGATAGATATATGATTCTAAAGGTTAATAATGAAATAGAGATTTGGAATATAACGCAAAGTGATTTTTTACGCTTTGAAGAGATAAAAACACAAGATATAACGCTAGATACAAAAGGGAGGGCAGAGGGTTGTGTTATTAGCAATATAGGTAATTTTTCTATATTTGATAACAAATTAAAAGAGATTATACAAGACTTTATGGGAGAACAATAATGATAAACATCGTGTCTAAAAAAATCACAAAAGATTATGGGAATAGTGTTATAGAAAATGTATGGGTAGATTCTAATAGTTATCATATTGAACGCAATGAAACATCTCAAAGTTTAGAAGTTGCAAACACCCAAGAGACAACGCAGTTTCTAAAAACTACGCGGGCAATAAAGGATTCTATGCTAGAGGCTTTGCAAATCGCACAAGATTCTATAATATGCCTTTACACGCCATTTTTAGACCCTGAGATTCTAAGGCTTGTGTCAAAAATTGCAGACAACAATAGAATCTATATCTATACAAAAAATCAAAACACACTACAAGAGATTTCACACCATAGCCTTGTGCGTGTAGGAGAAAACCTTGCAGGAAGCTTTGTGTTAATACAAAAAGACAAAAACATTCAAGGCTTTTTTAGCACAAAAGATTTTGATATAGAATCTAATCAGCTTTTTTTAGAGCTAGATTCTAATCAGTGCAATGATTTTTGGCATTACTTCATCACTTGCTTTTGGAAAGGCGCAAAAAAAGAATATATCGCAGGGCAGGAAAAAGAAATAAAAGAAATAAATCAAAAAGACTTTATATCCCCTTTTCAAAATGGCTTTGATATAGAGTTTATAACAGATTCTATATCACAAAGAAAAAGCAATGCTCTCATACAACTACAAGAAAATTCACCACTTATAGATTTATTGCAAGATTTTAAAGCGTGTAATTTTCTCTTACAAGACTCTAAAATTTTGAGTGATGAAATTTTAGAAAACAGCACCACAAGCAACTTTGTCATTACAAATATCGGCTTTGATAGCATAGATACAGATATTTTTCTAAGTGATAACAATGCATTGTTGTATCGCTTAAGCCTTAATGACACGCAAAATGCAATGTTTAAAAGGCTAAGAGAATCCATTGTCATCACAAAGACTTTTAAACACGAAGTAGCACTAAATGAACTCATAGATAAAACGCTGCATTATTTAGATGGCACAACTGCAAAGGTAGAACAAAGCATAACCCACACAGATTCTATACAATGTGAGAAATTTTTGGATAAAGATGAGCTTGAGAGACAAGACCTAGACTACACACAAATATGGCAGGATAAATATCCACATATTTGTAGGGTTTCATATAGCTTTGATGTTATTCCCTTTTACACACCAGCACATTTTACAAAAGCAAATTTATACAATGAATGGGATAATACACATAAAGCCTTGCATAATGCGATAAATGAAGCATTAAGGGATATAGAAAAAACACAAGAAAAGCAAAAAGAGCTTGAAGGCTTTGGGGCATTGTTAGAGGGTGTCAAGAAATCGTTTAAGCAATTTTTCTTAGGCAAAAATACAAATCTAAAAGACATAGCCACAAAGCTAAATGAGATAAAAGATAAAGCTACTCTTGAAACTCTTAATATAGATTCTACACAAAGCTATATAAAAGACTTGCAAGAGTATGCAAACACCATTAGTGAAAATAGTGGCGAGATAGACTTAAAGCTTGATGAGGCACAAGAACATAATAAATGGCAGACAAGAAAAAACGAGCTAGAAGAAGAGATAAAGAAATTGCAACAAGATTGCGAAGCGAAGCGAAAAGAGCTAATCAAAAAAGAAAAAGAATATAAGGATAAAGAAGCAAATCTAGATTCTATGCAAGAAGACATACAGAATCTGCACAAGGAGTGCGATAATCTACAAAGCCAGCTAAACACGCCACAAGATTCTAAAGATAAAAATACAGATATAGAATCTAAACTAAGTCAAACCACGCAAACCCTAAATTCTAGAAACAACGCCTATGATACAGAAAAGAAAAACAAAGAAGCTCTAGACAAGCATATAAAAACAGAAAAAGAAAAACTGCAAAAAGATGAAGATAAACTTAAGAGTTTAAATAATGACTTAGAGACTAAATACGAAAAGTTTCACTACAATAAAAAAGATTCTAAAGAATCTGAATCATCTTTGAACTACATGTATGACAAGAAAAGCACAGCAAAGCGTGAAATAAACATACCTATACCAAAAGAAGATTGCCCAAACACAGGTGTATTAAAGGAGGATAAAAATGATAAAAATGAGCGGCTTTTAGAGATTAGCCTTTGGAGTGAAGTAGAGATGGCAAAACAAGAGGCACAAAGGCTTAAAGCAAAACTCAGCATAAGACAACAAGACTCATCACAACAGAAAGGATAAATATGAAAGAAGAGAAAATCATCATAACAATCAATGAAGATGGCAGCCTAGAGTTAAAGAGTGAGGGCATAAAGGGTGAAGCGTGTATGGGCGAGATAGAAGCCCTACTAAACGAAGATATGGATATAAAGAGTGATAAAAAGACAGATGAATATTATCAAAAAGTTTCACAAACACAGCAAGTTACATTAAGGAGCAAAAAATGAGCAGAAGAGTTACCACAAGGATACCAATTATTGATAGAGAGTGTTTGATAGAAGCATTGAAAGCGAGTAGTTGTCAATATAGAGACCAAGGCAATCAAATCATTGCACAAATAGGCTATGGCATAACATACACGCAAAGAGACACGCATTTTAGTGTGAATTATTACAGCGATCATATAGATGAAAGAAGTTTTGTAGAATCTGTAAATACAGCATATTTAAGAATCTATAAAACAAAGTTAGAGAGATTAGAAAAAGAGAGGTTGGAGGAAGAAGCAAGGAAAGAAAGAGAAAGACTAGAAGCCTTTAAAGAAGCGCAAAAAGCCCAAATCATTGAAAAAGCCAAGAAGCAGGGCTACAAAGTCAAGGAAATAAAAAAAGGCGATAAAATCCAGCTTGTATGTGTGCGGTATGCATAGGGCAAATATGCAGCTCTCAAGTCTAAAGGAACACTCACATATCTATGGCTTTGAGCCAAGTTTTGTGATATGGACACAAGGCTGCCCGATCCGCTGCAAAGGTTGCTGGAATACACACACTTGGGATAGTAAAGGCGGCTTTGCTATGGATATAGAATCTATCTTTCATCGCATTAAAGCGCAAAAAGATTCTACAACACTGCCGATACAAGCCGTTACAATTCTAGGGGGTGAACCTTTCTATCAATATGATGAGTTATATAAACTTGTGTCTTTGATAAAAACGATAGATTTAGGCATTATCGTATATAGTGGTTACGAAAAAAATGAGTTAATAGAAAAGAAAAAGGATTCTATATTTAGCCTTATAGATGTGCTAATTTATGGTAGATATATAGAATCTTTGCGCGATTTAAACCTGCATTTGCGTGGCTCTAGCAATCAGGTCATAGACTTTTTAAGCAAGAGATACAATGAGGGTCTTATTAAAGATGGCAATTATATTGAAATTGATATTGATAACTTTGGCAGACTTGATATTGTGGGCTATATACAAAATCTCCAAGATATAGGTGTGGGAAAAATATAAGAGCATCTGGCTAGTGGCGTAGGCTTGCTAAAATCCCAAAGCGTCCTGTTTGTGCTTGAGCTTTGCTTGCTCTGCGATAGGAGAATAGCCGCTCATCACACATTGTGCAAGAATCTAAAATCTCAAGGTGCTTTTTGTCTATCCCTAGGGCATTGCACTCATCTTGTAACATTGCAACGAGATCTAAGGTGGTAGATCCATTGCGTGTGTGTATGTATTTTTCACCAAATGCGCTTGCGATTTGCCTAGCTAGCGATGGGCTGATTTCATAGCAACAGACTCGTATAGATGAGCCGATAAATACATACATATCGCGCGAATCTACTCCCTTTTGCGCTAATGCTTCTACCCCTTTTGTGAGTATCTGGCCGCATACCCCGGCGCGTCCAGCGTGCAAAAGTGCGAAGATATTGTCCTGTGGGCTGTAGATTATAATGGGGTTGCAATCCGCGACCATAATGAGTGCGATATGCGATGGACTAGCACAAATAATCCCATCGGCTTGGATTGTGCCAGCGGCAAGGGAGTGGATTATGTTTGGGTCTGTTGCATCGGCAATGTGTGCGGAGTGGATTTGATCACACCATAAAAGCTGCTTGTTCTCACCAAAATATCGTAGAATGTGTTTGCGATTGGCGGTAACAGACTCGGCTAAATCGCCCGTGTGATAAGCGAGATTGCAGCCTGTGAAAGGTGCTTGGCTTACGCCACCAAGGGCGCAAGTTTGGACAAAATCAATGGGAAAATGAGAGAAGATAGGACTCTGTGTGCTTGTATAAAAAATGCTATCTAAGGCATCGCAGTGTCCCATAGCTAGAATTTAGCCATTGCGCTTATCGATAATATCTTTTGCTGTATTGCTTGGGACTTCGCCATAGTGGTCAAATTCCATCGTGTATGTGCCTCGCCCCTGTGTAGCTGACCGCAAATCTGTAGAATAGCCAAACATTTCTGCAAGTGGAACAAAGGCATTGACAATTTTCAGCCCCATTCGATCATCCATAGAGTTGATTTGACCGCGCCTGCGATTAAGGTCGCCAATAACATCGCCCATATACTCTTCTGGCACTTCTACTTCTACTTTCATTAGTGGCTCTAGTAGGACCGCGCTAGCCTTGCGACACGCATCTTTAAACGCCATAGAGCCAGCTATTTTAAACGCCATTTCACTAGAATCCACATCGTGGTAGCTTCCATCATAGAGAGTAACTTTACAATCTACCACCGGATAGCCAGCTAACACGCCATTTTGCATAGCTTCTTGGATCCCTTTATCAACTGCTGGGATATATTCCTTGGGGATTACACCACCGCTAATTTCATTGATAAATTCATAGCCGGTTCCAGCTTCTTTTGGCTCAAGTTTGATATGGACATGTCCATATTGTCCGCGCCCACCGGATTGTTTGGCATACTTGCATTCCTGTGTTACACTACCTCGTATTGTCTCTCGATAGGCTACTTGTGGCTGACCAATAGTTGCTTCGACTTTAAACTCTCTTTTCAAGCGATCGACAATGATTTCTAGGTGTAGCTCGCCCATACCACCAATAAGTGTTTGTCCTGTCTCCTCTTGTGTGCTGACACGGAAGCTTGGATCTTCTTCTGCGAGCTTGCCGAGTGCCACTGCCATTTTTTCTTGATCGGCTTTTGTTTTTGGCTCAACGGCGATATGTATAACAGGCTCTGGGAACTCCATACGCTCGAGTATGACAGGGCGTTTTTCATCGCAGAGTGTATCGCCTGTGAGTGTCTCTTTGAGTCCCACAAAGGCACAAATCTCACCCGCATATACTTCTTTAATATCTTCTCGCTTGTTTGAGTGCATTTTGAGCAGTCGCCCCACGCGCTCTTTCTTGCCCTTTGTGGAGTTTAGCACATAGCTACCAGACTCAAGCATACCCCGATAGACACGCACAAATGTAAGTTGCCCAACAAATGGATCTGTCATAATTTTGAAAGCAAGCCCAGCGAATTCGCCTTTATCGCTGGATTCTACAAAGATTTCTTCTTCATTTTTTGGATCTATGCCTTTGATATTGGTTACTTCTGTTGGCGCGGGCAAGATATCTACAACAGCATCAAGCAGTGTTTGGACACCTTTATTCTTAAAGCTTGAACCACATAGCATAGGGATTAGGCTCATATTATGGCAGCCAAGTTTGATACCTTGCTTTATTTCTTCTATACTAAGCTCTTCTCCGCCAAGATATTTTTCCATTAGTGCTTCATCTTGTTCCGCGGCTGCTTCTATAAGCTTTTCTCGATAGGCGGCTGCTTTTTCCCGTAAATCAGCAGGAATCTCTTCTATATCGTATTGCGCCCCCATAGTTTCATCATTCCATACGATAGCTTTCATCTGAATCAAATCAACAACACCCTTGAAATTATCTTCAGCCCCAATGGGAATATTGATTGGGATGGGATTGGCTTTTAAGCGTTCTTTGATTTGATTTTCTACATTGTAGAAATTTGCCCCGATGCGGTCCATTTTATTGACAAACACAAGGCGTGGGACACCATATTTATTTGCTTGTCGCCATACTGTTTCGCTCTGTGGTTGCACACCACCCACAGAGCAAAATACAGCCACAGCTCCATCAAGCACGCGCATAGACCTCTCTACCTCAATGGTAAAATCCACATGTCCGGGGGTGTCGATAAGATTTATTTGATGATCTTTCCAAAAGCAAGTTGTCGCAGCAGAAGTGATTGTGATTCCGCGCTCTTTTTCTTGCTCCATCCAATCCATCGTGGCAGCACCATCATGCACTTCACCGATTTTGTGGCTTACGCCTGTATAAAATAAAATTCTCTCTGATGTTGTTGTTTTACCAGCATCAATATGGGCAGCAATCCCAATGTTTCGAATCTTTTCTAAAGGAGTTTTTCTTGCCATAACAATCCCCTTGACTACCAACGATAATGTGCAAATGCTTTATTGGCTTCTGCCATTTTATGCACATCTTCTTTCTTTTTAAATGCCGCCCCTTTATCGCTAGCTGCATCCATTAGCTCATTTGCCAATCGCTCAACCATTGTGCGCTCATTGCGCTTTCTTGTAGCTTCAAGAATCCAGCGAATACATAGAGACTGCTGGCGAACCGGTCGAACTTCTACTGGGACTTGATAAGTCGCTCCGCCAACACGACGAGAGCGCACTTCGACCAACGGTTTGACACGATCTAAAGCCTTTTCAAATACCTCAATACCTTTTTCACCGCTTTTTTCTTCTATTTTTGCAAATGCCGCATAGATGATTTTTTCTGCAATGCTTTTTTTGCCATCATACATCATTTTGTTGATGAATTTTGTAACAACTTTGTTGTCATATATTGGATCGCCTAAAATCTCTCTACTAGGAGCTCTTCTTCTTCTCATTATTTATCCTTTATTTCTTATCGCCACTGGCTTTTGCTTTTTTAGCACCATATTTACTGCGAGATACGCTTCTTTTGGCAACTCCAGCTGTATCAAGCGCACCGCGGACAATATGATACTTAACACCCGGTAAGTCTCTTACCCTTCCACCTCGCACAAGGACAATAGAGTGTTCCTGTAAGTTGTGCCCTTCACCTGGGATATAGCTAATGACCTCAAACCTGCTAGTTAAACGCACTTTGGCTACCTTGCGCAAGGCAGAGTTTGGCTTTTTGGGAGTTGTTGTATAAACTCTTGTGCATACACCCCTTCTTTGTGGGCATTCCAGCAAGGCTGGGGACTTGGTTTTCTTGATGACCTTTTTTCGCTCTTTGCGAACAAGTTGATTGATGGTTGGCAATGTATTTCCTTAATTTGGGATTGAGATTAAACGCGCGATTCTACACTATTTAATCTTTTATTTCTCTTAGATTCTAGGAATCTAAGTCCTTAGTTTTGACAACAAAATTTCTGTCTTTGTATAGCCCTGTCCCGACTGGAATCATTCTCCCTAGGACAACATTTTCTTTTAAATCTTCTAGAAAATCCTTTTTGGCTGCAATACTGGCTTCTGTTAGAACTTTTGTCGTTTCTTGGAATGAAGCTGCCGAAATGATCGAATCACTACTAATTGCAGCGCGTGTAATACCCAGCAACACAAGCTCTGCAATAGCTGGCTCTCCACCAAGTCTCATAATGCGCTCATTTTCCTCCTTAAAGTGTCGCTTGCTGACAAGATCATTTTCAATAAAGCGAGTATTTCCGGGATCGATGATTCGCACTTGGCGCAACATTTGTGAGACAATAACCTCAATATGTTTATCCGCAATATTTACCCCTTGACCGCGATAGACTTGCTGCACTTCATTGACAATAAAATGTAGCAATTCTTTCTCGCCACCAATGCGCAAAATATCGTGGCTTGATGTGATTCCATCGGTTAAAGCCTCTCCAGCATGGACAAACTCATCTTTATGCACAAGGATACCCTTGCCCTTATCTACAAGATATTCGCTCACTCTCCCATCTTGCGCAGTGATTATAATACGCTCTTTATTGCGTATGGATTTTCCAAAGCTAACGACCCCATCAATATCGGACAATATGGCGGAATCTTTCGGCTTGCGAGCTTCAAATAGCTCTGATACGCGAGGAAGACCCCCTGTAATATCTCTTGATTTTGCTACAGCTTTTGGGGTTTTGGCTAATTCATCGGCTTTGGCTACTTTAACACCTTCAACAACTTCTGGCGCGATGGTTGTGTTAGGCTCAAGGGCATAGCGTCTAACATCCTTGCCGCTTTTGATAATCAAACTTGGCTTAAAGCCTGATGGTATATAGTCGTTGATTTTGAGTTTTTTCTTGCCATCAGTTTTGTCTTCTTGCTCTGTCGCTGTGAGTCCTAGCACAATGTCTTCAAACGACACAACCCCATCAATATCGCTGATGGTAATTGTATTGTAAGAATCCCAAGTGGCAATGAGATTGTTTGTATCTTTTGCAGGCTCTGCGATAAGTGTATTTGTATCGACCTGACTATTATCATCGACTAAAATCTTAGAATTCCTAGCAATATAGTGTCGAGTCGCCTCCCTATCGTATTGGTCTGCAATTACGGCAAAAATACCTTTTTCTTCAATGATGTCGCCTTTTTTGAAGTCGTGCATACGCTCTAAATGATCACCTTGTAGTAGGTAGTATTTGACTACACCTTTTTCTTTAGAGTAGATCTTTTGGCAAATGGGTGCATTATCTTGGGCGATGATTTCACTTGCGTATGGGATACGATTGGGCACATTCCAGCCATCTTTGACAATATCGACAATGCTACCACCCTTGGCGACTTTATATCCGCTTTCGTGTGCTATATACAGCTTGCCCTCTAGTCTGCCACTTACGCCAGCTAATTCATTTGGCTTGGCTACATCGCTTTTGCGCACGCTGTATTTTTTCTCTTGTTTGCCGTTTTTGACAATTATTGTAATCTCATCGTGCGCTGTCTCTATATGCAATGTTCCATCAAAAGGAGCTTTAATTTTTGGTTCTACTACAAGCACAGCCGCATTTCTTCGATTGACAACAATATTTTTGCCTTCTTTGTTTTTGTAGGTTTTGATATTGTAATAACGAATAAAGCCCTCTTTCTCGGCTCGAATTTCTTTTTCTTCTTGTGTTCTGCTGGCAGTCCCACCAACATGGAATGTGCGCAGTGTAAGCTGAGTGCCGGGCTCACCGATGGATTGTGCTGCAATGACCCCTACTGCTTCTCCCGGGCGCACCATTTTGCCTTCTCCAAGATTGATTCCATAACACTTAGCACATACACCCTTAGGCGCCTTACAAGTAACAGAATTTCGTATTACAACAGATTTTACATTGGCTTCAACTATGCGCCTTGCAGCCTTTTCATCAATTAGAGTTTCTGCACTAAAGAGCACTTCATTAGTGATTGGGTCGATAACATCAGCAGCAAGCACGCGCCCAAACACTCTTTCTTCTAAAGATTCTAACAACTCCGATCCATCGATAATGTCGCTTATTTCAAATCCTTCGTGTGTGCCACAATCTTCCATAGAGATTTTGACATTTTGACTTACATCAATAAGTTTTCTTGTCAAGTATCCCGCATTAGCAGTTTTAAGAGCCGTATCCGCAAGACCTTTTCGCGCTCCGTGGGTGGAGTTGAAGTATTCTAGGATATTTAATCCTTCCTTGAAGTTTGACACAATGGGTGTCTCGATGATTGTGCCATCTGGCTTTGCCATAAGACCACGCATAGCTGAGAGCTGTCGTATTTGTGCAGCACTACCTCTAGCTCCAGAATCCGCCATCATATAGATAGAGTTAAATCCATCTTTATCTTGTGCGATGATTGTGCTCATTTTTTCCCCAAGCTGCTTGCTAGCCTCTGTCCAATAGTCGATTGTCTTGTTGTAGCGTTCAGCTTCAGTCATTGCCCCGTGCTCAAAGTCATCTTGTAGCTTACGCACCTTTTCTCGAGCTTGTGAGATGATTTCATCTTTGTCTTCCGGAATAATAATATCAGCCGCAGAAATAGAAATCCCTGCCTTAGTAGCGTAAGTAAAGCCTAGATTTTTTAGGTCATCTAAGAAAGCTGCAGTGATGCCTGTGCCGGCTTCTTTATACACATAATCAACAAGCACGCCAATATCTTTCTTTTTCAAGACCTTATTCCACAAGTCAGTAGGCACAAAATCTGGCAATATGGCGCGCAAGATCATTCTGCCTGCTGTGGTTGTTACAGGGTAGCGATTGATGACAGTTTGGATTTTGGCATTGATATCAAGTTCGCCTGCATCAATGGCGATCATAATTTGATTGATATCACCAAATAGCTTATGCTCGCCTTTTACGCCTTTTTTCTCTAGGGAGAGATAGTAGAGACCTAGCACCATATCTTGGCTAGGCACTGCCACTGCCTTACCGCTTGCTGGTAGAAGGATATTCATAGAGCTTAGCATTAGCACTTTGCACTCTGTAATGGCTTCTTGACTTAGTGGCACATGCACCGCCATTTGATCCCCATCGAAATCCGCGTTAAACGCTGAGCACACCAATGGGTGTAGCTGGATAGCTTTGCCATCAATTAGCTTAGGATGGAAAGCTTGGATCGACTGTTTGTGTAAGGTTGGAGCGCGATTGAGCAATACAGGATAGCCATCAACGATTTCCTGCAAGCATTCCCACACTTCATTTGTCTTTTGCTCAATCATTTTTTTGGCTTGTTTTAGTGTGCTTGCATAGCCCTTTTCTTCAAGTCGTGCAAGTAAGTGGGGTTTAAATAGCTCAAGTGCCATATTTTTTGGTAAGCCACACTGATCCATTCGTAGATTTGGTCCCACGACAATAACGCTTCGCCCAGAGAAATCTACGCGTTTTCCAAGTAGATTCTGGCGGAATCTTCCTTGCTTACCTTTGATGATTTCCGAGAGTGATTTGAGCGGGCGTTTATTTGCGCCTTTTACTGCATTGGCGTTGCGTCCATTATCAAAGAGTGCATCGACTGCTTCTTGAAGCATACGCTTTTCATTGCGCACAATAATTTCTGGGGCATCAAGCTCCATAAGACGCTTCAAGCGCTGGTTGCGGTTGATGACGCGGCGATATAGGTCATTTACATCACTTACAGCAAACTTACCGCCATCAAGGGCGACAAGAGGGCGTAAATCTGGTGGTAATACAGGAAGCACAGTAAGCATCATCCATTCTGGGCGATTGCCAGAGTTCATAAAGCTTTCAACAACCTTTAGCCTCTTGACAATGATCTTTTTCTTTGCTTCAGAATTTGTAGATTTTATCTCTTCGCGTAGTGATGTGAGCAGTGTTGCAAGATCTAGCTGCTCTAAAAGCTCTTTGACTGCTTCGCCACCCATTTGAGCGACAAAGCCCTTATCACCAAAACGCTGATAAATATTCTGATATTGCTCTTCATTAAGCACATCATATTTCATTACTGGCTTGGTGGATTCATTGTCATAGAATGCCTCTCCAGGCTCCTTAACAATATATGCTTCATAATACAGCACGCGCTCCAAATCTTTCATCTTGACGCCAAGTAGTGTGCCGATGCGACTTGGGAGAGAATTTACATACCAAATATGTGCCACAGGTGTTACTAGCTCGATATGCCCCATTCTTGATCTTCGAACTTTTGAGCTAGTAACTTCGACACCACATTTTTCGCATACCATACCTTTGTAGCGAGGTTTTTTATATTTGCCGCATAGACATTCATAGTCTCTCACAGGTCCAAAGATTTTGGTGCAAAACAATCCATCGCGCTCTGGCTTGAGTGTGCGATAATTGATTGTCTCTGGTTTTTTCACTTCGCCACGACTCCAAGAGCGTATTTTCTCCGGGCTCGCTAACACAAGCTGAAATGAGCTAAAGTCTTTTGGGCGATTGTCCTCTTTGATTTCTAGTGCTTTGGGATTACCGTTTTCATCAAGAGTATTGTCAAACACATTGGCATCAAGTGCAAGGGCTTGCAATTCTTTAATAAGGACATAAAATGTCTCTGGGATTTCAGATTCTCCAACAGGCTCGCCTTTGGTAATTGAGCGATAGGCATTTTCTCGTCCTACAATATCATCGGATTTGAGCGTAAGCATTTCTTTGAGTGTGTGGGCTGCGCCATAAGCTTCTAGAGCCCAAACTTCCATTTCCCCAAATCTTTGCCCACCAAATAGAGCCTTCCCACCGACTGGCTGTTGAGTAATAATGCTATAAGGACCGGTGCTACGCGCATGGACTTTTTCATCAACAAGATGGTGAAGCTTAAGCATATACATATAGCCGATATTGACTTTTTCACGGATTTTTTCACCTGTCCTTCCATCATATAGCTCAACTTTGCCATCCATATCGATTTTTGCCGCCTCAAAGAGCTTGTTGAATTTCTCTTGTGAAATACCCTCAAATACAGGGATGGCAAATTTTACTCCCTTACTCCAATCTCTTGCATAATCTAGAAGCTCACTATCCTTGCAGTCTTTGATAAACTGCACCATAGCAGAATCTTTCTCATTGGTAAGCTCTGCTATGTCGATCATTTTTTGGCGAAGCTGCTGCACAAAGTCGGCTGATTGACTCTCAAGAATAGTATTTAGCTGATTGCCTAGATTTTTCCCTACAAGTCCTAAATGCACCTCTAGAATCTGACCAATATTCATACGGCTAGGCACACCAAGTGGATTTAAGACAATATCTATAGGCTCGCCATCAGCAGTATAGGGCATATCAACTGCTGGGACAATAGTGCTAACAATACCTTTGTTCCCGTGTCTTCCAGCCATCTTGTCGCCCACCTTGAGTTTGCGCTTTGTGGCGATATAGATTTTCACTTGTTTAACGACCCCACTTGGTAGAATATCATCTTTTTCAAGGATTGATAGCTTTTCTTCGTGCTCTTCTCCTAGTGTTTTTTTCTGCTCAAGAAAATTAACTTTGATTTTTTCGTATTTGCTTTGCACGCTTTTTTCATAACTTTTAATAAGCGTATTGAGAGCAAAGCGATTTATCTTAGCAATTTCTGATTTAGGAACTTTCTGCCCCTTTTTGTATTTTTTGTCGTTAATAGTTGCATCCGCGCTTAATGCCTGTTTAGATAGCATACTACCCACTCGAAGCAATTCTTCTTTATTGAGCATTGTAAGGCGGTCGTGGTGCTCAATGTCTAATACAGATTTTTCTTGCTCATAGGCACTGATAGCTCTCGCATCTTTTTCATAGCCCTTTTTGGTAAAGATTTTGACATCAATAACCGTGCCTTCTAGTGATGGCGGACAATAGAGAGATTTATTGACAACATGTCCGGCTTTTTCCCCAAAAATAGCGCGCAATAGTCGTTCTTCCGGACTTGGCTTAACTTCGCCCTTAGGAGTAACTTTGCCAACAAGAATCATACCTGCCGTAACATAAGTCCCAATTTTTACAATCCCACTTTCATCAAGATGGGCAATCTCTTCTTCATGCACCCCCGGTATGTCAGCAGTAATTTCTTCAGTGCCGTGTTTTAGCTCCCTGGCTTCCACTTCTTTTTCATAAATATGCACAGATGTGAATGCATCTTCTTTGATAAGGCGTTCGCTGACAACAATAGCATCTTCGAAGTTATAGCCATTCCACGGCATAAATGCTACGCGAATGTTTTTTCCCAATGCCAACTCACCTTGATCCATACTTGCACCATCAGCGATGATCTGTCCCGCTTCCACAACATCGCCTTGCTTGACAATAGGGCGCTGGGCAAAGCAGGTATTTTGGTTGGTGCGCAGGTTTTTCTGCAGAGAATAGCCATCAATATATGCACCATTGGCATCTTCACCTAGAATGTAAATGTTTTTTGCATCGATTTTTTCAACGACACCACCACGAGTCGCCTTAACTGCCTCCCAAGAATCTCTAGCGATGATTTGTTCAATCCCTGTCCCTACAAGTGGTGCATCGGGTCTAAGAAGTGGCACTGCTTGACGCTGCATATTTGATCCCATAAGTGCGCGGTTAGCATCATCGTGCTCTAGAAAAGGAATTAAGCTTGCTGCAACACCAACGAGCATTCGCGGACTTAGATCGATAAATTCCACTTCTTCTGATTTTCGTAGAGCTATTTCTCCGCCACAGCGCGTCTCAATGAGCGTGTCAGCGATGTTGTTGTTAGAATCCAGTTTAGTGCTAGCTGGAGCGATAATCTTACCATCTTCTTGTGTTGCGGTAAGATAGACAATCTCATCAGTAACTTTTCCATCAACTACCCTGCGATAAGGAGCTTCAATGAAGCCTAGATCATTAACAAGCGTAAAAGTGGCAATAGTATTGATAAGCCCAATATTTTGCCCTTCTGGTGTTTCGATAGGACAGATTCTGCCATAATGTGTAGGATGCACATCGCGTGCTTCAAAGCCAACTCGCTCTTTTACTAGCCCACCTTCGCCAAGTGCGGATAGTCTGCGTTTATGCGTAATTTCAGAGAGAGGATTGGTTTGATCCATAAACTGTGAAAGTTGCCCACCTGTGAAGAACTCCATAATGGTGCTTGTGATCATTTTGGCGTTGATGAGATCGTGGGGCATAACAGAATCAAAGCCACCACTCATTGTGGTAAGTTTATCTTTGATAGCTTTTTGCATTTTTACTAAGCCAGCGTGTAGTTCATTTGCCAATAACTCACCAATGGCTCGAATCCTGCGGTTGCCGAGATTGTCGCGATCATCAATCTTACCACTACCATTGCGGACTTTCATAAGATAGCGTGTTGTTTCTATGATGTCTTCGTGCGTAAGGACAGTGATGTAATTTGGGACTTGTAATTCTAATTTGTGATTCATCTTCATCCGACCAACGCGTGTTAGATCATAGGATTCTGCATCAAAAAATAATCTACGAACAAATTGTTTAGCAACTTCTTTTGTAACAGGCTCCCCTGGTCGCATAACTTTGTAGATACGAATAGCGGCAAGGTCGTTTTCATCATCGATTTTTTCTGTTTGTTTAAGAAGTTTTAAAGACTCTGTTTCGGTGATAAAAGAATTGATAATTGATGCATCAAGCCCATTTGCCAAATCATTAATGATAACAATTTCTTTAACCTTTAGCTCGCCAAGTTTTTTGATCTTGGCATCATCAAGCTGGGTTAATGTATCAAAGACTACTTCCCCACTTTTCTTGTCTATAATGGGGTCAAATAAATATCTATTTGACAAGGTCTCTATGGGGTATTCTATCCAGTCAAGTCCATTGTCTTGAAGCTCTTTAGCTTTTCTAGCACTGAGACGTTTGCCAGATGCTACAACAACTTCGCCTTTAATGTTTTTAATGTCAAATTCTACTCTACCTTCAAAATCTGATGGGTTAAATTTAATTAGGAACTTACCTTTTTCTACTCTAATTTTAAGAAGAGGATAAAACATCTTTAAAATATCTATCTTGCTATATCCAAGTGCTCTAAAAAATATTGTCGCTGGGACTTTTCTTCGTTTATTGATGCGAACATAAAGCGTATCTTTAGAATCATATTCAAAATACAGCCAAGAGCCACGATCGGGAATAATTTGTCCCATATAGGTCGGCTTGCTGGCTGTGCTGTTGGATTCATCTTGTTTGAATATTACACCCGGACTCCTATGTAGCTGATTTACCACAACACGCTCTACGCCATTGATGATAAAAGAGATTCTATCAGTCATTAGAGGGATTTCGCGGATAAAAATGCTTTGCTCTTTAATATCTTTTGGGGCTAGTTTCTCACCTTTTTCATCTTTTTCCCATTGGATAAGTTGGACCTTTATCTTAAGGGGTATTGCGTAGGTTATCCCACGCTCCATTGCTTCTCTAATGGTATATTTTGGCTTGCCATATTCACACCCAACATACTCAAGGGTAATGCGATTTTGAACATCTTGGACAGGAAATATTGATTTAAATACTTTTTCAATCCCACTCTCTTTTCCATCTTTTGCATATAAGAAAGAATCGTAGCTGTCTCTTTGTAGAAGTAAAAGATTTGGGACTTCTAATCCTCGTTGTTGGGAAAAATCAATACGAAGTCTATTTTTAATTTCTTTTTTAGCCATAGGTAATCCTTAATGAGAGATGGTAGAGATAGCTCTCTATGAGAATGTAGGTTATATACTCTCATAGAGAGCTATAAATGCAAATAGCCCAAATATAGTTATCTATATTTGGGCGACTCAACAAACAAATAGGGTGTAGTAGGATTATTTAATCTCAACTTTTGCACCAGCTTCTTCAAGTTTTTTCTTAAACGCTTCAGCATCATCTTTATTGACACCTTCTTTGAGTGTGTGGGGAGTTTTTTCTGTCGCATCTTTTGCCTCTTTGAGTCCAAGACCAGTGATTTCTCGCACAACTTTGATAACATTGATTTTGTTTGCACCAGCTTCCACTAGGACAACGCTAAAATCAGTTTTTTCTTCAGCTGCTCCACCAGCTGCTCCACCAGCAACTGCGCCAGCAACCACTGTTGGCGCAGCACTAACGCCAAATTTCTCTTCAAAAGCTTTTACAAGTTCTGAAAGTTCTAGAACAGAGAGTCCGCCGATATATTCCAACACATCTTCTTTTGTGATAGCCATTTTAGCTCCTTTTAAATTTTAAATTACATAGCATACGCTATGAGTTTTGTTCTTTTTGCTTTCTTAGATTGTCTAGCCCTGTCGCAAAATAGCGAGCTGGAGCTGTCCAAACAGATAAAAGCATACCAATAAGCTCTTCCCTACTTGGAAGTTTAGAGACAGATATAATATGGTCTTTATCCACTTTTTGTCCTTCAAAACTACCAGTCTTGATAACAAACTTTTCCGCATTTGCTTCGGCAAACTTGACAGCAATCTTTGCCAAAGAGATTTGATCTTCTCCCCAAATAAAGATATTTGTATCTTTAATGTCAAGCTCAGGCATATTCGCATTGTTTAGAGCAATGCGAGCCAAGGTATTCTTTATGACTTGGACTTTAACATTTGCTTGCCTAGCATTGTGGCGCAACTCTTCTAGGGATTTTACTCCAATCCCTTTGTAATCACACACAAGCAGAGCTTGAGCAGTTCTAAACTCTTGTGTTAGTGTTTCAACCATTTCTTGTTTCTGAACTTTGGTCATATTTCCTCCTTTCAGACAAGACTTATACAAGGTTGGATATTAAGCTTGCGCCCTTGTAGTCATCAGTCTAAGATAAATATCAATTAAAGGTTACTTTACATCCATAAGAATCTGCGCATCAAGCTTGACAGCAGGGGACATAGTTAGGGATAGCACTCCACCACGGATAAACTTACCCTTTGCACTAGATGGTTTGAGTCGATTAATTGTCTTGACTAGCTCAAGCATATTGTCTTTAATTTTATCTTCAGAAAAGCTCACTTTTCCTATAGGTGCGTGTATATTTCCCTTTTTATCGACACGGAAATTAACCTGTCCGCTTTTTGCATTAGAAACTGCTTTGCTTACATCCATTGTAACAGTCCCTGTTTTTGGGTTTGGCATTAGTCCTTTTGGACCTAAGATTCTACCAACTTTACCGACAAGAGCCATCATATCAGGCGTTGCAATAACAATGTCAAAGTTTATGTTGCCATTCTTGATTTCTTCTGCAAGATCATCATCGCCTACAACATCAGCTCCCGCATTTTTAGCTTCATCAGCTTTTGTCCCCTTAGCAAATACGGCAACACGAACTTTCTTGCCTGTCCCATGCGGTAAAACAACTGCTCCTCGGATCATTTGATCTGCGTGGCGTGGATCGACGCCCAGCCGTAAAGCCAACTCGACTGTTTCATCAAATTTAGCCGATGCTAGAGACTTAACCACGCTAATACCAGAATCTATATCATAAAACTTATTGGCATCGACTTTTTCAGTTAAATTTTGGATTCTTTTTGCTACTTTGTTCTTCATCTGTATTCTCCATTTATCCTACAATTTCTATACCCATACTTCGCGCAGACCCAGCAACAATTTTTTTAGCCGCTTCTATATCATTAGCGTTAAGATCTTCCATTTTTGCCTCAGCAATATCTTGCAACTGTTTAGAAGTGAGCTTACCAACCTTATTTTTTAAGGGATTATCGGATCCTTTCGAGATGCCAGAAGCCTTTTTGATAAGATCTGTTACGGGTGGTTTTTTTGTGATAAAAGTAAAGCTCTTGTCCTGATAGACAGTAATGATAACTGGTATGTTAAAATCACCCATGTCTTTAGTCTTTTCATTAAAAGCTTTGCAAAATTCCATAATATTGATCCCCCTTTGTCCAAGAGCTGGACCAACGGGTGGAGATGGATTCGCCTTTCCTGCGGGAATTTGAAGTTTTAATTCACCTACTATTTTCTTTGCCATTTTTTACCTTTCTTAAACTATTTTTTCCACTTGTGAATACAAGATTTCTATTGGAGTATTTCTCCCAAAGATAGAAACATTTAGCTTCAGCTTTTTGTGTTCAATATCGTATCCTTCAACAGTTGCAGTGAAGTTAGCAAAAGGACCTTCATTGATTCTTACAACTTCTCCGGGGTCAAACGACACCTTAGGCTTAGGTGCTGCGCGGTTTGTGTTTTTCTCTAGGATATGGGTAATATCTGCCTCGCTCAGTGGAGTTGGCTTCTTGCTCTCACCAATGAAACCGCTGACCCTAGGAAGGGATTGGATCGTATGCCAAAGCGATGTATCCAAATCCACATGTATAAATACATATCCTGGATATATACTTCTCGCACTTATTTTCTTTGCTCCATCTTTCATCTCATAGATGTCTTCTGTAGGAACAACCACCTCTTTTACTCTGTCTTGGAGACCAAGCTCTTGAACAAGATTTTCAATGGCTTTTTTTACTGATTGCTCACTGCCAGAATATGTTTGTATAGCATACCAACCTAGCGACATATAAATCTCCTAATCTCCAAAAAATTTAGACACAGAAGCAAACAAAATAAGATCGACTAGACCCAAAAACAAAGCAACCACAATAACCACAACAACTACAGATATTAGAGCATTTCGAATTTGTTCTTTTGTTGGAAAAACAACTTTAAGAAGCTCTTCTTTTGCTGCTTTATAGTAAGTAATTATTTTTTTCATTTCTTGCCTTGTATTATTGCTAATGGCAGGTCAGGAGGGACTCGAACCCCCAACAACCGGTTTTGGAGACCGACGCTCTACCATTGGAGCTACTGACCTAGAAAAGCTAGAGATAAACTCTAGCTTTTAAGCTTAACTTCTTTGTGAATAGTGTGTTTGTTAAGCCTAGGGCAGAACTTCTTGAGCTCCAGTTTTTCTGTTTTTGTTTTAGCATTTTTAGTTGTGCTGTAGTTAATGTCCCCACATTCCGAACATTTCAAACCAATTTTTATCACATTACCCTTAGCCATTTTGTGAGCCTTGATTACTTGATAATCTTGCTTACAACACCAGCGCCGACAGTTCTACCGCCTTCACGGATGGCAAATTTAGTCCCAAGCTCAAGTGCGATAGGGCTGATAAGCTCGACAGTGATTTTGACATTATCGCCAGGCATAACCATTTCTACACCATCTGGTAACTTGATAGAACCTGTTACATCGGTCGTTCGCACATAGAATTGTGGGCGATAGTTATTGAAGAATGGAGTATGTCTGCCACCTTCATCTTTGGATAGGACATAGATCTCACCTTCAAATTCGCTATGAGGAGTAATGGAACCGGGTTTACAAAGAACCATACCTCTCTCTACTTCCTCTTTCTTCGTCCCTCTCAAGAGAATACCAACATTATCCCCAGCTTCACCTTTGTCTAGCTCTTTTCTAAACATTTCGACACCAGTAACTGTTGTCTTTTGTGTATCTCGAATGCCAACGATTTCTACTTCATCGCCAACTTTAACAACACCTCTTTCAATCCTGCCGGTTACAACTGTCCCACGACCAGCAATTGAAAAAACATCCTCTACTGGCATAAGGAAAGTTTTTTCTGTATCGCGCTCTGGAGTAGGGATATACTCATCAACTTTCGCCATAAGATCTAGAACCTTTTGTCCCCAATCACCAACGCTACCAGCTTTGGCTTCTTCTAGGGCTTTAAGAGCTGATCCAGCTACGATAGGTGTATCATCTCCAGGGAAGTCATACGCACTAAGAAGCTCTCTAACCTCCATTTCCACCAAGTCAAGCAATTCTTGATCATCAACCATATCTTGCTTATTCAAGAAAACAACAATATATGGCACACCTACTTGACGAGATAGCAAGATATGCTCACGAGTTTGTGGCATAGGACCATCTGCAGCAGAGACAACAAGAATAGCCCCATCCATTTGTGCCGCACCTGTAATCATATTTTTTACATAGTCGGCGTGTCCTGGACAATCCACATGTGCATAGTGGCGATTTTCTGTTTCGTATTCGATATGAGAAGTTGCGATAGTAATCCCTCTTTCTCTCTCCTCAGGAGCGTTATCGATTTTGTCGTAATCTTTCATTTCTGCAAGACCTTTTGTCGCAAGAACAGCAGATATAGCAGCACTTAGAGTTGTTTTACCGTGGTCAACATGCCCAATTGTCCCAATATTGACATGGGGCTTATTCTTGACAAATTTTTCCTTTGCCATAAAAGTCTCCTAAAATTGAATTTGAAGCCTTGATTATAATCCTTATTTCTTTATGTAAAGATAAAGATTACAACAAAACCGCTAGAAAAACTGGAGCCCATAAGCGGGATTGAACCGCCGACCTCTTCCTTACCAAGGAAGTGCTCTGCCACTGAGCTATATGGGCATAAATGGTCTTGAGAGCGACTACATAGTGAAGATTACTTCAGCTCCCAGTATGGAGCGGGAAACGGGGCTCGAACCCGCGACCCTCAGCTTGGAAGGCTGATGCTCTAGCCAACTGAGCTATTCCCGCGAAAATGCTCCTACAAACCACATCTAAGACAATGCTTAAACTATGGTGGTGAGTCGTGGATTCGAACCACGGAAGACAAAGTCAGCAGATTTACAGTCTGCCCTCGTTGGCCACTTGAGTAACTCACCAAATCAGCAAAAACTGGTCAAACACTGAATCAGAAAAGTCTGTTAGAGTTTGAAAATGGAGCTGGTTAAGGGACTTGAACCCCCGACCCTCTGCTTACAAGGCAGATGCTCTACCAACTGAGCTAAACCAGCATTAAAAAAATCGGGATTATACATAAAATTACCCCTTGTTGTCAAGAGATATTTAATGTCTAAATTAGATTATTTTTTGGATTGTGTGCCTGAAGTTATGTAGGGGGATTTATTCTCAATAGGCAATATTTAAAGATTTTTACCAAGCGCAAAGCATCGCGCTTAATTGATGTGAATAAATGCTGCAAAATCACATTGAGAGTTTTGTGTCGATGCGAGGTGGCGTGAGCACCCAAAGCCAGCGCAAATCTATCGGCGTATGCGCAGCGGTAAAGCAAGGCAAGATTCTTAGACTTTGAGCGATTTTCTTGCCACTAGATTCTACAACTAAGCATCCTTCAGCAGCAATGGATTGGATTTGTAGTGCGCCACTAGAAGTTGGCAGTAAGGAAAAAAGCGTGCGATGATCACCCAAACGCACCGTGGAACATTCTCCAAGACCAAGCCAGAATCCATCACTCATAAGGCATTGATCGTGCTTGCTGATATGGCGGAATTGCACTGCACCAAAAGGGAATTTTTTATTTAAATAGCCCGGTAGCATTACTTCTATAAGATTCCAATTCACTTCTGCGACACTGCCGTTTGCATAGAGAGATTCTCCTGTGCTCATAGCGCGGATAGATACAGATTGATTGGTGATTAGCGGCTGCTTTTTGGCATAGACTAGAGAAAATCCTGTGCAAAGGAATATACTAGCTAGAATCCATAGTCGTTTAGAATGATTGATAGCGATCATACATTATCCTTATTTGCTAAATATTATAGGGATATGAGCCGAATCAAATTGTAGCCTTACATTGCTATATCCTAGGTGGGCTTTGAGTGTGGGGGCTAGGTAGGGAGACTTCCCAGAATTACCACTAAGCGCATATTCTAGGATTCCACCATTTTTCCTAGTTGCTACAGTTGGTGCGATGATAGCGATCCGCTCTTGCAAGCTTGGGGGGATTGCTGCTTGCAGGGCTTGTGGGTGGGTATTAAAGCTCCCAAGGATAAGCCACTGCAGCGTTTGCGCTCTTGGGTGTTTGGCGAAGTAGTCAAATGTATTGGCGATATTAGCAGGGGTGTCTGCTCCTTTTCTATCGATAGAATCCATTGTGATAAACACATCATCATTCAAGGCGATTGCTAACATTGGCAGCGAGATTTTATTGCTTGGCTTAATGGCAAAGACCTCAGTGGCGCGTTTTTTTGTGATGATGGCAAGATTGATGCCGCGCATATTTGTATCAGCACGCATAAAATAGACAAATACTTTGCCATATCCTTTGCCTAGATCCCATTGATACTCTTGGATAGGCAGTGTGGTGGCATAGGGTAGGGTGAAAGTCTTGATAAAATCCACATTTGTGGGGAGACCGCCCACTTCTTGTAGTGCCAAAATATCTACGCCATTGCTTCCGCCAAGGAGACTGCGGATGGTATTGTTCCACTTTTCTTCAATGGGCATTTGTGTGTCATTGAGATTCCACGAGCCTATTTTGTAGTCGCGCATATCGGCTAAAGCGTGTGCGATGATGAGACACAGCGTGCTATATACAAACACAAATCTATGCAATATTTGATGGCGTGATATATAAGACATAGGGCTTCCTTGACTTATGGATATAGGATTGGTGTGGGTTTAGCAAAAGGCGGGATGATAAACCACTGCTGTTCGGAGTTTGCCACCTTTAGGCATTTGTTTAGCACGAGTGGGTGATTTACTTTGGTGCGCATACTTGTTTGCAAGCAGAGATTAGTGCTGGCACTTTGGATAGCAACTGCGCCATTTTGCATAGGAAGTAAGCGGAAAAATTGATTGGGGTTTTTGGGATCACAGGGGTAGTGGATCACGCCTTGCCCATAAACATTTAAGCAGGTATGTGTGAGCTTGTTGATAAAGCGGATAAAGCCATCGCCAATGGGCTGCATAACCCAATTAAACGCATCGCCAAATTGTGTATGCAATGCTGCAGAATGCACCCACACCCAGCTAGCAGGTGCGCTAGCCCATATTGTGATTACACCTGCACCTTGATTTAGTATAGCGACAAAATCCCTAGGATCACCCATAATGGGGCTAAGAGATGATTTAGTATTGTGGATAAAGCTTGGTATCCTTTGCTTTGCTGGGGCGATTGGCTTGGTGCCTATGGCTAATGGATCATTGGTTTGATGTGGGGCGTTGCCACTGATATTTGCAGCTAAGGGGTTTGCAGCATTGCTGGCACAACCTAAGATGACAAATGGCAATATCAATAAACCTAAAAAGCTTATTGACACTAATCGCGCAAGGGCAGAAAGGATTGATTGCGGCACTTAGGCTCCTTGTGGTGTTGTCGTGTGTATTATAGCAGAGTAAGCAAAAACCATACCTAGAAAGCCTTGTGCTTAGCGCGAGAAAATGCTAGTAAATCTTGTGTGCTATAAATCGAGCTAGGTAGGCAGAGATGTGCGATTTCAAAGACTTTTAAAGCAGTGAGTGCATCGGCATAGGCTCTGTGCGCAGAGGGCGTATTGATCCCTAAAAATTCATTGAGATATTGCAAGGAATAGCGTTTGGAGAGAATGGTTCTTCTTGCTAGGTCAATTGTGCATAAACGGTGATTAAGCAAACTGCCAAGCCCATAATGCTCCAGCTCGTGGCTGATGAAACTATAATCAAAGCCTACATTGTGTGCCACAAACACGCTCTGCCCCAAAAACGCGCGGAAGTCTTGTAGCACTGCTTTAGCTGGGCGCGCATCTTCTAGCATAGGCGCGGTAATGCCTGTGATTTGCGTGATAGACTCTGGCACAAATGGTGCGTAGATAAACTCATCAAACTTCCCCACAATCTCACCATTTTCATACATAATCGCGCCAATTTCTATGATCTGGGATTCTTGTGGGCGTGCCCCTGTGGTCTCTATATCGACAAAGCAAAATCTCTGCTTAGTATAGGGCGTGGTGGCAGTGTGGAGGAAGTAGGCTTGCGCGTTGGATTCTAGTGGGAAGCCTTGGGCTTTTAGCAGCTCTAGCTCTAGAGCATTTGCTTTAAAGCTTTTTAGCAAATGCTCCATATCATCATATCCTATCGCACGCTCACACAGCCTTGAGTCTAGGGTTTTGGCAAGCGCGTGGAGATTATTGCTCAAAGCCTATCTCTCTCTAGGGCTTTAGTGATGCTATGGCTTTGGCATAATTATCACTGCCAAACACATAGCTCCCTGCCACTGCGACATCAACGCCTACTTCTTGCAGGCTTTTGATATTATCTGCATTGATTCCGCCATCAACTTCGATCAAGCAGTTTGGGTTTTTGGATTCTATTAACTCCTTGAGTCGGCAGGCTTTTTCAAGCACACTTGGGATAAAGCTCTGCCCTCCAAAGCCCGGATTCACACTCATTAAAAGCACCATATCCACATCTGGCAAAATATAGCGCAAGCTTTCCTGGCTCGTGTGTGGATTCAGCACGACTGCTGGGCGCACGCCATTTGCGCGGATATGAGAGATAAGCCTATGCAAATGCGTTACAGCTTCGATATGCACGCTTATAAACTCCGGGCGTAAAGGCAAAAAATACTCCACAAACCACTCGACATTTTCTACCATTAGATGCACATCAAGCGGGATACTCGCGCGCTTGGCGACTTGAGAGATGATAGGCAGTCCAAAGGTAAGATTAGGGACGAAGTGTCCATCCATCACATCAATGTGTAAATAATCCGCCTTAGCCTGACAGATAGAATCCACTTCTTCGCCAAGCCGCAAAAAATCCGCAGATAAAATACTAGGGGCAACAAGCATAAAAAACCTTTAGTCTAAAGTAGCACTTGGATATATGGAATTGATAGAATTAAAGCATAGCATAATTTGCATTAGATTATAATCGCTGGAGATTTAAGGCTAAATAGATCGCTACACGATTTGTGCCAAAGTTTTCAAAGAGTTTGCAGGCGTTGGCAAATTCATAGATATTTACAGAAAGGACACAAGATGGATTCTAGGATTCTGGAGATTTTTTCCTGTATTAAACAATGCGCCATTACATTGCAAGAGCTTTTACAATGTGATGATAGTGGCTACCTAGCTAGCACCAATGCTAGTGGCGATACGCAGCTAGCAGTTGATGTGCGAGCGGATAGAATACTAGAAGATGCGCTACTAAAGCTTGCGTGTGTGGGTGGAGTCTGCTCAGAAGAAAAATCAAGCGCACTCTATAAGCAAAAAGTGGATTCTAGTCTAGTAGAATCCACTTTTTTGCAGCTGGATTCTAGCCAGTCTCTAGAATCCAGTCTGCTTATAGCCTATGATCCGCTTGATGGCTCAAGTCTTTTTGACTCCAATTTAAGCGTGGGGAGTATATTTGGGATTTATGATGGCGTATTTAGTGCGAGCGCACTTGTAGCAGCAGCCTATATCGTGTATGGACCGCGCTTAGAAGTCGTGCTAGCGTGCGAGGGGGTGGAGCATTGTGTGTATAGTGGGGGGCAGTGGAGAAGCAAGGGTGCTTTGCAGCTAGAATCTAAGGGCAAGCTTAATGCTCCGGGCGGCACGCAAAAGCACTGGAGCAAAGAGCATAAAGAGCTGGTGGAGAGTCTGTTTGCCAAAGGGTATCGCTTGCGGTATTCTGGGGGTATGGTGCCGGATTTGCACCAGATTTTGTGTAAGAAGGGTGGGCTATTTAGCTATCCTGCTACAAGCGATGCGCCAAATGGCAAGCTAAGGAAGCTTTTTGAAGTTTTCCCTTTTGCCTTTATCTATGAAAGGGCTGGCGGAGAGGCGATAAATGGGCGTGAGCGATTGCTTAGTTTATCGTGTGATGGCTTGCACGACAGCACACCTTGCTTCTTGGGCAGCACAGAAGAAATAGCCCAAGTGCGCGCAATCTATATGAATAAGGAGAGATGATGAGCCAAAATCCTAGTGAAGATGTGTTTGAAAGAGAGCTAGATGAGCGGCTGCAACGCCTGCAAGAATGCCAAGGGACAAGAGGGCTACTGCCAGATCCTAGCGATCCGCATAGGCAGGGGTGCTTTGGGTGTGATGAAATGCAGCAGTGCGAGATACGAGATAGCTATATCAAGGCAGTGTATAAAAGTATGAGTAAGGGCTTGGCTGTGGATTTTGACTTCTAGGGTAGCGTGGGGCTAGAAGGCAGGGGGTGTGGATCTAGCGTGGAAGCTTTGGGATACGGAAGTCTAGTAAGACTATTATCCTTAGCCTTATGCAAACTTTACGCCAAACACGCGTTTTGGGCTGCTTGCACCATCTAGCTTGATTAGCATATCACCCCTACCACTAAGCTTTTCAGCTCCACTTTCACCAAGTATAACCCTAGAGTTTTCTGCCTTAGCCACACATAAAGCTATGCGACTAGCACTATTGCGTAAATCACTGCTTAGATTTTTAGAATCTGGATTTTGCATACCAAGTATGATGTGAATCCCTGCTTGACGCACAATAAACATATTTTTTGCAAGCTTTTTCTCAATCTCTTTATTATCCCTAATCACAAAATTGAGCTCTTCAACAAAAACAATCTTATATGTCAAGCCAAGTGATTCTATATCGCTTACTTTTGCTGTTACCATACGCTCATTTCGCTCTTTCATCTCTTCTATCAAATCATCTAAAAACTCACACGCTTCTTCACTCTCTGTAATAAGCCTTATTTGATCGCCAAAAATTTGATAATCAATGCCAAGTTTTGGGTCTATCACCACAATTTCTGCTTTATTACTCAATAAAAGAGAATGTATTATGCTTTGCAGTAATATCGTTTTTCCGCTGCCTGTTTTCCCTGCGACAATTAAATGCACTGCTTTTACTAAGTCAAAATAAAAAGGCTTTTTCTCTATATCAAATCCCGCAAAAATAGGCAGTTTATGTCCTTGTGATTGTAATAAAGAGAGAGCATTTTCAATCTCTGTTTTGCTAGGATAGCTCCACTCAGAATCTATTTTTTCTTCCTCAATATTATAGGTCCTTGCTAAACCCTTGCAAGAAGTGATTTTCACATTAGATAATTTAGTGGCTTTATCAAGATATTTTGCCTGTGTTTCAAAGCTTTGTATTTTAAGTGGGTCTTTTACTTCAACTTTGCAGATTCTATGCCTATAAGAATTAAGCGTTTCTAAATGCGTAAGGGCAATATTATATTTAGCAAAATAGGATTCTATCCCTGTAAAAAGTGTAGAATCTTGTGGATTTGTAGAATCTGTGCCAGACTGCGTAAAGTCTTCTTTTTGTAAATGCAAGCTTAAATTATCCTTGCACCATTGATAAAAGCAGTCATTATTTTTCCACGAGTGATAGATCTCAAAAAGTCCCCTTTGGATATTTTTGCCAAGCAAATCAGTATAAGCCTTATCATCGCTAAATACATCAGCTTGTAAATAGGCGTGAAATTTTTCTGCAAGCAAAGCCCGATATAAAAGATCCATATCTTCACTCTCATCTTTATCCTTGCCTGTGAGCTGCTCTAAATGATATTCTTTACCTTTACCGCCATTTAGGGTTTTTTCTGCCCAAATATGTGAGTCTAGCGGCAAAGGCTTTAATCGCAACGCTAAGGCTAGGGCTAAACGCAGGATAAGATATTTTGGAATCTCACTTTCAGATTCAAAGCCTAAGCCCTCTTTTATCACACGATAGATGAGGTTTTCTTCAGTTTGATTTGTGTAAAAATCTGCCATATTCACTCCTAAAATAATTCATTAGAATCTTGCACACTTTTAATTTTCGCGTGCCCTCTATCTTCACTATTGATAATCTTATAAAGCCCTGCAATATAGGGCTTTGCATACTCATATTCTTTTAGTCCCATTTCGCCATTATGTGGCAGGACTATCACTTGATGACCTTTAGCATAATAGTGTTGTATGATTCTTTGGCGGTTAGTAGAATCTATGCGTGCAAGTGGCGTGTCAATAATGAGTGGTATTGTAGAGTGAGAAAGCTTACTTAGCGTCCAAAAGATAGCAATAGCTAGAATCTGCTTTTGCCCACTACTTTGATTTGCCACGCTAATTTCATTACCATCAATATCTTTTAGGGTAATGTCAAAATCCTGCCCCATTTCCACAGATACAAGATTATCATTTGGCAACAATGTCTTATAACTCTCTTTTATCCCCTCACATAACTCATCTCGCAATGTCTCTATAAGTTGATCTTTATACTCTGTGATGATATGTTGCAAGGATTCTAAGATGTTAAGCTTTTTAATAATCCGCTCGGTATTTATCTTTCCATAAAGCAGGGCTTTTTCTTTCTCTAAGGATTCTATTTGTATGTTAAGTTCTAGCTTTTTTTGTTGCTCTTGTGTTAGTTTGTTATTTTCCTGCGTTAGTAAATCTTTACGCTCTTTTATAAGGTCTTTTATATGTTCTTGTTGTGCCTTTTTATCTTCATCAATGTCTAAATCATTGAGCATATCAATAGCATCTTTATATCTTTTTTTTAAATCATACGCTTCGTGTATGTTTGTCGCTAGCGTGCTGTGCTGTGCGTATATGATAGAAGTCTCAATATTGTGGATTCTATTATAAGGGATATAGGATTTTGGCAAGCTATTAGCATTCATTGCCTGTGGAATCTTGTCTAAAATATCAAGCACGAAATTATACAATGACTCAGCCTTATTCTCATCACCACCTATTTCATTGTGTCGTGCGATAACGCTTTTTAGCAAGTCTCCCTCTGCTTTTTTCACAATCCTATTATAGCCATCTATATCATCATTACGCACAGATTCTTGCAAGGTTTGCATATAGTGTTGGAGCGATTGTATAAGCTCACTATTTGCTACGCTTACAACATATTTTAAACTCTCTTTGATTGCCTTTGCATAGAGCTTAAAAAGCTCACTATGATCCTTGTCCCATAAAGGCTTATGTGTGCTTAAATACGCCCATACATCATCAGTGCTCCATTTGCTAAGGGGTGCATAAGTCATTGTATTTGGAAAATCATCGTGTTTTGAAAAGCCTTATTTTGCTACTACTCTAATGCGCAAAATTTCTGTATAATCCGCTCTCATCTCACCGATGCAGGATTTTAAAGGCAGAATGTCAAAGGATGGTTATGGGAAGAGTAGGTAATAGTCCGCTTTCACGGGGGGGGGGGGGGACTTAGGCGCATAGGCTTTTTGCGGAGGGATTCGGCTTGTAGCGATAAATCACCGATTCTGCGGCGTGGGCTTGCTCATTATCGCCTAGATAAATCCCTTCGCCCACGCCTTGAAAGCGGCGATTTCTCATCTACAATCCTAGAATCCCAAAGCGGCACTGAAATTACAAACCCAACCGCGAGCGACTCTACACCACCAAACTCACAAAACGCCGATTCTAGCTCAAAAATCCTAGAATCCAAAATCGGCACTGAAACACAAATCACAAAAACCACCCAACCCCTAGAATCCACTTTTACGCAAAGCCACGATTCTAAGAGCAACGCCTATTTTCTGTCATTGCGAGACACTGCGCCAGCAGTGGCGTGGCAATCCACACAAACAAAGACACAAAACCTAGAATCCACTTTTGAAAACACCGCACAAAAAAGCAAAAAAGTGGATTCTACAAAGCAAGCCCATTTTTTGTCATTGCGAGCTTTGCTCCGCAAAGCGTGGCAATCCATATCCGCGCAAGCGGATTCTAAGAAAGCACAAAATAGAGAAGCATTAGAATCCACTTGTGAAAAAACAGCCAAAAATACAAAAGTGGATTCTAGGGTAGTTAATTCTGCTAGCGCAGAATCTGTGGATTGCCACGCGGCTAACACCGCTCGCAATGACGATAAAAACGCCTTTTCACTAGAATCCACTTTTAAAAACAACGCCACAAGTAAAAACGCGGATTCTAGCACCGCCACAAATCTAAGCGAGCTAGCAAAGGATTCTAGGATTTCTAAAGAAACATCGCCTAACGGCGAGCGGTATCCCTTGTTTTCTAAAGAAACTTCACTTCGCAAAGCTAAATCCTCCAAAGAAGCCAAAACGCCCAAACCCCTCATCTGCATCCCCACCTACAACGAGTCCAACAACATCGCCGCACTCTTATGCGAGATCTTCTCACGCTTCCCAGAGATCCACGCCCTAGTGATTGATGATAATTCCACCGATGGCACGCAAGAGATCTTAAACTCTCTCACCCACACCTACCCCCATCTCCACCTCCTAAAGCGATCGGGCAAGCTAGGGCTAGCAAGCGCGTATATCGATGGCTTTTCGTGGGGACTGAAAAGCGGATACTCACACTTTATCCAAATGGATGCCGACTTCTCCCACCACCCGCGCTATCTCGCCCAGACTCTAGCTAATCTCCCCCATTTTGAAGTGGTGATAAACTCGCGCAACATCATCGGCGGCGGCGTGCTAGGCTGGGGGCTAGGGCGCAAGATCCTTTCACGCTTTGGCTCTTTGTATGCTAGGCTCTGGCTTGGGGCTAGGGTTATGGACTTTACCGGAGGCTTTAATGCCTACTCCGCACGCGCTTTGAGCGCGATCAATCTGCACAGCATAAAATCTAGCGGCTACTGCTTCCAAATCGAGATGAAATACCGCGCCTACAAAGCTGGGCTAAGACTCCTTGAGCTACCTATAATCTTTGAAGACCGCGTAGCTGGCAAGTCCAAAATGAGCAGGGCTATCGTGCTAGAAGCCCTATGGCGCACGCCATTTTTGCGCACTCACAAGAGAGCCAAAGCTACCTCTAAAAAGGCGTGCAAGTGAGAGAGCTTATCTCCTTTGGCTTTATCGGTGGGCTTGGGGCTTTGAGCAATCTTGCCTGCTTTTTTGTGCTTGATTTTTTTAATGTGCAGTATTTGCTCAATGCCTGCTTGTGCTTTGGTCTAGCGGTGAGCCAAAACTATGTGCTAAATAGCTTTATCACCTTTAAGCATAGCCTAAAATGGCGCGCGTATCTAAGCTATGTGGGGGCAAATCTCTTTGGGCTTTGTATCAATCTTTTCGTGCTAGCTCTGTGTCAAAATCTCCTGCTAGAGCCGCTTTTAAACACCCTTAGCCCTAATGCACAAGATCCTAGCGCACTTAGGCGACATCTCTTGCTGTGCTTCCAAGCCCTTGGCATTATTTGCGCATTTATTAGCAACTTTCTCTTTGCCAAATTTCTCATCTATAAGGAGTCTCAATGCGACTAACACCACAAGCCTACTTTGTTTTCTGCCTTATCATAGCTGCTGCTATCATCGTGCTTAAGCCCATCTACACCAAATCTTATGCCAATATGCCAAATGCCTTTGCCCCCACACATATCACCATAGCCACACAATCCCCCTGTGAAGCCTACGAGCTACTTGCTAGCACCAATAAAATCGCCCTAGATTATGACAAAACACAAGAGCCTTTTAGATTCTACACCATTACAGACTATGCCCACACGCGCCCCTTAGAATCTAAAAAGCCAGATTCTAGCTCGCATATCTGCGCCCTAGCTAGAAACGCCATCACTGCCCCACTCACTAGCCTAAAGCTTAGGGCAAATGCAAGTGATATGGAGAAGATTGCGTTTGTTGCTCTAGCTATGGGGAGTGAGAGCTTCTATATCCCTAGAGATTCGGTCTTGGGTAATCATTCCCTAGATTTGGCAAATTTTGGAGGCTCGCAGACCTCTAGTCTAGTCTCGCCCCCAAAATTTACCAAAAGCTACGAAAGCACCACCGCAACTCCTAGAATCTTAGATTCTAGCACTACCGCTTCATCGTCATTGCGAGACACTGCGCCAGCAGTGTCGTGGCAATCCATATCCGCGCAAGCGGATTCTAAGAAAGCACAAAATAGAGAAGCACTAGAATCCACTTTTGAAAAAACAGCCGAAAATACAAATGCGGATTCTAGGGCGACAGACATCACCCTAGATCTATCTACTTACAAGCTCAACGCCACTAGCGAGATCCTAAACCTCTACAAATCCCCCTGCACCTTTCTTGGCTGGCTATATTATTTTCTCTCGCCGCCATTTTTGTTGCTATGGCTTATGTGTGTTTGGACATTCATCGCGCTAAAGCCCACGCACCCAAAGGGCAAAATCCCAGCTCGCACATATCAAGAGCTAGGCGTGCTTGTCTTGCTACTTTTACTTGCCTTAATCTTGCGGCTTTATCATTATGATAGCTTTGGACTTTGGGGCGATGAGCTCTACTCTGTGGGCGTTGTAGGCTACCCTGATGGGGATTTCTCAAGTGTGTTTAACGATCCGGGGAATCCGCCTTTTTATAATTTTTTGCTCAAACTTTGGCTACATTGCTTTGGCTACACAAGCGCGGCGGCTAGGGGGCTTAGTGTGGTGATCGGCACGATGGGGGTGGGGGGGATTTACTTGCTTCTACGCGACCACGCTTGTGAAAATTCGGCTTTGGGTAATCATAGCAGCGATTTTGTGGATTTTCTAAAGAAACATCGGCTAACGCCGAGCGGTGTCTCTTGTTTTAAGGCAACCGCAGACCACAAGTCTAGCTCTGCCCTAAAATCCACAAAAAGCCCCACTAGCACCACCGCAATTCCTAGAATCTTAGAAGAAGAAAAAGGGGCTGGGCGTGAAAACTCCGCTTCATCGTCATTGCGAGCTTTGCTCCGCAAAGCGTGGCAATCCATATCCGCGCAAGCGGATTCTAAGAAAGCACAAAATAGAGAAGCACTAGAATCCACTTTTTTACAAAAGGTAGATTCTAGCGGCACTGCCATTTCTCCATTATTGCGAGCCAAAGGCGAGGCAAAACAAGGCGCAGCCGCAGTTTCTTTAGTAATCCACAAAGACAAACTAGAATCTAGTATGGATTGCCACGCAACCGCTACCGCGCTTGCTCGCAATGACAGAAAAAACGCAGAAATTCTCAGCACGCCGCAAGCACGAGCAAACCTAGATTCTAGTAAAAGCCCAAGCGATTCTAAGATTTTAGATGAAAAATGTGGGCTGCAAGGAAAATCACAAGGGAGTTACCTTAGCGGTAATGACTGCAGGGATTTTTCGCCGCTCCCACATTTTTCGCTAAAAGCTGAATCGCCGCAAGCGCAAAAGCCAACGCCCACACCACTAATAGGGGCGTTTTTCTATGCTATATCCTTTGTCGCCATCGGCGCAGCCCACGAGGTGCGAGGCTATGTGCTAGAGCTAGCACTACTGCCGCTTGTGTTTTACTTCTTGCTGCATTTTCTTAAAAATCCCAAACTCTCAAACGCGCTAGGCTATGTGCTACTTGGAGCTATGGTGTGCAATACACACTACTTTGGCGCGGTGATGATAGCAGCTGGCTTTATCGCAAGTGCTATTTGGCTATGGCAAGCCACAGAGCTTAGCAGCAATCAAAAGCGCAGAAGACTTGTAGCACTACTACTGCTAGATATGCTTATCGCTAGCTCTTTGGTGCCGTTTTTTGCTATCACTGCCTACACGCAAGCCCTAAGCAATACAAGCTTTAATACTTGGATCCCAGCCCCATCGCTTAATGGGCTGCTGCAGTTTCTGCCCCAAGCCTTTGGCAGCTCTAGCGGGGCATTTGTCTTTCTCGTGCTATTTATGCTAACGCCTTTGCTCAAAAACCGCTTCCTAAACTTTTGCGCGATTGTAATCACCCTTGGCGTGCTGCTGCCATTTATCGCTAGCTTTGTGCGCCCTATCTACTACCCCAAATACGCTATCTATGCGACCTATGCCTTTATGCTGGCATTGTGTAGCGTGGGGATCGTGCTTGTAGCTAGGAGACTAGCAGGGGCACAGGCAAGCTACTTAATCGCCTTTGGCGTATGCGCACTTAGCATAAGTCTGCTAGATCATAAAATCCAACCCATTGGCGTAGGCGATAATGCACGCGCGAAATTTGCCTTCATCACGCAGGATTCTAGCAATGAAGCCAAGAAATCCAGCATAAACCCTAGAATCTATATCATCGATTTACACACGGCAATGACTACAAAGCAGCGGCAGTATGAGGTCTATGGATGTAAGCCTAGGGCGGAGTTTTTACGCATAGGTGTGCCAGAGCTAGTCCAACGCCACTTCCACACAGGCGATATTCTCTATCTTGATGGCTATTTCGTAGAAGAAGACACGCTGCAAGATCTCTTAGAGACATTTGCCAGCAAGGGAGCTAGAATCTATCCCATACCCTTTGGGATACAAGAAGAGAGAGATTTGAGAGAGTCCCAAGATCGTATCTATAAAGTTAGATTCTAAGTTACAATAAGAAAAGCTTAGGAGAATTTGCGTGTAAAAATAAGTGGCTTTAAGCAACTTTGCTTAAGATTAAATAATCCACTTACACAAAGGAGAGAAAATGAGCTTTATAGAAGAAATCAAAGCAAAGGCAAAAGCGAGCAAAAAGACCATAGTCCTGCCAGAGACAAGCGATGTGCGCACGATAGAAGCGGCGATTTTGGTGCTTAAAGAAGACTTTGCAGACATTATTTTGCTAGGCGATAGAGATGAGATCCTAGCTAAGGCTAGGGAGCTAAAGCTAGCAGATATTTCACAGGAGCAGGCACTAGCCCACCTTGAAAAAGCCACTTTCATAAACCCTAGAGAATCAAGTCTGCTAGAAGAGTTCATCGCGCTTTTTGTCGAGCTGCGAGGGCGCAAGGGGATGGACGCGACCAAAGCACGCGAGCTTTTGCGCGGGGATAAGCTGTATTTCGGCGCGGCGTTGGTGAAATCTGGGCGGGCAGATGGTATGGTAGCAGGCGCGATCCACGCGACTTCTGATGTGCTGCGTGCGGCATTGCAGATTGTAGGCACGGCAAAAGATGCGGCGATTGTATCGAGCTTTTTTGTGATGGTAATGCCTGATAACACTTATGGGGAAAATGGGATTCTAGTCTTTTCTGATTGTGGATTGTGCCAAAACCCCACGCCAAATGAGCTAGCCCATATCGCTATCTCTAGCGCGAAAAGCTTTCAATCTGTCATCAAAGCCACGCCCTATGTCGCTATGCTTAGCCACTCCACTTACGGCAGTGCCAAGCACGATGATGTAAGCAAGGTTGTTGAAGCGACCAAAATCGCCAAAGAGCTTGCCCCAGATATTGCCATTGATGGCGAGCTGCAGCTTGATGCCGCCATTGTCCCAAGCGTAGGGGCTTCTAAGGCAAAAGGCTCAAATGTCGCAGGCAGGGCAAATGTGCTTGTTTTCCCCGATCTTGATGCGGGCAATATCGGCTACAAGCTCGTGCAGCGATTTGCCAAGGCTGAAGCCTATGGACCCATCTCACAGGGTATGGCAGCTCCTATCAATGATCTCTCAAGAGGGTGCAGCGCACTTGATATTGTCGGCGTAGTAGCACTTACTGCTCTCCAAGCACAAGGCTAGATCCGTTTATCCCGCCCAAGCCCATAAAGCCTAGAATCTAAGCTAGATTCTAAGGCGGATTTAACGAGGATTTTAGCCATAATGCTCTCTGTCATTGCAGCTGCAATGCACGATTTATCTTTGAAATGCTCTTTGTAGTGCTTTGGCTCATTTCTATATCACTTAGTTGCGCGTAGAACTCATCTTTTTTATCTTTGCATCGTGGAGATTGGCGTTTGCTATTTTTGCTGTTTTGCCATTGTGTAGGTTTGTTTGCATAAATTGTGTGAAA
Source organism: Helicobacter canis (assembly GCF_900451095.1). NCBI lineage: Bacteria > Pseudomonadati > Campylobacterota > Epsilonproteobacteria > Campylobacterales > Helicobacteraceae > Helicobacter > Helicobacter canis. The sequence goes on along the minus strand of NZ_UGHV01000001.1, from coordinate 2,025,128 downwards.
GTGGATTCTGTCTTGTTTGTTTTAAGTTTTGCTTTATTGCTTTGCTATTTGTTATACAATTAAAAACATTTTTTACTATTTTTGCAAATTTCAAAGATGTATATTTCAAAGCAAGGATATGCAATGCTTTTTTACTCAAGTCTTGATCTTATCGGTAATACGCCACTTGTAGAGCTTTCACGCATACAGATTCCAAATAACAACCGCATTTTTGCAAAACTTGAATCCTACAATCCCGCAGGGGGCGTGAAAGATAGGGTCGCCCTGCATATTTTGCAAAGAGCAAAAAAGCAGTGCAAGCTACGCAAAGATTCTGTGGTGATAGAGGCAACTGCGGGCAATACGGGGCTAGGCATAGCCTTTGTGTGCTTGCATTTTAATATCAAGGCGATTTTGGTCGTGCCGGATAAATTTTCCATTGAAAAGCAGATTCTAATGCGTGCTTTGGGGGCGGAAGTCATCAACACGCCAAAAGAGCTAGGCATACAAGGGGCGATTGATAAAGCAAAGGAATTGCTAGATTCTACTCCACATTCTTTTAGCCTACATCAATTTGAAAATCCGCTCAATCCACAGGCACACTATGAAACAAGTGGCAAGGAGATTTATACGCAAATGCAGGGGGTGCGGGATTTAGCACCTGTGCTGGATTACTTTGTCTGCGGTGCTGGGAGTGGCGGTAGCTTTAGCGGCATAGCCAAATACCTAAAAGAGCAGGATTCTAGGATACAAGCTGTGCTATGCGATCCTATCGGCTCTGTGATTGGCGGAGGGGAGGAGGGCTGTGCGAATATTGAAGGCATTGGCAATAACTTTATCCCAAAGACTATGGATACAAGCTTTATAGATATGGTGCAAAAAATTAGCGATGAGGAAGCATATCAAGGGCTAAAAATCTTGGCTAGAGAAGAGGGGCTGCTAGTAGGGATCTCATCTGGCGCGTGCTTGCAAGCGTGTTTGAAGCTCGCTAGGCAGGTAGAAAATAAGCTTATTGTAACGCTCTTTGCCGATCATTTAAGCAGGTATTTTAGTAAGAATCTCATATAGAATCCACACCCACATAAAGGCACGCAATGGCAAGCAGTAAGGAATTTTTAGCATATTGCTTAGAGCAGCTGCAAGCAAGCTTAGATTCTAGCGTAGCGGAGTTTGACACAGATTCTACTATGGCAAGCACGCGAGCCGATTTGCTGGAGTCTGGTGATTTCAAGCGAAGCTATGTTTTTACAAGCCGCAAGATGTTTGGCGAGTATTGTATCTATGTGCAAGATTTTGGCTCTGCCTTGGCTCTAGGCTCACATTCTAGCCCTAGCGATACGACACCTGCGCGCGCCCTAGCCCCACAAAGCCCAAAGCCCATATTTCTGCTCTGTGATGATATGCTTTTTGCCAAGCCGCATAAGATCCTAGAATCCATCTTGCCAAACCACCCCAAAGCCCCGCCATATCCGGGCGCAAAGGAATGGTATATTATGGATATTGATAATCTTTTGCAATTACGAAAGGTCATCATCACACTCACGCCGCACCTAGAGCCTGCAAAAGCCAAAAAGAAGCATAAGAGGCAGCAATAAACTAGAATCTTACTAGCCCTTTATAAGCACATTGATTTGCAATCGCTCTAGCAAGCAGTGAAAGCCTGCAAATTTTGCTAAGAAACGCAGGCTATTACAACACACGGGTAAAGAAATCGCACAGGCAAGATGTCTTGCCTAGTCTCCTAGCGTGTAAGCTCTAGGGTGGCTTTGGTCTGCACGGCTATGGGGATAGGGGTCTTTGGGGCTGCCATATCGTGGCAGTAGTCGCAGGTTTTGAAAAATTCTTGCGCATAAAAGGCAAGGATCGTGTATTTATCACACGCGTGATCCAAGGAGACAAAATCGCCCCTAAATTCTTCTAGTCCTTTTAGGCGTGAGAGTGAGCTGGCAATAGGACAGATGAAGATCTCCCCGACACTTTTTGCGGTGCTAGAATCCGCATTTTTGCTGTCATTGCGAGATTTTGACTTGTCAAAATCGTGGCAATCCACACTAGAATCCACTTTTTCAAAACTAGATTCTAGGTTTGTGTTATGGATCGCCACGCTCGCTTCACTCGCTCGCGATGACAAAAAGGGAGCTTCATCATCTCGCAATGACAGGGAGGGGGAGTTATCCTTAGAATCCATTTTTTCACTTATCGCATTTTTGTTGTCATTGCGAGATTTTGACTTGTCAAAATCGTGGCAATCCACATTTACCCTAGAATCCACTTTTTGAAAAGTGGATTCTAGGGGGTGTGTTTTTGTCGCTGTGGATTGCCGCGCCACCGCTAGCGCAGTGTCTCGCAATGACGGAGAATGAGCGTTATCCTTAAAATCGGGGCTTTGTGTATTTTTTGGATAATTTTGCTCGCGGTGGGATTTGAGCCTTTTTTGGCTATCTTTCCCAAAGATTCTAGGATTTGCAGTATTGCTAGTGGTGCTTTGCGCAAAAGTGGATTCTAGTTCAAGTTGCTCGCGGTTGTTTGTAATTTCAGTGTTGCTTTGGGATTCTAGGATTTTTGAGCTAGAAACGGCGTTTTTCAAGCCGCGCAAGGAAGATAAGACTTCGGGTCTATCGCGTGAGCTAGGCGATGAAATCGCTGTTTCTAGCCAAAAAGCCGAATCCTTAACAGATTCCCCCCCCCCCCTATGAGTTTTGGCAATCTCTCGTGGCTCATCACCGACACACACGGCATAAGACAAGAGCGAAAGTTTGCCTCTATGCCCTGCCTATCACGCCCTCTTTTGTAGATTTGCCCGGGAGAAAACCACGCGGCTGTGGCTTCTTGCCAGAGGACAGAGTGCGGGATTTTGCGCGCTGATAGGAGATCTTGGAGCTTTTGTATATGGAGCTTTACAGATAGGTTTGGCGATTTGGTGTAGTCGCTTATACTCACAAAGCATTTAGAGCTTGCTTGCAATGCCTCTAAGAGCCTAGGCTTTGGGATAATTGTGGCGTTTGTAACAATATCAAAGGACTTTACCTTGCTACTAGAATCTAGTATTTCCACCACTGTATCAATATCTTTAAAAAGCAGCGGCTCACCGCCGATAATCCGCACCCAATAGATAGAATCCACTCTCTCAAGCAGAGCTTCAAGTGTGCTTTGTATGCCACTAAGCGTGCAGGTGTAGGCGGTTTTGGAGTCAAAATACTGCATTAGATTGTTGCAGCTCTCACAGCGCAATGTGCAGCGCGTTGTCAGCACTAGCTCGAAGTAGGGCATATCTACTTTGCCAAGCAAAAAGCGCGCATAGATTCTAGCACGCATAATGCCACTAAGCGGGGCTAGCAGTGCGCATAGCAGGCTCTTGCACACACAGCAAGGCAGGACAAGCATAGCCCACAAAATAGCCTTGACAAATACCCAGACCATAGGTTTTTGGGCGTTTGTGGGGATTTTGGGCATAGGGTAGGATAGGATCTTAGCGTGCAGGGGAGCGGCTTTGGATTCTAGGATATAGAGTGCTTTGCGCAAGATTAGCAAAGGCACAAGATATATCGCGCTTATGGGGCTTGAAGCGATTTTTGCTTTGTAGTTTGCCCATAGGAATGCCTGTGTAGCTTTGGCGATATTGCGATATATGTAGCGTTGCTTGAAAGTAGGGTGCTTAAGGAGTTTAAGGCGTGCGGATAGGGTGGAGAGATCTAGGCTATTTGGCATTGTGTGTCCTTTGTGGGTTTGGTGAGCTTAGGGCGGATTTTAGGAGCTTTAGCACGCGCACAAACGGGCGTAAGCCCGCATACGCCCAAGGCGCGTAAGCCCGTAGATAAGCAGTTATAGTGATAAGCGCGGTGCGTTTGTAGTAGGCTAGGGTGATGTGCCTAGCAAAGGGACTTTCTCTAGCGATAGCCCACCAGAGCTTGTGGTAGGGATTTTGCGCAAAGATAGGGGGCTTTGCAGGGTTGCTTTGGAAGTTTGACTTCTCCCAAGGCTTATAGCCCCCAAGCAAATGCACGATAGAGGGATTGATAAGCGCGCTAGCAAACTCGCTAAAATCTATGGCACTAGGATACGAGACAATGCCATTTGTATCCGTGCGGGGCGGGGAGCTATCAAAGTGGATCCTGCTTTGTGCAAGCCATTGGAGATTGTAGTGATAGGGCAAAAAGCACACCGAGTCTCTAAAAATGAGATTCAAAAAATCTTGATCCGCATACTCCGCATACTCCGCATACTCCTTAGTGTGTATAAGGGCTAGATCTTTGGTGCGCCATTTGGGGAGATTGATGAGTAAAACACCGGAGTTGAAGTAGTTTTGCGCGTGTATTTTGTGCTCACGGACGATCTTGATACTATCTCCGCTTAGCCCGCTTCGCACCGCACCTATGGCACACTCCCCCAAATCATAGGCAAAAAGCTCTCGTATATCGCGCAAAATCAGCGTATCAACATCAAGGTAGAGAGCTTTTGTAAGCTCTTGTGGTAGCACGCTGCCAAGCTTCAAGCGGAAATACGCGCACCAATTTGCCCCCGCTTCGCCCCACGGATTAAGGGCTTTGAACTCGGCTTGATGAAGGCTGTGGATATGGATTTGCGTGGGGTAGATGGTGTCTAGGTGGGATTCTAGCGTGCGTAGGCGTGATAAGGTGGAGGGGGAGAGGGAGTCGGCTAGGAGGTGGAAGTGGATGGGGAGATCTCTGCTTGCTTTGGGTGTTTTGTTTATGGATTGCCGCGCTTTGTCTTGCGCCAAAGCTCGCAATGACGGAAAAGGGGCGTTGCTGCTAGAATCCATTTTTTTGCTAGCGGCGTTTTTATCGTCATTGCGAGATTTTGACTTGTCAAAATCGTGGCAATCCACATTTACCCTAGAATCCACTTTTTCAAAAGTAGATTCTAGGAGGTTTGCCTTTTTGGCATTTTTCTTAGAATCCGCGTTTTCAAACGAGAATTCTGGGCTTGCGTAAAATGGCGTGATATGAGCAAGATGAATGAAGCGGTGGATAAGTGGGGCGTGGCAGGTGGGAGCTAGGGGGCTAGGGCTAGATCCTGTCTTAGAGTTTAAAGCAAAATCTTGCCTAGAATCTAGTGTGGATTCTAGGCAAGATTCTAGGCTCGCGCCAAAATCTGGCGCAGCATTTACACTAGGATCTAGCTGCCCCCCCCCTATGAGTTTTTCTCTATTTTGGGTGGTGGGGTTGATAGAGTAGATGATACTCATCATACTCACGCTGGCGTATTTGGCGTAGTTATCATCTAGCCCAAAGACTATGGCAAAGCAAGGATCGGTCATAATGCTTCCTTAAAAGTGGTAAAGATAGTGCGGCATAAAAGCGCGCATTGTAGCAGATTAAAGCAAAAATGGCGTATCTTGATAGACGAGATTTAGCCAATTACTAAAAATCACGCTCGCACTTGATCGCCACTGAAACATAATCTCTCCATTTGGCGCGTAATACCCTGTGGGCTTTGGCGTGTTTAGCCCATTTGCTTGATCGCGCTTGTATTCTTTATCTAGCGTATCTTTGGCGTATTCTGGGTGCCCTAGGATAAAGACATCTTTGCTATCTTTAAGCATTGTAGCCCCGCTTTGCTCCCCTGCTAAAAGCACACACAGATCATCTGCCCTAGCCACTGCGCTTTCATCAATGCCGCTATGGCGTGAGTGAGGCATAAGCACTTCATCATCTAGCCCCATAAGCAGCGGCGAAGCGGCACACTGCTTATGGGCAAAGATCCCAAAGCACTTGCTAGATAGGGCGTGCTTTTGAATCTTGTGGAAGTGATATAGCCCAGCCATAGCCCCCCAGCACAGATACATCGTGCTTGTTACATTAGCACGCAAAAAGTCCATAATCCCCCTAAGCTCCTCCCAATACTGCACTTCTTCAAACGCCAAATGCTCGATAGGCGCACCTGTGATGATCGCGCCATCAAAGCGTTTATGCGCAATCTCGCTAAAGTATTTGTAGAATCTCTCTAGGTGGGATTGGGGGGTATTTTTGCCGATGTAGCTCTGCGTGGCAAGCAGTGTGATGCGCACTTGCAGGGGCGAGTTTGCTAGGAGGGATAGGAGCTGATTTTCTGTCTCGATTTTTGTAGGCATAAGATTGCAGAGCAAAATCTCTAGCGGGCGTATGTCTTGCGTGGTGGCACGCTCTGTGTCCATCACAAAAATCCGCTCCTGCAAGGTGCTAAATGCGGGGATAGTCTTTGGGATAATGATAGGCATCTTTGGCTCCTTAGTTATTGGTGGATTCGGCTCTGCTTGGTTTGGGCGTTGGCTTTTGCGCGCTTTTGCGGGAGTCTGCGCGGTGGGCTTGCTCATTACCGCTTAGGTAAATCCCTTCGCCCACCGCTTGACAACCCACAAAACGAAGTTTCTTTAGAAAATCATCGCAAAATCCTGCCGCCTAGTTGCGTTTGAAAAACACATTTTACGCATTTTTGTCAATCCTAGAATCCTTTGCTGGCTCGCTTAAAATTGGGGCGTTTTCAAAAAGTGGATTCTAGGGTTTTTGCTTATAGATTGCCACGCGGCTCACGCCGCTCGCAATGACAAGAAAAAGCTGTTTTCCTTTCAAAAAGATTCTAAGCATTGCGGTGGGGCTGTGGTTGCTTTGCGTGATTTTTAGGAAAGCCAACGCCAAAGCACAGGATTCTAGGATTTGCGATGAGAAATCGCCGCTTTCAAGGTGGGGGCGAAGGGATTTACCTAAGCGGTAATGAGCAAGCCCCCGCCGCAGAATCGGCGATTTATCGCGCAAAGCCGAATCCACCAACCAAGCTACTCCAAAGCCTGCGCTAGGTCATTGATTAAATCCGCGCTAGACTCTAACCCCACCGACACACGCACACACGCAGGCGAGATCCCCGCTGAGAGCAGCTCGCTCTGGGAGAGCTGGGAGTGCGTGGTGGAAGCTGGGTGGATCACAAGCGATTTAGAGTCGCCGATATTTGCCGTGATACAAAAGAGCTTTAGCCTATCGCACAATGCCTTCGCCTTCTCATAGCTCTCTAGCTCAAAGCTAAAAAGCCCACTCGCATAGCCGCTTGTGAAATACTGCTTGAATCGCGCATAGTAGGGGCTGGACTCTAGGGCAGGGTATTCTACTTGCTTGACTTTGGGGTGGGATTCTAGGAATGTAGCGATTTCTAGGGCGTTTTGGCTGTGCTTTTGCAATCGCAGCTCCAAAGTCTCTAAGCCTTGCAGGTGGATCCACGCATTATGCGGCGATAGACTAGCCCCGATATTGCGTAGCCACTCTAGGATAAGCCGCATACCATAGATAGGGTAGGGCAGGCTCGCATAGACTAAGCCGTGATAGCTTGGATCTGGGGTGTTAAAGACACTATATCTGGGATTATCTATTAGCAGCTCATTTAGCCCCTTTCTTTCAATGATCGCTCCTCCTAGTCCGCTGCCGTGCCCGTTGATATACTTGGTGCAGCTATACACGGCAATATCTATCCCAAAGTCAAAGGGGCGGAAAATCATCGGTGCTATGGTGTTATCACAGATGGTAGCAAGCCTGTGTCGCTTGGCAAGCTCGGTGATAGCGCAAATATCTGGGATAGAAATCTGCGGATTGGACAACGACTCAAAGAAAATCGCCTTAGTGTTTTCATCGATAAGTGGCTCTAGCGTGCTTAGATCATCGACATCAAAGCAGCGAGTCTCTATGCCAAATCGCTTGAGTGTATGCACTAGAAGCGTCTGCGTGCCGCCATAGATTTTATTGGCATAGAGGATATTATCGCCTGCTTGGGCGAGATTGACAAAGGCATAAAACAGCGCGCTAGCCCCACTCGCAGTAACGACACCAAATCCCCCGCCATCGACTTGGGCTAGGCGATTGGCTAGGACATCGGTGGTGGGGTTGCTTAGGCGCGAGTAGATATTGCCTAGCTCCTCTAGGGCAAAGCGTCTGCCGGCTTGGTCGCTTGAATCAAAGCGAAAGGAGCTACTTTGATAAATCGGCACGCTTAAAGTGCGCTGGGAATCATACCCATAGCCTGCGTGCAGGGCTAGCGTGCTTGGGTGGAAAGTGGATTCTAGCATTTGGACTCCTTTGGGTGATATACGCAGCCACTATAAGCAAATTTTCTATAAAACACAATATGTGTTTAGTAATTTTTCGCATTTCTTGGGTGAATGTTACTTTTATAAACGCATTGTGTTTGTGATTCTAGGCTTTGGTGCTAGGGTGCTAGATCCGCGCTAGAATCTATGGGCTTTTTATGCTACAATCTCGGGCTTTGTTTAAGGGCTTTTGGCTATTTATAGACATTTGGTTGGCTTATAAGCACATAGAATTCAAGGATTAAAAATGTTTGAAGCGACAACGATACTTGCGTATTGTGGAGAGTATCAGGGCAAGCGCGTGGCAGTCATCGGCGGCGATGGGCAGGTGAGCTTTGGTAATTGCGTGATGAAGGGCAATGCCAAAAAAATCCGCACGCTTTATAACGGACAGATTCTAAGCGGATTTGCAGGAAGCACGGCAGATGCGTTTAGCTTGTTTGAGTCGTTTGAGCGGATTTTAGAGGGGAGGAAGGGGGATTTAATGCGCTCTGTGGTGGAGTTTGCCAAGCAGTGGCGCAGTGATAAATATCTGCGCAAGCTTGAAGCGATGATGATCGTGCTAAATAGGGATAATCTCTTTATCCTAAGTGGGACAGGCGATGTGCTAGAGCCAGAAGATGGCAAGATCGCTGCCATTGGTAGCGGGGGGAACTACGCTCTAAGCGCGGCTAGGGCGTTAGATCGGCACGCTAGCATAGAGCCAAAGGAGCTTGTTACGCAGTCGTTGCATATAGCAGGTGAGCTATGTATCTATACTAATACAAATATTTCTATTTTGGAGCTTGCATAATGGAGCTAAAACAAAGCAAAGAAATGATGAGCCCAGCGGAGATTGTAGGGTTTTTAGATGAATATATCATCGGGCAAGATGACGCTAAGCGTGCCATAGCCTTGGCACTGCGCAATCGCTACCGCAGAATGCAGCTGCCCAAAGAAGTGCAAGAAGAAATCACGCCCAAAAATATCCTAATGATCGGCTCCACAGGCGTGGGCAAAACCGAGATCGCGCGTAGAATGGCGAGAATTATGGGGCTGCCCTTTATCAAAGTAGAAGCGAGCAAATACACAGAAGTGGGCTTTGTGGGGCGCGATGTAGAGTCGATGATACGCGATCTAGTCAATGCCTCTATTGCCTTAGTGCAGCAAGAATCCCAGCAAAAAAGCCAAGAAGCCATACAAGCATATATCATCGATAAAATCGCCCGCCTGCTGCTCCCAGCTCTGCCAAAGGGTGTGAGTGATGAGAAAAAGCGCGATTATGAGCAAAGCCTAGAAAAAATGCGCCAAAAGGTGCGAAATGGCGAAGTGGATCATTTACAAATCGATGTAGAGATCCACAAGCAAGCAGAATCGCTAGATAATGGTATGCCACCAGATATTGCTAGGGTGCAAGAATCTATCATCAAGGTCTTGCAGCGCGAAGAGAAGGTCAAAAAGTCTCTTAGCGTCAAAGAAGCCAAGCTAGCCCTAGTGCAAGAGGCGCGTGATAGCGTGCTTGATATGGAGGCAATCCAAGCAGAGGGCTTGCGCAGAGCAGAGCAGAGTGGGGTGGTGTTTATCGATGAGATTGACAAAATCGCCACAAGCACGAAAGACTCTCGCCTAGATCCTAGCAAAGAGGGCGTGCAGCGCGATTTGCTGCCAATTATCGAGGGCAGCACGATTAGCACCAAATACGGCACGCTCCGCACAGACTATATACTCTTTGTCGCGGCAGGGGCGTTTCATTTAAGCAAGCCAAGTGATCTTATCCCAGAATTACAGGGGCGATTCCCCATCCGCGTGGAGCTAGATAGCTTGAGTGAAGAAGCGATGTATGCGATCTTGACCAAAACGCGCAACTCACTCATCACGCAATATCAGCATTTGCTGAGTGTAGATGGCGTGGAGCTGGTGTTTGAGGAAGAAGCCTTGCGTGCGTTAGCGCATTTTGCCTATATGGCAAACCAAAAGACAGAAGACATCGGTGCTAGGCGGCTGCATACGATTATAGAGCGCGTGCTAGAAGAGATTAGCTTCAATGCGCAGAAGTATGCTGGGGGTAAGGTGGCGATCACCAAAGAGCTTGTGGAGGAGAAGCTGGGCTTGGTGGTGAGTAGTGCTGATATGTCGCGGTATATTTTATGAGAGAGTGTTATGGGGATTTGGCTTTGTGAGATGATGAGTCCCCCTATCTGTCATCGCGAGACTTCCGTAAGGAAGTCGTGGCGATCCATAATCAAAAAGTGGATTCTAGGGAAGCAGCCTAAAAGGAATAAAAATGGATTCTAGGAGTAAAGCGATTTTAGTGTCATTGCGAGGGAGCGAAGCGACCCAAGCTTTACACAAACAAAAAGTGGATTCTAGTGTATGTGAAAATCGCGCCAATTTCATCTACGATTCAGTTCTATTTATCGCAAAAAGCTTGCTCTGTTTTATCCGCAAAAAGAAAACAAGGGACACCGCTCGGCGCAAGCCGATGTTTCTTCAGAAAAAGGTTTATCCCCACCCCGCTCCCCTTAACCCAAAAAGAAAGCGTAGCTTCTTTAGAAACAGCAACCGCTTTTTCTTTTTGCAATCAAGGGGAGAGCCTCGCACTTCCGCTTCTAGCACTCGCGCGGTGGCGGGACACTACTGCCCGCCTTACTCCCGCGCTCGCGCACCACGAAGCGGGCGAGAATCGGTTGCGCCTTGCGGCGCGATTGAAAAGATGGATTCTGCTAGCGCAGAATCTGTGGATCGCCACGCCTTGCAGAGCAAGGCTCGCGATGACAGAAAAAGTAACAAATCTAAACAAAACACAAAGGATTCTAGGAAAAACACTCAAATTCTCAAAACGCTGCAGAATGAAAACACAGAAAGCGTGTTTGATACAAACGCCGCAGGCGGCAGAAAAATGGATTCTACTCAAAACGCCCAAAATCTAAACAACTCGCAGGCGGCAAAGCCAACGCCCGCACCAAACCCTAGCGATTCTAAGATTGAAGCTCAAAATTTAAACGAGTCTGCAAAGGATTCTAGGATTTGCGATGAGAAATCGGGGCTTTTCAAGCGCGTGCAAGGGCGCATACTTGGCGTATGTAACCGAAGCGCGCGCGCAGAAATCGCCGATTTATCGCGCAAAGCCGAATCCACCAGCAAAGCTGAATCGCCCCTAACGCCCAAAACACAAAAAGCGGGGTTTATTGGAGTTGTAGGTCGCCCCAATACCGGCAAATCCAGCTTGCTCAATTTGCTTGTAGGCGAGCATTTAGCCCTGATCTCACACAAGGCAAATGCCACGCGCAATACTATGCGCTTTATTGTCCCCTATACTACAAAGGATCGCACCGCTTGCCAGATGATCTTTGTGGATACGCCTGGACTTCACAAACGCGAAAAGCTTTTAAATCAATTTATGCTAGAGGCTGCGCTAAAGACTATGCGCGATTGCGATGTGTGCGTGTTTATGGCTTCAGTCTTTGATGATACAAAGCAGTATGAGGAGTTTTTAGAGCTATTGTATGCTAATGACTCACATAAAAAACATATCCTTGTCATCAACAAAACCGATATGCTCCCGCCTAAAAAGCTCCTAGGCGTGCTTGAAAAATATGCAAAATTTAGCGATAAATTTAGCGCACTTATCCCCATAAGTGTGAAAAAATCACATAATATTACCGAGCTGCTAGAATCCATAGCCAAGCTGCTGCCAGACTCGCCGCCGCTTTTTGATGAAGATGAGATGACGACCCACACAATGCGCGAAATCGCTAAAGAAATGGTGCGTCAAAGTATCTTTGAGAATCTAAGCGATGAGATCCCTTATGAGAGTGATGTGATTGTAACGGAGTTTTTTTATAAGCCTCGCACAAGGGATTCGGTCTTGGGCAAGCATTCCGCAGATTTTGGGGATTCTAGGGCAGTCATTACCGACAAGGTAACTCCTACCCTAGAATCCCCAAAAAACTCCAAAAGCCCCACCGCAAAGCGAAGCTTCTTTAGAAAACAAGGGATACCGCTCGCCGCTAGGCGATGTTTCTTTAGAAAACAAGCGACAGCGGTGCAAGGCGGGGGCACGCAAGCAGGTTTCTTTAGAACTCCTAGAATCCTTAAAGAAGATGATCTGGGCAAGTGTGAAAAATCTGCTGAAAATAAAAACCAGCCGCAAAGTAAAAAAGTGGATTCTAGGGGCAACGCTCTTTTATCGTCATTGCGAGCCGACTTGTCGGCGTGGCAATCCACACAAAAATCTACCACTACCCTAGAATCCACTTTTGCAACCACCAATGCCCCTATGCATATTGCGCATATTTATGCCAATATCTATGTCCTAAAGCCATCGCAAAAGCGCATTATCATCGGGCAAAATGGCAGCACTATTAAGCGTATAGGCGCGGCTGCTAGGGAGAGTATCGAGCGGATTTTGGGCGAGCGGGTGTTTTTGCGTTTGCAGGTGATTGTCGATAAACAATGGGCAAAAAACGCAAATAATCTTAAGAGTTTTGGGTATAATTTGCAGCTGCAACAAAGCAAATAAGGCAATGTAGCGATATGAGTAAGTGATATGGGAAGGAAGTATATGAGGATTAAGCACTTTGTGCTAATGCTGCTTGGGTTTGGTGTGCTGCAAGGCTTTGATACAGATACTGCTAGGATTGTGCAAACTTACCGCACAGGCGATATGCAGAAGGTTACACAAATCTTAGATAGCTACTTGCAAGATAAGGAATTTTGGCTTCGTGTCTTGCAAGATAGGCATACAGATTATGGGTATTTTGAGGGCTATAAATATCTCTTTGTCTCTGATAAAAGTATCCCTAATTTAGCTCTCTATACCATATCGCCAAAGGGGCAGCTAACGCTTGTAAAAGAGCTCCCCGCGCTTGTGGGCAAGGGCAAGGGAGATAAGCGTTTATCTGGGGATTTGACCACGCCTCTTGGTGTATATGACTTTACTGATAAGCTTACAAGACTACCTCCATACTATGGTCCGCTGGCTTATACGACTGACTATCCAAACAACTACGATAAATCATTGAAGAAAACAGGATATGGGATCTGGATCCACGGGCTTCCGCTTGATGGCAACAGAGAAGAGCTTAATACAAAGGGCTGTATTGCCATTGAGAATAATGTCTTAAGCGATTTTGGAAAGATAGTGAATTACAAAGAAGCATTGCTGATTTCTTATGAGCAAAATATCCATAAACCCACCAAAGATGAGCTAGCCTTGCTCCTAGCGCAGCTATATGTGTGGCGTGCGGCGTGGATCGCAAATGACTTGGAGAAGTATTTGTCTTTTTACTCTAAGGATTTTGCACGCCCAGATGGGACGAAATACAATGCTTTTGCTTCGTATAAAAAGCAAGTGTTTGCTAAGAGTGAAGAAAAAGTAATACGATTTAGCAATATTAGTGTCGTGCCTTATCCCAATGAAGAGCATAGGCAGATGTTTCGCATTAGCTTCACGCAAGATTATCGCGCGTATAAAAATGGCAAGCCTAGCTACACATCAAATAGCCAAAAGATCCTTTATATCGTGTATGAAAATGGCACTATGCGCATAGTAAGTGAGAAGTGATGCGAGATGTTGCTGCATTAGGCGTTAGGCGGTTGGGGCTTTGCGCACTTATTGCTGCGGCGTGTGTGATTGGCGTGAGTGCTGCGCCTACTATCCCTACGGTCAATCTCTCTTTAAGCGCACCAGATACGCCAAAGCAGCTTGTAACTTCGCTTAATGTCGTTGTTGTTTTAACGCTCCTGATTCTCGCGCCTTCATTGGTGCTTGTGATGACGAGCTTTATGCGGCTTATTATTGTGTTTTCATTTTTGCGCACCGCACTTGGCACGCAGCAATCCCCACCCACACAGATTCTAGTCTCTTTGGCGTTGGTTTTGACATTTTTTATTATGGAGCCTATTGGTAAAGAAGCGTGGCAAGCTGGTGTGAAGCCTTATGTAGAGGAGCAAATCGGCTATGAAGAGGCGTTTGAGCGATCGGTTGAGCCTTTTAAGAAATTTATGCTAAAAAACACGCGCGAGAAAGATTTGGCATTGTTTTATCGTATTCGAGAGCTGCCTAATCCACAAACCACAGCTGATGTGCCTATCACAATTGCTATCCCTGCCTTTATGATCAGTGAGCTAAAAACGGCATTTATGATAGGCTTTTTGCTGTATTTGCCATTTTTGGTGATTGATATGGTGGTAAGCTCGATCCTTATGGCAATGGGTATGATGATGGTCCCGCCGGTGATGATCTCACTACCCTTTAAGATTTTGGTGTTTATCTTGGTTGATGGGTTTAATCTGCTCATAGGCTCGCTTGTGCAAGGGTTTAAGTAGCGAGCGTCTAAGCTAGATAGGCAAAAAGAGCTTGTCTAGAATCTGTGTCTGCACGATCGTAGCATAGCCTAGTGTCCCGCCAATGACAGCTATCACGCCAACTTTAGTGATGAGATAAAGCAATGCGGTTAAGATAAATCCACATAGCTCATTAAGTCCAAATGGCGCGTGCGCTATATCTGTGGAAGCAAAGCAATAGACAAGCAGCATACCAATCATCGCTGGAGGTAGAATCTCCCCTAGGGTGATGATAGATTTTGGTGCGCTTTTTTTGCGAAATATGATAAAGGGCATAAAACGCGTAAGAATCGTAGTCAAAAACGCAACTACAAGCACCAGCACGCTGTGCAGCAGGGCTTGGTGATTTTGATAGAAGTCATAGAGCGATAGTCCCATAAGAATCCTTAAGTAAAATGCGTATTATATAGAATCTACCCCAGCGCGATGCTAGAAATCGGGCAATAAATTATTTATATATAGTTATTGTTACTTTATTTAGAGTAGAATATGGGCAACCCATATTTAAGGAGTAGGCAATGAAAGAGAAGAAAAAGGCGGATAAAGTTGTTGAGAGTTTGCGAAAGCTTCAAGCTGATAGCATTGTGCTATATATGAAAGTGCATAACTTCCACTGGAATGTTAGAGGCAGTGATTTCCCGCAAGCTCACAAAGCTTTGGAAGAGATTTATGATGGTTTTGCCGATATGTTTGATGACTTGGCAGAGCGTGTGATCCAGCTTGGTGGGACGCCTGTGGTAACACTTGCTGAGGCGATCAAGATCTCTAAGATTAAAGAAGAGACAAAGACAACTTTCACTTCAAAAGAGATTCTAAAAGAAGTGCTAAAAATTTATGAAAACTTGCACGAAGATTTTACAGACTTAGCAAAGCTTGCTGACAAAGATGAAGATAGAGTAACTGCTTCATATTGTGATGATAAGCTAGCCGAGCTAGAAAAGGCTATCTGGATGGTAAAAGCCCAGCTAGCATAGGTGCTAGATCCACTTTTTATCGCACGCCCTAGAATCACTTTTGTGATTATCGTATTTTATGTGTTTTTTTGTTTATAGATTGCCACGCGGACTTTGTCCGCTCGCAATGACAAGTAAAAAAGCGTTGAATGTAAAAAGTGGATTCTAAGAGATAGTGCGAATCTATGGAATCTTATATATGTAATCACGCAAAGGAAGCTTAAAGAAATTTTCATACCCTTGTGTAACTTCTTCAACTTGATTAGAAAAAATGTATTTAATTATAGGTCTCAAGCCAATGTATGGCAGCCCAAACCACGCACTCTCATATACAAGCGTGTATTTTTGCCGCATAGTAGATAGATAGGTGGAATCTATCATTTTATTTGTATTGAGATTAAGCATAATGTAATCACCACTTTGTGGTGCTTTTTGCGGCTGGATTGAGACATTATAAGTATCATAAAAAGCCTTTAGATAGATGTCAAAATAGCCCCAATACCAAGTAAAATCTCGCCATTTATCATTATCATCACCATCAAAATAGAGATTGATATGCTCTGTATGTTTTGCCTCTTGAGCGATAAACATTAGCGCATTGTGGAATTTAATACCCTCTGTCTTTAAACCTATATATGTTGTGATACCTTGAGGCAAAGAATTTGTTATGTAAAAAACAAGTGTAGCAATACCCGCTGCTTTAAAAACAAATTTTCTCCAATATCCTTGCACAAAAAGAAAATATATCACCCCACCAAATGCCATAAAATACATAGGCAAAATATAATAATTTCTAAAAAACCCCATTTTTATAAAAACACCGACATAAAGCAAAGAGCCAAACAATAAACCATCATAAATACTATGAATCGCACATCTATACCGCACATACAAATAGATCCTATATGCTACAAGCATAGGAAGAAGTATAAGCAAAAACATATCATTTGTCGCAAGATTAAAAATGCCACTTATAAATGACAAAATCATTGCTCTTTGACTTTCATAGCCCACACCATAATACCCATTAACATTAGGGATAATTAACACACAATAGAGTATAAAATATAGCAACGCACTACACGCTAAAGACGCATAATAGATATGTAGTTGTTTATGTCGTATATAATGCACCACAACGCCAAACACACCAAAAAATCCAATGAACAAAAATGTAGGCTCTTTGTAATATAGAGCAATGGTGGCAGCAATGAAGCCAAGCCAAGCATAGCGCGACTTATTTGTTGCAGCAAATTTCATACTTGCCCACACAAATAGCAGCAAAAATACAATCTGCATCCGCTCTGGATAGCAAATACCAAGCATTATAGTGGCAAACCCGGGGTGAAAGAGAATAAGCAAAAGCGCAAATACTCTAAGCCATTTGTATGCTTCTCCGCAAATCAAGCGCGAAATCTGCCACAAAAGCAGCCCCACACATAGCACAATACACGCATTGAAAGTGAAAAATGCATAAGGACTTTTTGTCCATCGCATCAATATATCTAAATCCAGTGAAGCAAAGGGGAAAAATCTCCCAGCTTGTGGATCCCAGCCATTAAAAATAGGCATATCATAGTAGATTTCAAGCCACATCCAAATATCATCAAGATTGAAAGTGTAGCGAGAGTAGGCGACCATACCCGCACAATATAAAACAAGCAACAACGCATAAATAAAAGCTGGATAAGTGATCTTATGGATTGGATTGGTTTGGTTTGGTTTGGTTTCATAGCGAACCTTAATTTTTTATAAATTTAGTAAAAGTGCAAACACACAATACTAGGCGCAATCATAGCTATTTGGACTCTCTCTTGCAAGGTTTTGTGGCAAGGTTTTTGTGCGTGATTGCTGCAAATACTTCAGCTAAAGATCAGGCTGAATGATAGGCAAGATTCTAGCGCGAAAATGGTCAGTGCAAAATCTCCTGACAATAAAAGGCTTTATTCCTAGAATCCACTTTTGCAAAAGTAGATTCTAGTGGGAGAGTGGATCGCCACGCAATCGCTACCGCGCTTGCTCGCGATGACAAAGCTGCAGTGGATTGCCACGCGGATAAATCCGCTCGCAATGACAATGAAAACGCCGCTAATAAAAAAGTGGATTCTAGGGGGTTTGATTAAAGGGGCGATTTTTGGGGGTTGGTGGCTGGCTTTTGGGGTGATATGCTCGCGTGTGCAGGCGAGTATGAGATTTGGCTGCCTAAATAGCGCGATCAATCGCATTGCTTACACAAGGACTCTAAACAAGCACACTATTGCTTAATCCCTAGCAGTGTCTCTATCATTCTATCAATTGTTGTGATGACTTTCGCATTTGCTGCATAGCCGCCTTGAAACTTAATGAGATCCACCATTTCTTCATCGATACTTACTTGCGTGATCGATAAATGCTCTTTTTTCGTGGCTTCATAGACAGACTTTTTTGTATCTAGGGTGCGTTGCGCTTCTTCTGTGTCGGTGGCTACGCGTCCAGAGGCATATTGATAAAACTCGCTGATTTTCATTGTGGAGTTGATTTTGGTGCGTTTGTTGTAGAAATCTACTTTGTCATATTGAAGCTGCTGCATCATATTTGCCACATCGAAATTCCCATTGATAGGGGTGAGCCACGGGCGGATATAGGTGGGGTCTTTTTCATAGTCTCGGTGCAGGTGAATATCCTTGGCACTATCGCCTTGTAGGAATTTGTTGATCCCCATTGCTCCTGTGAAATTTGTGCCATTATCTTTGATACCCACATAGAATCCATCTGCAGGGCGATTGGCTTCTACGACAAATTTTTTCACCACAGGATCAAACTGCGCGTGAAAAAAGTCATCAAAATCATTTGTGTCGTTGTTGTCGTTGTTGTCATCGGTGTTGGCATTGATTTGGCGCACGATGTCGTGCATTGTTGTTACATTATCGATGTAGATTCTCCTGCTAGCGACTATTTGTCCATTGGTGTTATAGGCTATGAGATCAAATGAGCCGTTTTTGAAGTTGTAGCCAGAATCCTTTAGGGCTTGATTGCGCTCAAAGCTCACCTCCGCTCCTACAAGTGAGTGGGCGGCAGATTGAGCATAGATGGCGTTTGTGGCTTCCATAAATCCTTGGGCAAATGTATCAAGCAGATCAATATAACGCTGGATATGCCCGACTTTTGTGCCATTGTAGCCGGTGTTGTAGAGATTGATAAGCGAGCCAGCCTTGCCCTCATTCATCTTATCGGTAATATCCACATCTTTAAAATCATAGGTGCGATAATACACGCGATTTAAATGCTCGGCATTGTTTTCTTTCTCCAAAGTTAGAGGGTGGAAAGTATAGCCATCTACGATATTAAAGCCTTGCGCGACATTCATCACATAGTTTTCATCAAAGTCCGCTGTTTTGGGCGAGGTTTGAGAATCTGTCTTTAAATGCCCTTTAAATACCTTGCCGCCGATGATTTCGATCAAATGGTATTCATACTCATCGCGCCTATCGCGTAGCTCGTTTGCTTGCTTGTATTGCTTGGCATCTTCCATTTCGCCGATTTTTTGATTGAGCTGGGCGATCTGCCCACCTAGGCGATTGGCTTCTTTGACAAGTGTTTCGAGATTTTCACTAGCTTGGCGTTGGATATTTACAAGCTTTAGGCGTGTGTCGCGGATATTTCTTGTCAAAACTTGTGTAGCTTCAGCGAGCACTTGCTTTTGGGCGGCGTCTTTTGGGTTTTTGGAGAGATCTTTCCACGCGTTAAAATATGTGCTTAGGTCATTAAAGATCCCCACCCCATCTACATCGGGAAAATGCGCTGAGATTTCTCGCAAAGTATCAAAGCTATTTTGGAAAAATGCCGTTTCTGATCCAGCCTTAGTGTAGCGGTCAAACACAAAATCATCGTGGATTCTGCGTATGGCTTGGACATCGACACCTCTCCCCATAATAAGCCCTTGGTGCATAACAAGTGGCTTTTCAGGCTGGGCGATAACGCGCTTGCGGCTATAAAACTCATCGCTTGCATTGGAGATGTTGTTGCTCGTGGTATCCACCATAACTTGGTGGGCTTGCAAGCCTGTGTAAGAGGTGTTTAGTGAAGTGAGGATCCCGCCCATATCTTACTCTTTATGCTTGGACTTGTAGGAAGCTTGCTTGCTTTGGTGTGCTTATGCGTCTGTTTTCTCCATAGGCTGGCAGATCTTTTGGTATGAGTCTATCCATAAGAGAGGTAAAAAACTCTGATACAGCAAACACCATACGCGCATAATCGCTATTGATCCTTTTTAGCTCATTGAGAGATTCTCGCATCACGCCAAAGAGATCCACTGCCTCTTGCCCAATGACTTCTGCCATATTTTTGTGGGGGTCTTTTTCCATAAGCGTGCGCACTTCTTGATCAAGTAGCGATCTTTTGATCTCAAATTCTTTTATAAGCGCGTCTTTTTGGATATTGCGTGCGAATATTTCATCGTGATCAGCACGCTTTATGGCTTGTATGTCAAGCTGAGTATAAGATATGAGAGTATGTAAATCTTGTATGGCACCTTGCAAATATTGAATCAGCATTGCTTAATCCTTTATCGCCTGCTGCCACACCTAAGCGGTAGCTTAGAGAGAGCCAAACAGGTTTTTAGACATTAAGCAAATCTAGTGCCATTTTTTCTGAAGTTTTGCGTAGGTCGATTTTGTAGTCTTTGTTCTCGATGGCTTCTTTGATTTGTGCGACACGATTTTGCTCTGCTACTTCTTCTATGTCCTTGCTTTTTCTAGCTAGAATCCTACTTTCTTCATCTCTTTGGGCTTGTGTATTGGCAGTAGCCGCTATGATACTTGAGTTGATAGAGCCGATCATATTCACTCCTTTAAGTTTCTATAAGATCGATATCGACCTTTTGCGCTTAGGATTTTAGCATTTTATTATCTATTTATTGCTTTATTTATTTCGCGTTGGAAATTTTCCACATTTGTTGTCTCTTTTCTCTGCTGCCCATCTTGAAATAGTGATACATTTGGATTGATATGGTAAGTAAAGATACCGACAAACACCATCGCATAGCAAAAAAGTATGAAACAAATAGTAGGAAATAACCAAGTTTTAATATCCATAACACCAACTCCCAAAATAGAGAAAAGTAGAGAATCTCACGATTGCATTTACAGCCATAAATGCGCTTGTTTAGGCTAGGCATTATATAATATACAGCACAAAATATTTCAAGATTTCATAAAAATTTATTATAATTGCGGATTTAATATGGGTATTGGCAGTATTGATCCCTACAAGATGAAAGATACTTTTGGTGAAAGATACTTGGGCTATTTTCTTAAGGATTTTAATGGTTTATTTGGCATTGATGATGAAAAAAAGCAGCATTGTCTGGCTATTTCGTGCTTGTAGCAAGAGGCTAGCGGCATTAGTTTTTGTGTGTTTGTGTGGTGTGCAAGTGGGCTATGGTGCAGTTGGGGAGCGGCTAAATTGGGGGAGCGGCTTAACGCTGCTTGGATTTTTTGAGCAAAATCTTATCCCCTTAAAGCTTTACTACAATCTCTCACCCCAAGATAAAGAGCTTACCGCTGAGGTCAAGGCTAATGCGACTTACTATACTTTGCGTAATGATGCTGGTGATTTGCTCCACGCTCTTATCCCCATTAGCGATAGCGTGCAAATGCACATCTATAAAGCTAAAGACACCTATAAGCTAGATTTTATCCCTATCATTGCGTTTGCTAAATCACAAACCCTTGCCATTTCCGTGCAAAACTCCCCCTATCAAGATATTGTCAATGCCACCACAGATGTCCTGCTTGCTTCGGAGTTTTCTAATATTTACAAAAAAAGCGTGGCTTCACGCACAATGCACGCAGGCGATCGGCTAGCGATTGTGTTTGAGCGCGATTATCGGCTAGGCAAGCCCTTTGGGATACCAAATATACAAGCTGGTATGATTGAGACGGCTAAAAAGCAAAATTTCGTATTTTTACATACAAATGGGCATTACTACGATAGTAATGCAAAGGAAATGGCAGGCTTCACGCTAGAAGTCCCTGTGCAATACACGCGTATTTCTTCGCGCTTTTCTCACGGCAGAAAGCACCCTATTTTAAAGATCGTGCGTCCGCATTATGGTGTGGATTATGTAGCAAAGGCTGGGACGCCTATCCGCGCAGCAGCAAGTGGCAAGGTGGTGTTCGCTGGAGTTCGAGGGGGCTATGGCAAGGTAGTAGAGATCG
The DNA here is from genome assembly GCF_900451095.1 of Helicobacter canis. Taxonomy (NCBI): domain Bacteria; kingdom Pseudomonadati; phylum Campylobacterota; class Epsilonproteobacteria; order Campylobacterales; family Helicobacteraceae; genus Helicobacter; species Helicobacter canis. The sequence continues at coordinate 2,003,604 of NZ_UGHV01000001.1, read as the reverse complement.
CGCACGAGGGTGGGCTAAAGACGCTGTATGCGCATATGCAGAGTATCCACACTCGCTTAGGTGCGTATGTGAAATCTGGCACAATCATAGGCAGGGTAGGTAGCACAGGAATGAGCACGGGACCGCATTTGCACTTTGGTGTATATAAATTCAATCAGCCAATCAACCCGCTAGGTAGAATCCGCACCGCCAAAAGTGAGCTTAGCGGCAAGGAAAAAAGAGAGTTTTTATCCGTAGCACAAGGCTATCAGCAGACCATAGATGCTGCCTTGCAGGCAAGCGATTTTAGTGTGCAGTCATTTTATCTTTTTGCCAAGGAGTAGTTATGAAAAAGTATTTTCTCTCTTCCCCGCTTCCTACGCCCAAGATCACGGATTTGAGGCAGGATTCTTGTAAGGATTCTCGCTTCATTAAGCCTATGCGATTATTTTATAAGCAAGATGGGATAGAGAAAAGCTGGGATATTATCCACTCTCACGATAGCGTATCCATTATGCTTTATGAAGTTGATCTTGATGCATTTGTGATTGTCAAGCAGTTTCGCCCAGCGGTGTTTATGCGCAATAATGATGGCTATATCTATGAGCTTTGTGCGGGGCTTGTGGATAAGTCTAAAAAGAGCTTAGAAGAAATTGCAGTAGAAGAAGTCTTTGAGGAGTGCGGCTATGAGATTAGCCCTAATCGCTTGGAAAAAATCACGACTTTTTATACATCAGTTGGGATTAGTGGGGCTAGGCAGACGATATTTTTCGCCAAAGTGTCCAAGAAGGACAAGCGAGCATTGGGCGGTGGGATTGATGATGAGAAGATAGAGGTATTGTATCTTAAGCGCGATAGCGCACTAGCATTTACCAAAGATGAAAGCTATCATAAGACCCCAGCCCTAGCCTTTGCGATCAATTATTTTTTTGATCAATACAATACTTGATTGGGTGCGTAGGTGGGAGCTAGTTTAGATTCTATATTGCTTAAGGATTGTGTGTGAGATATGTTTTTTGCGTGATGATTATGGGCTGTCTGTGGGCTTATGGGCATTCGCTCCAGAATCCACTTAAGCTTAGTATCCAAGCTGTTGATGAAAAAGCACAGATTATAGAGATCCCTGCTATGGATTTGCAAGTGGGTGAGAGCGGGCTTGTGTGGCATAGATTTGATAGCAATTATGCAAGCGTGATTGCAGAAGTCGCGGTGATAAAGGTGGATTCTGGGGTGGCGTATGGAAAAATCCAAGCCGATAGTGTGCTAAAGCAAAAATACCTGCCTTCGCCCACCAATGCCCCCACAAAAGGCGATGAGGTGTATTTCCGCACGCTCAATAATCGCGCTTTTATCATCGCTCCTACACTAGAATCTTACGAGCAAGTGCGCAGTGCGTATCCTGCTATCGAGTTTTTAAATTCTGATTTGATGATTGGGTATTTGTTTGATATGGGGGGTTTTGACCCCAAGCCTGCATTTTTAAATAAAGTGTGTAGGATCTATAATGCAGGCTTGCTATTTGTGATCGCTACAGAGTCGCTTAATATCCTTGACTGCCAAAGCTTAGTGGTGCTAGAAAAGCGCGAATTCTCCACGAGTGAGCTTGAAAATGCTAGCACGATCGCGCCATTTTTCTCTAGAGTGCAGTATGCCTCTAGCGGATCGCTTGATACGGCATTGTTCAAAAAGTATTCCAAGCAGTATTTTCGCTACTATGACGCGCTAATCGCGCAGGGCAAGGATTTTAAGGCGTCAAAGGAGTAGGGTAAGTGAGAGCAAAGCATTGTTGATGTGGGTATAGATATGATTGCACTAGATGGGCGTGAGCCAAGACAAGAGTAAGATAACTAAGGGCTAAGGAGCTGCTATGCTAGAATCCACACATATACAAGCATTAAGTGCGATAGTAGGGAAAGATAATTGCCACACACATAAGGCGCATTTGCTTGCCTACTGCTATGACGCTACAAGGGAGCGATATGAGCCAGATGCGGTGGTATATCCGCGCGATGAGGCTGAAGTAAGCCAGATTCTACGCTACTGCAATACCCACAAAATCGCCATTGTGCCGCGCGGGGCGGGGAGTGGCTTCACAGGTGGGGCTCTGCCTGCTAGTGGTGGGGTCATCTTAAGCCTTGAGAAGCACTTCAATCAAATCTTAGAAATCGATGAGAAAAATCTCATTGCTAGAGTCCAGCCCGGCGTGGTGAATAAAATCTTTCAAAACGAAGTGGAAAAAAGAGGGCTTTTCTACCCGCCAGATCCAGCTAGCCAAGATTACAGCACGCTAGGGGGCAATGTCAGTGAAAATGCCGGTGGAATGCGCGCGGCAAAGTATGGGATCACCAAAGATTATGTGCTTGCCTTGCGTGCGGTGCTGCCAAATGGCGATATTATCCGCGCAGGCAAAAAGACGATTAAAGATGTCGCAGGCTACAACATAGCAGGCATTTTGATCGCTAGTGAGGGCACGCTTGCAGTCATCACAGAGCTTACTTTGAAGCTGCTGCCCAAGCCTCAATACAAACGCTCGGCTATGGGGGTGTTTGCAAGCATTGAAGATGCGATGAATGCGGTGTATAGAAGTATGGCAAGTGGGATTACGCCTGTGGCTATGGAGTTTTTAGACCAGCTCTCTATCCAAGCGGTTGAAGAGCGATTTCATAAGGGGCTGCCAAAGGACGCTGGGGCGATTTTGATCACGCAAGTTGATGGTGATTTGCCAGAGGCATTAGAAGCTGATCTTAGCAAGCTAGAAGCGCGATTTATGGAAAATGGCTGCACGAAGTTTGTCGTAGCTAAGGATTCTAAGGAGGAAGAGGACTTGTGGTTTGCAAGACGCAATGCAAGCCAGAGTATCACAATCTATGGCAAAAAGAAGCTAAATGAAGACATTACCGTGCCGCGCTCTCGCTTGCCAGAGCTGCTTGCTAGGATCCAAGAGATGAGCGAGAAATATGGCTTTAAGATCCCTTGCTTTGGGCATACGGGCGATGGCAATGTGCATACGAATGTGATGGTGCCAAATCCCGATGATAAAGATGAGCTAGCTCGCGGCTATGCGTGTATTGAAGAGATTTTTGCCATTGCGGTGGAGCTAGAAGGCACGCTTAGTGGCGAGCACGGCATAGGGCTATCCAAAGCCCCCTTTATGCACCTAGCCTTCACGCAAGAAGAGATGAATTTGTTTAAGGCAATCAAGCAGGCATTTGATCCAAACAATATTTTGAACCCGGGCAAAATGGGCTTATGATTCTTACCAAGAGCGATCTACATAGATCTAAGGCGTGGATTTGTGCTTATCTTGCGTGCTTATGGCTCGCTTATCCGCTGCACGCAGTGTCTCAAGACACTGCAGTAGAATCTAATTTTGTCAAATCCACTTCATCACAAGAGCTAGAATCCAGCGCAAATACGCCGCAAAAATCAGCCCAAGAGGCACAAGCTAAGATCGCGCCAGACTCTCCACCTAAGCGCACGAAGCGGCTTTTTACGCGCGCGCATTCTTTGTCGCTTGTGATGGCAGGCGATGCGCTGCTGCATACGCCGGTATATACAGATGCGCAAAAAGTGGATTCTAGCACTAGTGCTATCACATATAACTTTGCCAAGATGTTTGCGCCTATCGCCCCACTCATCGCACGCTATGACTTGGCATTTTACAATCAAGAGACCATTTTAGGCGGCACAGAGCTTGGGCTTAGCAGCTATCCAAGCTTTAACTCCCCGCAAGAATTTGGCGATACGATGCTTTCCCTTGGCTTTAATCTCATCTCACTAGCCAATAACCACACGCTTGATAAAGGCGAGCGCGGTGTGCGGGCAATGCTTGCGTATTGGCATACAAAAGAGGCAGAATCTATCGCACGAGCAATGCCAATTACCATTGCTGGAAGCTATGCAAGTCAAGAGGATAGAGATAAGCCTAGAATCTATGAGAAAAATGGCATTACCTACGCGCTGCTTGCCTACACTTATGGCACCAATGGTATCCCTATCCCAAAGGGCAAGGAATACCTTGTCAATGTCTATACCAAAGATATGCTTATACGCGATGTCAAAGCCCTGCGAGATAAGGTGGATTTGCTGCTTGTCTCAATGCACTGGGGCATAGAATACGACTTTGCCCCAAGCAAGGAGCAGCGCGAGTTTGCCGCGCTTTTAGCGAGCCTTGGCGTGGATATTGTCATCGGCAATCACCCCCATGTGATCCAGCCTATTGAAAAAATCGGCAACACCCTTGTGATCTACTCGCACGGCAATCTCATCTCCGCGCAAAAGGGCATAAACAAGCGCGTGGGTATGCTCACTTCTGTGCGCATACATTTGTTTGATACAAAAAAGCGTGAAGCCCTTCTTGCTAGGCTTGGGGCAGAGGGGGGGTTTGTGCCTAGGGTATCTTTAAGCGATTTGCGTGCAGAGCTTATTTGGACGCATTATGAGAGTGGGGGCAAAAACTTTGCGATCTATCCATTGCGAAAGGTAAGCAATAAGCTTCTGCCAAACGCCAAGCACATTTATAAAGACTACACAAAGATCCTCACCCAAGCGTGGAAGTAAGGGGCAGGATCTAAAGTGGCACCTTTTTTGCTTACTTTGCATTAGGAGATGGGGTGTGAAACGAGGATTCTAGCAACGCCAAAAATCCAAAAACCTAGAATCCACTTTTGACAAAATCGCTTTAAAACGCCGCGGATTCTAGGGTTTTGACAAAAATGCCCAAAGGTTAAGCCGCAGGCGGCAGGATTTGCGATGAAACAGAGGCTGAAAGTATGTTTGATAACCACCTTGTAGGCGGAAGGATTTTGAGGCTAGAATTGGGGTTTGCAAGGCTTGCAAGGAAATAAGACTTGGAGTCTATTGACGAAGCAAGATGAAGCAATCTGCGATTCTAGTCCAAAAGCCAACGCCACAAGTGAAAAAGTGGATTCTAGGATTTTAAGTTCTAAGGAGATTCTATGCGTATCACATTTGGGACCAAGTATAACCAAATGAACCACTACCAAAACACCTTGCAAAACAAGCTTAATGACAAAAATACGCAGATTGCTTCTGGGCTTAAAATCCAATACGGCTACCAAGATGCGAGCGTGTATAATCAAAATCTCCGCTTTGAAAATGAGATCAACACCCTAGCCCAAGGCATTGATGTCGCCGAGCACGCACAAACTGCCACGCTTAATACTGATAAAACCTTATCCGATCTATCAGAGACAATGGTGCAGTTTAAGACAAAGCTAATCCAAGCGGCAAACGACATACACTCTCCTGCCTCTCGTGAGGCTATCGCTAATGATATGGAGGCGTTGAAAAAGCATTTTCTAAGCCTAGCAAATACTTCTATCGGTGGGAATTTCATCTTTGGCGGGAGTAGAGTCGATCACCCGCCATTTGATGAAGATGGCAACTACCACGGCAATGATGAAAAGCTCAATGTCCTAGTAAGCTCGCATAATCTCGTGCCATATAATGTAACAGGGCAGGAGCTGTTTTTTGGCAGGGATAGTGATAAGCAGCGTATCATCACCACAAACCTAAAAATGCTTAATCAATCCAAGCTGCACCCGGGCATTATGGATAGCTCAAACCGCAGCAATCTCTCCCAAGAAGTCTATATCAAAGCCAGCGATACTTTGCGCGATTTGATCGGCGATGATGATAGCGACCCTAGCAATGATGTGCCGGAGTATTTTTATCTGCGGGGTGTGCGATCTGATGGCTCGGTGTTTAAGTCTAAATTTGCCTTGGATAAAGGATTTTCTAATGATGCGCGAGCGACAAAGGTGCAGGACTTGCTTGATCGCATTGGCAAGGAGTTTGGCAATACGGCGTTAAATAAAGTCGTAGAAGTTACACTTAATCAATGGGGGCAAATAGAGATCAAAGACTTAGAGCCCGGTAAATCAGGGGTAGATTTTCATATGATTTCAAGCGATATGAATGTCGATAATATTGATGATTTGATCACTAATGGCGCGCGCGTTACAGCCTATAATCAAAGTGCGTTTTTGACAGATAGGGTGGTATCTACCATCGTTGGCGTAACGGACAAAAGCGACTTCCGCAAAGTAGAGCTGCCTACGGCTTTTATCACTAGGGATAATAAAGCCGCAGAAATGACTACAAAGCTTGAAGATCTCTTCCCTCCTAATGTCTCGACACTGCTTATTAGCGGGACCCGTCCAAATACGCCAGATGGCAAGATAAACACAGGAGAAGATCAAGAGCCGCTAGATTTCTTGCGCTTTGATATTAAGGGGGCTACTGCTAGGGATCTTGCCCAAGCGATTAAAGAGCATTTTGGCGGTAATATTGATGTATCAATCACCAAGGGGCGTTTGATTGTGATTGATAATAATGTCGCCAATCAAGCACACGACTTCCAAGATCCGCCCTTTAATGGTGAGCACGGATTCTCGATCGCTTTGACAACGCTTGATGAATTTGGCGCACAAACTGATGGTGTGCCGACAGATTATGGCAATGAGTATGATAGGACATTTTTTCAAGTAGAGGGCTCAAAGCTTACTTCTAGTCTCTCGCAAGTGCTGGCAAATGGCAGTGGCTATGCAAATGGCGAGACAAAACTTAGCGATGTGGTGGGGGCGAGCATTGAGGGACAAAGCTATGTGCTAAAAGTCAATGATATGAATGGTGTGCAGATAGAAGCGCGCATTGTCTTTGATGAAGCAGGGGCATATATGCTGCTGCCAAATGTCGCAGAAGATGGGCAAGACTACACGATCCCGCTTTTTAACCCTATCGATGAGCCGCCCGGAGTGAGCGTTACTAAGCCTGATGATGTAACATATCGCCAGCTTATGGATGCGCTAAGTATCGCACTAAATTATAGCAACCAGGATCATAATTCTTATAAAGCAGTAGAGCCGCCAAAGGGTGGTGTCGTGCAAGCGACCAAAGATGCGTATGTCCAGCTACTTACTGATGCAAAGGGAATGTTTGATGTGGCAATGACCCCAGATGGTAGAATCCAGATCCAAGACAAAATGCGCTCTGTTACGCGAATGAATGTGATGTTTTATGATGCAAGTAGCAATGATTTTTCACACGATACATTACAGCGCAATACAAATTCTCTGCGCTTAAATGCCAATAATGCGCTTACAATCGATACACCAGAAATTAACTTTTTTAAAGAAATTGATGAGATTATCGAAGCAGTGAGAAAGGGCGTGTATCGCGCAGGGGCAAAGGATTCGTATGGGGCTATTATGCGTAATAAAGGCGTGCAAAATGGCATAACGGCATTTGACCACCTAAGCGATCATATAGAAAAAATCATCGCGCTCAATGGCTCACACGGCAAGACTTTTGAAAATGTCATACGCCGCCACGAGATTTTAAAAACACAGATTGAAGGGCTTAAAGGACAAAATATCGGCACGGATATTGCAGATACTTATAATAAATTTTCTAATATCACGACAAACCTTAATGCTGTGATGAACTCTACAAGTAGGATCAACCAAATGTCGCTTGTCAATTATCTCTAGGGACTTGACATCTAGGCTGGATTCTAGTCTTTATGCTGGATTCTAGTCTTTATTGTGTTTATCTTTTATTGCTTGTGGGATTTGTTGGGGATTGTTGTATGAAGTGATAGATTAACACCTTATCGCTAGGGGGGAGCGATAAGATGATAAGGAGTTAAATAAACAAAAAGGAGAGCAACGCATAAAAACTAAGATAATGTAAAAGACACTCTCAAAATGCGTTAGCCGGATATGCCATCCGGCTGGGTGGAATTATGAAATATAAAAGTAAATATTTACATAATTTTTACAAAAATTTTCGTTGTAACTACTTTAGGGTAGAATCTTGTTTCGCGCAATTCTCAATCAAAACCCCTAGCCATCACATCTAGTTATGAAGCGTGGTAGCTAGATTCTACTACCACTTCACTACCACCTCTTGCCCCACGCATAGGCGATAATTGTATCAAACAGCCTATCCCCCAAAAGGCGTTTAGCATAGAGCATAGGGCGTGCCATAAAGCCTACAAGATAGCGTGTTTTAGGGGTTTTGGCAGAGATGGCTTGATAGATGGTGTGTGCGATGAGACTAGGGCTAGAGAGTGAAGAGCCTTGATAAGTTTGCTCCAATGCCCTAGCATAATGCTCACATTGCTGCTTATACGCGCCACTCTCGCTAATCTCTCGCAAATGCCTTGCAGCAATAATCCCCCAATCAGTCTTAATCCCGCCGGGCTCAATGATGATGACTGCAATGCCAAAGGGCTTTAGCTCTAATCGCAAGCTATCGCATAGCCCCTCAAGGGCAAACTTGCTTGCGTGATACCACCCACCAAAGGGTGTCCATACCTTGCCAGCTATGGAGCTTACAGCGATGATTTTGCCAGCCCCCTTTGCTCGCATACTAGGGGCGATTAGCTGCACCAAGCGCGCAAAGGCAAAGAGATTAACCTCTAGCTGTGCTTTAGCGGATTCTAGCGGCGTATCCTCCACCGCGCCGTAGAATCCATACCCAGCATTGCTAATCAAAATATCAATACCGCCCTCTTTTTGCATAATGGATTCTACGCATAACCTAATGGATTCTTCTTGTAGCAGATCGATAAACACCACGCAAATCCCCATATCCTGCAAATCTTGCATACACTCTATGCGCCTAGCAGCGGCATAGACTTTGTAGCCTGCATTATGGAGTATCACCGCTGTCTCTTTGCCGATCCCGCTACTTGCTCCTGTGAGAAATACGACTTGTTGCTGCGCCATTGTGATCCTTGGGGTAAGAGATAGAATCTATGTGTTTGGATTTTGCATAAGCTCGCTTTGTGGCAGCGCAAACACCGCCTTTAGCATTATTAGAGCTTCTTCAAAGCTCACGCTATCATCTTCTGCTTGCTTTAAAAATTCTTCCATAACAGGCTTGATCGCCAGCGCGTAATCAAGCTCGGGATCGCTGCCGTGCTGGTAAGAGCCTATGCGTAGGAGAATCTCATTGTCCTTTAGCAGCGCGTAGTAGCGGCGGAATTTCTGTATCAGCTCCCTGTGCTCTTTGGTGATGATGTCATTGCTCACGCGCGAGGCAGAAGCTAGGATATTGATAGGCGGATAAATCCCAAAATCTGTCAAAGCTCGCTCTAAAATGATATGCCCATCAAGGATTGAGCGAGCTTGATCAGCGATAGGATCGCTTAAGTCATCGCCTTCTACAAGCACGGTGAAAAATGCTGTGATAGAGCCTTTGCCCTCTTCTTTACCTGCGCGCTCCATAAGCTGGGGCATAAGTGTGAGCACTGATGGCGGATAGCCCTTGCTTGTAGGTGGCTCGCCTAGGGCTAGCCCAATCTCTCGCTGCGCCATAGCAAAGCGCGTAACAGAATCCATAATAAACAGCACATCATTCCCCAAAGACTTAAAATACTCCGCCACTGCCATAGCACTAAATGCGCCATATTTGCGCATAAGAGGCGAGTCATCGCTTGTGGCTACGATTAGCACGGTGTTGCTAAGATCGCCGCCTAGGGACTTGTGGATAAACTCCGGCACCTCTCGCCCCCTTTCACCAATAAGAGCGATGACTTTTATTGGAGCTTTGCAGCCGCGCACAATCATTCCCATAAGGGTGGATTTCCCCACGCCAGATCCGGCAAAAATCCCAAGCTTCTGCCCCTTGCCGCAGGTAAGTAGTCCATTGATTGAGCGCACGCCTACATCAAAGACCTCATCGATAATGCCGCGCTTTAGTGCGCGAATGGGCGGCGTGATGATAGGCAAATGCGTGGATTCTAGCAGTGGGGGCTTGTCATCAATGGATGTGCCAAGTGGGTCAAACACGCGCCCAAGCATAGATTCTGCCATAGGGAAAGTTAAGCCATTTTTCTCAATCATCACAATATCATTGATCCCAAAATGCTCCACGAAAGAAAAGGGATTAAACCCGAAGCTCTGCCCATCGCTTAGCGTAACAATCCCTAGCGATTGACTAGAATCCTTGTGCGTGATTTTTACAATATCGCCAACTGATGGGCTAATGCCCTTGGCATAGATGATTGTGGGTGTGATCTTGGAGATGACACCATATTGTGGCGAGAGATTTGGGCGCGAGGCGAGTTTGTGTTTAAGCACACGGAGCGACATTACATTCCTTAAGAAGTCAAATCGTGTAATTTTATAATGTTTTTTGATATTTTTGGCTAAAATGCCCAGATTTACTCACATTTCAAGGATATGGTATGAATCTTCAAACAAGCAAAACCAACACCGCCAATGCGATCGCAAAAGGCAAAATCGCGCTTCAAGATCTTGAGAAAAAGCTAGAATCTATCGCGCAAAAAGCAAGCAAGACACTTAAAATCGCTGGGTTTAGACCCGGCAAAGTGCCTGTGCAAATTGTCAAATCTCGCTACAAAGATTCCCTAGAAAAAGACGCGCAAAAAGAGCTTGTGCAAGATATGCTATCAAATGCACTCAAAGAATTGCAGCTCACTCCCCAGCAGCTCATCGGCGATCCTATTATCACGAAGTTTGATAAAGGGGCAGAGGCAATTGAGGTGGAGATTGCTATTTCATTGATTCCAGAATTTAGCCTAGAAGCCCTAGAATCCAAAATCCCCACGCCCAAAATCCCCACGCCAGAGAAAAAAGACATACAAGAGCGACTTGATATGATGGCACAATCGCAAGGTGAGCTAGTAGAATCCAAAGATAAAGCAGTCAAAAAAGATCATATTGTCAATATTGACTTTGAAGGCTTTGTTGATGGCGTAGCTTTTGAAGGCGGCAAGGCAGAAGGCTTTGATCTCACGATTGGCAGCGGGCAGTTTATCCCCGGCTTTGAAGATGCGCTTATAGGTGTCAAAAATGGCGAAGAAAAGAGCATTGAGGTCAATTTCCCGGAGAATTATCACTCAAGTGCGCTAGCAGGCAAACTCGCGACTTTCAAGGTCAAGATCAATAAAATCCAAGAGCGCGTAAAATGCGCGATTGATGATGTGCTTGCGACAAAGATTCTAGGCAGAGATGATGCGACGCTTGCAGAGCTAGAATCTCGTATGAAAGATGAACTTGCCCTAGAGATGAAAAACCGCCACTACAATGATGAAATGAAGCAAAAATGTCTTGAAGCCCTTGATAGCGGCTTTAGCTTTGATTTGCCCGATGCTATTGTCGAGCAAGAAATGGATGTGCTATTCCGCAATGCGCTCTCCACAATCGCGCCAGATGAGCTAAAAGATTATCAGCAAGATGTGCAAAAAGCCAAAGATAAGCGCGAGAGCTTCCGTGATGAGGCGCGCAAGAGTGTGAAGATTACTTTCATTGTCGATGCTATCGCTAAGGCAAAGGGCATTACTATCAATGACAATGAAGTAATGCAGGCTATTTACTATGAATCAATGATGCAAGGTCAAAATCCAAAAGAGGTGCTTGAATACTATCGAGAAAATGGGCTGATCCCTGCAGTAAAAATGGCAATGATAGAAGATCGCGTGCTGCATCATCTGCTTGATGAAAAAGCCGGCTTGCTCGATAAAAAAGCAAAGGCTACAAAAGTGGATTCTAGCCAAGCGGACTCCAAAAAGGCGGATTCTACAAAAGTGGATTCTAGTGCTAATGAAGGCAAAAGCCCTGCCAAAGCCACCAAACCCAAAACAACCAAAAAAACTCCAAAGGCTTAATGCGATGAACTATATTCCTTATGTGATTGAAAAAACAGGGCGCAGTGAGCGAAGCTATGACATCTACTCAAGGCTACTTAAAGATCGCGTGATTTTGCTAAGTGGGGAGATTAACGATATGGTAGCAAGCTCCATTGTTGCCCAGCTATTGTTTCTTGAAGCAGAAGATCCAGAAAAAGACATCAATCTCTACATCAATTCCCCCGGAGGCGTGATCACAAGTGCGTTTAGTATCTATGATACTATGCAATATATCCGTCCAGATATTTGCACGATTTGCATAGGGCAGGCTGCTAGTGCTGGGGCGTTTTTGCTTAGCTGCGGGGCTAAGGGCAAGCGATATTCTCTGCCAAATTCTCGCATTATGATTCATCAGCCTCTTGGTGGTGCGCAAGGACAAGCCACAGATATAGAGATCCAAGCCAAAGAGATTTTACGACTTAAGTCAGTGCTTAATGAAATTATGGCTAGTAACACTGGGCAAACACTGAAAAAAATCGCCCAAGATACAGAAAGAGACTTTTTTATGAGTGCTAAAGAAGCCAAGGATTATGGACTAATCGATAAGGTTTTGACAAAAAGCATTAAATAGATCACATAAGCAAGGAAGACAATGGAGAAAAATCAAGAAAAAGCCTCTGATATAGGCTCTAATCCTTTCTTATCGGGGATCAATCCGGATGTGCATTCTGATATTGCGCCGGGATCTGGAGAAAGTGGTGATTTCATAGAGGTGGTAAATCGCCTTTCAGAGACCACTATCCATACCCTTCAAGCAGAATCCTTGCCTTGCCTACCTTCAAACTACCGCTTATATTTTGAGAAGTTTTTGCAAAAAGAGCCGCCAGCCATTAGGGAGAAAATCCGCACTATTATGCGTATGCAATCAGATTTAGAAAATCGCGCACTTGTGTTTGAGAAATCCGTAGGCGAGAGCTTGCGCATTATCAAGCAGGTGCTTGGCTGTATGTCTGTCGTGTATCAAAATTTCTTAATCGCTGAAAATGTAGTAAAGCAATATTCCAAAGATGTGGAGCAAGCAGATAATAAGCTCACTATGCGCAATGTGATGGACTTTTTTATCCGCGATATGACGAAAGTTACAAAGATCACTTCCAAGCAGCTTGATCAAATCCGCGAGCTTTATGCAAAGACTGATAAAAACCTTAAGCAAATCAGCCAAAATTCTGTCTATGATCTCAATCTTGATGTGTATAATAAAAGCTACTTTACTGATGTTTTGCTTAAAGAGCAAAAGCTCTGTTTGGAGTTTAATCACTCTTCAGTATTGATCTACATTACTCTGTCTCAAGATTTATCTCATCAGGTTGGGCAGGATTCTCCTGTTTTTACCATTCTTCTAAAGACTATGGCGAAATTTTTGCAAAAACACATACAAACTAGCGATTTTATCGCATATATGGGTGATGGTGTGTTTGGGATCTTGCTAAAGTATTCGGACTTGATTGAAGCCCAAGAGCTTTGTGTGTTTCTCTACCAATCAGCCCAGACAACTGATGTGTTTGTAGGGGATATGAATCTGCAACTTGATGTAACCTCAAGTATCGCAAAAATTATGCCAGAACGCTCTATTGAAGAGACACAAAGCGCGTGCCTTTCGACATTAAAAATCGCGCTTGATGAAAAGCGACATTGCAAAATCTACCAGCAGGATGATATCAATGGCGATTCTGCCGATAGTTAAATACCCAGACAAAAGACTTAAGACAAAATCCCAAAAAGTTAGGGAATTTGATGAGGGGCTTCATACTTTGCTTGATGATATGTATGAAACGATGATTGCTACAAATGGCATAGGACTTGCGGCGATTCAGGTCAATAAGCCTATTTGTGCGCTTGTGATCACCCTGCCGCGCGAAGAAGATGGGCAGCAATATGAAGAAGATAGATTAGAGCTTATTAACCCCACTTTGCTAAAAACTCAAGGCATAGTAACCTACCAAGAAGGCTGCTTGTCTGTCCCGGGATTTTATGAAGAGATTGAGCGATTTGAGTCAGTAAGTATAGGGTATCAAGATCGATTTGGCGTGGAGAGAGTCTTGCAGGCAGATGGCTTGCTTGCCATAGCGGTGCAGCACGAGATGGATCATTTAGATGGTGTTTTGTTTGTCGATAGACTGCCAATATTACGGCGTAAAAAATTTGAAAAAGAATTAAAGAGAATCCAAAAAGAGCAGAAAAGTAAAACACAAACAAGATAGCTAGCCACTAGGCTAAAAGTGGATTCTAGCGTGGGTAAATACGCTATAATCGCAGCATATTCATCATTATAAAGGATTTATTATGTGGCTCAATCACCAACTTAGCGCAGACTTTCATAAAGAATATGCCATCGAAGAAAAAACCCTTGATGTGCGAAGTGATCATATTTTAGAAATTTTTAAAAGCAAAAAATTTGGGCAAATTGCTCTTATCGATGAGCGCGAGCTATTGCTTGAATGCCATTTGGGCTATGTGAGTGAGTTTATCGCACATATTGGGGCTTGCTGCTTGCAGGTCAAAACCCCAGAATCCCCACAAGATCAAGCTCTTATACTTGGGGGGTTTAATCTCGAGCTTGCTTTTGAGCTACTTAAGCATAATATGCTTATACATTATATACAGAGTGATAGCAAGGTGCTAGATTCTCTTATAAGCTTTTTGCCGCATTTTCAAAGTGTGCGCGAGCATAGAGACTTTGGGCTGTATGCTAAAGCGATTGATCTGCCGCTAGGTAAATATCATCTAATCATTCACCAAGCCACCCCCAATGCCCACGAGCTTGATGGACTAAGCCGTATGCTATATATAGATGGGGTATTTATCGCAAGGCTTCCGCATCCGTATTTGCAAGCAGATGAGTGCAAACAGATGTTAAGTAGCGTGAGTGCGCTATTTTCTATCACTATGCCATTTGCTATGCCATTTTTTGGCGATGAGGTTTTTGTATTTGCTTCTAAGGCTACGCATCCCTTGGCTGATTTGTGGCTGCAAAGGGCTGATATGCTTGATAATCTTAGCTTCTATAATGCTGATATTCATAATGCCGCTTTTGCTATGCCCACGCGTTTAGCAAGCACTTTGCAGCCGTGGGTCAAAAACTAGAAAAAGTGGATTCTAGCTCCCTAGAATCCACTTTTGCCAAGTCTCTCTCCTTGCGCTATGGAGTCGCGCTGACAGGCGGTATAGCGTGTGGAAAAAGTAGCGTTAGTAGGCTTTTGCAAGCGCGTGGTTTTGAGATTATCTGTGCTGATAGTATCGCGCATTGTGTGCTTGAAGAATGTGCTGGCGTGCTTGTTGGCACCTTTGGCAAGGGTATTGTAGAATCTAATGGACCTATTACAATCAATCGCAAAGCCCTCGGGGAGATTGTCTTTAGCGATCCTGCAAAGCGCACTTTACTAGAATCCATAACTCACCCACGCATATACGCTCAAATCATCGCTAAAGCCTGTATGCTAGAAGCGCGTAAAAAGTGGTATTTCCTTGATATACCATTGTTTTTTGAAAGTGGTGGGAGGGCGCGCTATGGTGTGGATATGGTGGTGTGTGTGAGTGCTAGAGAAGACTTGCAGCTTGCGCGCTTAATGCAAAGAAACACACTCACATTAGAGCAGGCAAAAGCTAGAATCCAATCACAAATGCCACTAGGGCAAAAACTCGCCCAAAGTGATATTGTCATAGACAATAGCAGCACGCTTCCCGCGCTAGAAGCAAAAGTGGATTCTATGCTGCGCGAGCTTGCAATGCGTATCAAGGCATAGGTTTTGCTTTAGCTTTGCTATTTATACCAAGGAGTATCAATGGCAAATGATTTAGACTTAAAAGCCCTAGGCTCACGCACGACTTATGAGCATAACTACGCGCCAAGCTTGCTAGAAGCAGTCCCAAATCCCCACCCAGATGTGGCGTATTTTGTCAAATTTAATTGCCCAGAGTTCACCTCTTTATGCCCGATCACAGGGCAGCCAGACTTTGCTACTATTTATATCAGCTATATCCCAGATACGCTCATTGTAGAATCCAAATCACTTAAGCTCTATCTCTTTAGCTTCCGCAATCACGGCGCATTTCACGAAGATTGTATGAACCTTATTTTGAAAGATTTAAACAAACTTTTAGAGCCGCATTATATAGAGGTGTGGGGGAAGTTTCTCCCAAGAGGTGGGCTAAGTATCGATCCGTATTGTAATTATGGCAAGGGACAATATCAGCAAATGGCACAAATGCGCCTAGCCAATCACGATCTCTACCCAGAGACAATTACTAATCGCTAGAATCTAGCACTTTGCTTTGCACGACCTTATGGATATAGAGTAGGAATCCAAATACCTAGAATCTAAAAAGTGATTTACTGAAGAAAAAAAGAGAAAGCGATAGCGGGGTGTCCCGCTATCATAGGCTTAGAATACAAGTTTTGCAAATGCTATGGCATTGTGGTATTGTAGATTGCCACCAAAGCCGTTATTGACATAGCCACCGCCTACATCAAGAGCTAAACCTTCTCTCATAAAGCCTAGCCCTAGGTCAAACACACGCACAGAAGCCACGGCAGAAAACTCACTATAATCGCCACCAGCATAGAGCACATCAAGCTTTACTCTCTCGTGTTCTACACCGCCAAAAGCATACCAAGTGCTTGTCCCTGCACCAAAGTGTCCGGCGTGAGATGGCATAAGGTAGCGACCATAGAATCGAGTGTTGTCGCTGATTGTTTTGATACCAGCATTATCGCCGACCATATACCAGCCACCACCGAGTTTGAAAATATCTTGGAATCGAAGCTCTTCTTCAAGCTGCACGAACATTGTGTTGCCATTCCAGCCATTTTGCCACATAAACTTACCAGAAGTGATAGATTTCACACCACTACCACCTAGCACAAGTGCCGCTCTAGTCCCTGCTTGAAGCACATTGCTTTGAGAGTAAGAGTCTAGGAAGTAATGCACAAAAGGATCGATTTGCGCGATACCAAAGTCAAGATTCGCACCACCAGCTATAATGTCTCGGCTACCGATGTCAAAGTTATTAAAGCTTGATGGGAATCTAGTGTATGCAGTAAGCTCACTTGCGATACGCCCTGGTAACACACCAAATGTCGTGTAGTCATTTGCCCAAGTAGCCCAAATGTTTGACTTGCCTAGGTTGTAGCTAAAGCCCACACCTTGTATATAGCTATTAAGCCAATCTGATCGCATAAAGCTACCATCAAATCGCCCTGCATAGAAATCAAATGAGCCGTTATAGCGGAAATACAAGTCGGATAGATCGATGTATTTATCGCCATAGACATTATGTTTTGCGTAATTATCTGTCGCCCAAATTTGTGAGCCACCCCAGCCACCAACACCAAATCCAACGCTGTTAGATCCAATATCAATGCCTAGATGTCCAGTGAAGCCACCATAATTAACGCCGTCTTTGTTAAAATGCATATAATCGCCAAATTCTTGATTATACACTACACCTAAATGCCCAAATAGCTCTACATTTGCATTTGCACCTGTGGCAACTGCTGAAGCAAGAACAGCACTTATTAAAAGTTTGCTTTTCATCTTGTGTCCTTTGTTGTGAAGTTGAGCTTTGCTCACGGAAAGTATATCGACAAAACGCCTAATATTTTAATAGAAAAGTTAATGAGCCTTTGTCAATCGCCCTAAAATCCTTGATTTGCATAGATTTTATTTGTGTGATGCGTCCTTGGCTTGCTATTCAAGGTATGGCGGCTTCGCACAGAAATTATTAAGGTCTGCTATAATGCGTGCTTTTATTTTGGCTAAAGGGGTGTATATGAGAAGATTATCAGTGCTTTGGTTGTGGATTCTAGCGGGGCTAAGCGGGGTGTTTGTCCTTTGTGCTTTGGCACTTTATGGCATACATCATTATGCAAAATCCCATAGCTATGAAGCGACAATAGAAGCGACTTTCACCTCTGCTACTGCCTTCCCCCCCCCCCCCATAGCCAGCACACAAACTAGGACCTATATCTATCGCGCTAAGCTCCGTTTCCCAAGTCATATATTTCGCTATCAAAGAGATTTCACACTTCTTACAGATCTATCTACACAGCTCATACTCAATGCACCCGATACGCAGCTAATTAGCACAATCACGCTGGATAAAAACTATCTTGTCTTAGAGACAAAATCCCCCATATCAGCTATTTCTGGCACTTTGCATTATACAATCGCCATAGCACCCACACTATGGAAAAAGCTTTTGCTAGGCTATGGCTTTGTCGCAGGGCTATGTCTTTTGCTTAGCTTGGTATCTTATAAATATCACGCCTTGCAGATTCTAGCCAAGCGGTGGTATAGCAAGATCCCGGCACAAAGCTTTGCTGCAGTTACAAATTCTTTACATCAAAGCTCAAGCGTGTTTTGTGGTATTAGCTACAAAAGGTGGATTCTCATTGTGTGTGGTGTGGTATTTCTCATCGGCTTTGGCTTGCGCTGGTGGTATATGGGGCAAAAGATCCACTTGCACGGCGATGAGGTGTGGTCAGTAGCGATTAGCTCGCATTCTAAAGGGTGCTTATGGGGTGGGGAGTGTCGCGATGGGGTATATTATGGTAAAGAGATTAAAGAGCTAGAGCTATGGCATAATGCAAGCCCTATCTCCGCGCTTAAAGATATAGGGGATCTTTATCTCACAAATAATGGAGATTCCCATTCACACGCGAATTTGTATTATACGATTTTGCGTTTATGGCATATTGGCGTGCGCACAGGGGATTTGGGCTGGATTATCCAAAGGGGCGTGGGGGTAAATCTCCTGCTCTTTTATCCGCTTGCGTTTTTGTTTGGCTTTTTGCTTGGGCGGCAGCTGTTTGGCAGCAGCGTGCTTGTGTTGGCATTTGTATCTCTAGCTTTTCTTAATGGCGCAAGTATTTCTAATACGATGTTAATACGAGAATATGCCTTGCAGGAGTGCTTGTTTCTAGCGTTTGCTTGGATTATGGCGCGGCAATTTTGTCGCGCAAGTGTCTCTAGGGCAGAGATTATCTTAGGGGCTTTTGTGCTAGCTTGCTTCTTGCTTAGTGGGTATTTTGTCTTGCTATATGTGCTTATGCTTGGGGGGATTTTGGTGTTTTTATCGCTTGGTGCATCTGCCCAAAAAGCCAAAGCTTTGTTAGCTACTTTTGGGCTTGGTGTAGGCTTCACCTATGCGATGTATCCTATCTATCACAAAGGCTTCTTTGGTGGGCACGCTAGCTCTGCACTTGATAGGGCAGGTGGAGTAGGGACAAATCTTGCAGAATCTATGAATGCTTACGGGGAGATTTTGGGGCAAAATATTTTTACGCCCATTATTTTAGGGCTGTGTTGTGTGTCGCTTTTTGTGTGGTATAAAAATGCTCGCCTTATGCAAAATCTATGGAGCAAGGAGGTGTTTCTAGCGGTGCTTATGGGGGTCTTGGCTCTTGTTTTTGGGGTGGTGATTATGGCTGTGGCTCCGTGGAAGATCTTGCGCTTTGTCGTGGCTTCATTGCCATTGCTATGCTTGCTCCTTGTCGTTGTGCTTATGCCGATGCTTTTGCGCAGAAGTCTTGTAGCGTGTGTGGCTTGGGCTGGGATTATCCTAAGTCTTATGCTATATCATAAAGTAGGGTTTTTATCCTACCCAGAGGAAAAAGACAGAGCGTCTTTTGCCGTGTATCAAATGGAGCCTATACTTGATACAGAATTGCAAAGCGATAGGGCGATCCCTACGATTTATAGCCATATAAGCGATTATTCTTCTACAAGAGTGATTGCGTGGTTTAATGACTTGCGGCTTTATTATTTCATCAAGGATCCTTGGGAGGCGTTAGCAACGCTAACTTCACATAAACGCTGCTTTTTTATCACAGGCTTGCCTATTGAAGTGGTGCGGGATTATCTCGGGAGTGATTTTCGTGTAGAACTAGTGCAGCATACATTTGGGCTAAATCGCTACTATATAGAGCATACAGAGATACATTAGCCCAAAACCCTAGATAGAATCTAGGTCAAGCTTATTTGCTATGGGCTTCAAGCTGGATGCGTAGTGCGATTTCATCGCTTACAAGGGCATCTTTTGTATCCATACCGATTCCAAAGTCTTTGCGGTTTAGCTTGCCTTCAAGCTTGATGGCGATTGCAAGTTTGTTTTCTTTGCTCATTGGGTTTGTTACCGGACCTTTTATGCTCATATCAAATACAACAGACTTTGTAATGCCGCGGATTGTTACATCTGCCGTAAGCTTTTTGCCCTTGATAGATTTCATCACAAGCGTGGCTTTGGGGAATTTCGCAGAATCAAAAAAATCAGGCGCATTTAGGTGCTTATCTCGTGAGTCATTTTTGGTATCAATGGAGGAGATAAGCACTTCACCACTAAGAGCTTTTAGGGTTTTGGTGTTCTCATCAAAATCCACTACACCGCTAAAGGTATTAAACGCGCCATCGACATCGCTGATCATCATATGCGTAACTTGAAAATTCACTGCAGAATGCGATACATCAACATCATATTGTGCTGCGCTACTTGCAGAGAGAGCTAGAGCCAAGATTGAGCTAACAAGTAGAGACTTTTTCATAAATGTCCTTCATTGTGGGATTGCACCAGATCTAAAGTCCGGTGCCGTAGATTCTAACGCGCAAATGTTAATACGCGCTGATTCTTTGTATAATTGTATTTTACTATAAGGAGTGGCAATGCTTTTAAGCATAGAAAGTAGCTGTGATGATAGCTCACTTGCTCTCACAGACATAGCAAGTGCCAAGCTTGTATTCCACCATAAAATTTCACAAGATAGTGCGCATAGTGTGTATGGTGGCGTTGTGCCAGAGATTGCCTCAAGGCTGCATACAAAGGGACTGCCAGAGATTCTAGCTATACTAAAGGGCGAGCTAGGGGATTTTACGCGCCTTAAAGCAGTGGCGATCACCACAGAGCCGGGGTTGTCTGTGAGTCTTATTGAAGGGCTAATGATGGCAAAGCTTCTTGCTCTAAGCTTGCGTATCCCACTTATTGCTATCAACCACCTAATCGGGCATTTTTACTCACTTTTTATCAATCAGCGTGAAGCTATTTTTCCTATGAGTGTGTTGCTTGTATCTGGCGGGCATACGCAGATTATGCAAGCACGCAGTGAAGAAGAGTTTTTGATCATCGCTCAAAGTCTAGATGATAGCTTTGGTGAAAGCTTTGATAAAGTCGCTAAAATGCTCTCCCTTGGCTATCCGGGCGGACCTATTATAGAATCCTATGCCTCTAAGCTATCGCCCACCACTAGAATCCACTCTCTCCCCCTCCCGCTAAAAGACAAGCACGGATTTAGCTTCTCTGGGCTTAAAAATGCCACGCGATTGCTCATAGAATCTCTATCAAGCCACGATCCTAGCAAAGTGGATTCTAGGCTAAAAGTGGATTCTAGTCTCAATGAGAGTGATAAAGCATTGGTGTGCGCATCGTTTCAAAAAGCTGCCATAGCTCATATTAGCAATCAAGTAGAAAAATATCTCAAGCATAAAAATAATGATGGTATCCGTGATTTTGCCATTGTAGGTGGGGCGAGTAGTAATGCAAGCTTGCGCGCTGAGATAGAGCGACTTTGCACGCGCTTTGGACTTAGACTGCATCTAGCACCGCTAGAGTTTTGCGCTGATAATGCTGCGATGATAGGGCGTGCTGCGATCCCAGAGTGGCAAAAGGGAGCATTTGCAGACTCAATCGCTCAAGAAGTAAGCCCGCGTAGCACGACCAATTATCTTCGCACTCTCTAATGGTTCTTGGGATTTTACACAAGAGTCATTACCACACAATTGGCAATGTAATCATAGACTTAAATTTCTCATTTTTTAGGTATTTTTGCTTATAAATAGATTATAATTCACGCACAACCCTAGAATCTAGGGCGAACACACTTAAGGAGATTCAATGCAAGAAGACAAGATCATTGAAAGTTACACAGGTGTAACAAAGGAGAGAAAAAAGAGCAAAATGCCTGCTCGGCTAGATTTTTGGCAGAGTGCTACGGGGCTTTTCTTGGCATTATTTATGCTCGCGCATTTGCTGTTTGTATCTAGCATTTTGGTTAGCCAAGAGGCGATGTTTGCAGTAACGACATTCTTTGAAGGAAGTTTCATCTTTGGTGATGAGGGGCAGCCGTTTTTGGTGTCGATTGTGGCGGCAGTGGTGATTGTAGCCTTTGTCGCGCACGCATTTTTGGCATTGCGCAAGTTTCCTGTCAATTATCGTCAATTTATCGCGCTAAAAACGCATAAAAAGCTGATGAAACACGGCGACACAAGTTTGTGGGTGATCCAAGCTGCCACAGGGTTTGCGATGTTTTTCCTAGCGATGCCTCATCTTTTTACCAACCTTACCCAGCCTGAACACATAGGACCACTTGCCTCATCATTCCGCTTTGTGCATCAAAATTACTGGCTTTTATATATATTTTTGCTTTTTGCTGTGGAGCTACACGGCTCGATTGGACTCTATCGCCTCTGTATCAAATGGGGTTGGTTTGAGAAGCTTGGCATACAAAATCTTCGCCGTGTTAAGTGGGCGTTATCGGTGTTTTGTATCGTGCTTGGGCTTTGCTCCTATGCTGCATATATCAAAATCGGTCAAGGGCTGGATTCTAGCAAGGGCATAGAGCATTATCGCGCAGTTGATGTAGCCACAAAAGGAAAAGGAGAGTAGATGAAAGTAGTATATTCAGATGCGTTAATTATCGGCGGCGGTTTGGCTGGGCTTCGCGCCTCTATTGCGACAAAGCAAAAGGGCTTAAGCACAATCGTGCTATCTCTTGTGCCTGTCAAGCGCAGCCACTCGGCAGCAGCACAAGGCGGTATGCAAGCAAGTCTTGGTAATTCAAAAATGAGCGATGGGGATAATGAAGACCTGCACTTTGCAGACACTGTTAAAGGAAGCGATTGGGGCTGTGATCAAAAGGTAGCTAGAATGTTTGTTACCACTGCGCCTAAGGCGATTAGAGAGCTTGCTTCGTGGGGAGTGGCTTGGACTAGAATCCAAAAAGGCGATCGCACCGCCGTCATTAACGCGCAAAAGACCACTATCACAGAAGAAGACTTCCGCCACGGCTATATCCACTCTCGCGACTTTGGTGGGACAAAAAAGTGGCGCACCTGCTACACCGCTGATGCCACGGGGCATTCTATGCTCTACGCTGTGGCAAATGAAGCCTATAAACACGGCGTAGATATACAAGACCGCAAAGAAGCCTTGCGCTTAATTCACAAAGATGGGATCTGCTATGGGGCTGTCGTGCGCGATCTCATCACAGGCGAGCTTATCGCCTATGTGGCAAAAGGCACGCTTATCGCCACAGGTGGCTATGGCAGGATCTACAAAAACACCACAAATGCCGTGATTTGCGAGGGTATTGGGCTTGCTATTGCAATGGAGACAGGAGTAGCAAAGCTTGGCAATATGGAAGCAGTGCAGTTCCACCCAACGCCACTTTTCCCTAGTGGGATCTTGCTCACAGAGGGCTGCCGCGGTGATGGCGGGATCTTGCGCGATGTCGATGGCTATCGCTTTATGCCTGATTATGAGCCGGAGAAAAAGGAGCTTGCAAGTCGCGATGTCGTCTCTCGCCGTATGATCCAAAGGATTAGAGAGGGCAAGGGTGTGAAGTCTGCGTATGGAGAGCATTTGTGGCTTGATATTTCAATCCTTGGGAGAGAGCATATCGAGCGCAACTTACGCGATGTGCAAGAGATCTGCCAAGTGTTTGCAGGGATTGACCCAGCGGAGAAATGGGCGCCTGTGAAGCCTATGCAGCACTATTCTATGGGCGGTATCCGCACAAATTATCAAGGACACACTGCACTTGCAGGGCTTTTTGCCGCTGGTGAAGCAGCGTGCTGGGATATGCACGGCTTTAATCGCTTAGGTGGGAACTCTGTGAGTGAAGCAGTGGTTAGCGGTATGATTATTGGGGATTATTTTGCGCAGCATTGTGAGCAAGCGAAAATGGACTTGCAAACTTCTGTGATTGAGCAGTTTGTCGCCAAAGAGCAAGCTTACCTAGAATCTCTTGTCAATAATAGCGGACACGAAAATGTCTATGAGCTTAAAAACGCGATGAAAGACATTATGGAAGAAGATGTAGGGATTTTCCGCGATGGCAAGGGGCTAGAAGATGCTGTTGCTCGTTTGGAAGAAATCTACAAACGAAGCAAAAACATCGGTATCAAAAACAAAAAGCTCCATAACAACCCCGAGCTAGAGGACGCCTATCGCGTGCCTAAAATGATCAAGCTCGCCCTTTGTGTGGCTCTTGGTGCGCTTAATCGCACAGAATCTAGAGGCGCACATACGCGTGAAGACTATCCAAAACGCGATGATGAAAAATGGCTAAAGCGCACACTTGCTTCGTGGGAGAGCGATACACAAACACTACCCACACTCTCCTATGAAAACCTAGATATTATGTCTATGGAGATCGCGCCCGGATTCCGTGGCTATGGGGCAAAGGGTATGATTATTGAAAATCCCCTTTCTGCCAAACGCCAAGCCGAGATTGATAAAATCACCCAAGAGGTGCAAGCGCGTGGCGGCGATCGCTATGAGCTACAACAGGCTCTTATGGACTTTGACTTGCAGCCCAAGTATAAAGAAAAAAATCAACGACTAGGAGATAAATAATGGAAGCAAAAGGAAGAACACTTACTATTCGTGCTTTGAAGTTTGATCCGCATAGCGCAGTGTCAAAGCCACACTTTGCTGAGTATAAGATCGAAGAAACGGATTCTATGACGATTTTCATCGCGCTAAATCTTATCCGTGAAAATCAAGATCCAGATCTAAGCTTTGATTTTGTCTGCCGTGCTGGGATTTGCGGTAGCTGCTCGATGATGATCAATGGTCGCCCAAGGCTTGCCTGCCGCACGCTGACAAAAGACTTCCCCGATACTATCACGCTTATGCCTCTGCCTGCATTCAAGCTTATCAAGGATCTAAGTGTCAATACGGGCGAGTGGTTTGCCGGTATGACAAAGCGCGTGGAGAGCTGGGTGCATAGCAATGAGGAGACAGATATTTCCAAGCTTGAGAAGCCTATCGATCCGCAAGAAGCGCAAGATGTGTTTGAGCTAGATCGCTGCATTGAGTGTGGTTGCTGTATCGCAAGCTGTGCGACCAAGCTTATGCGCGAAGATTTTGTCGGTGCAGCTGGTATGAATAGAATCGTGCGCTTTATGATCGACTCCCACGATAAACGCAGTGATGAAGATTTCTACGAGCTAGTGGGCAATGATGATGGCGTGTTCGGCTGTATGAGTCTTATCGCCTGCCACGATACTTGTCCTAAAAATCTCCCCCTTCAAAGCAAAATCGCCTATTTGCGCCGCAAAATGGTAGCCGTAGGCGCGAAATAGGGATAAGGATAAAAGGCAAGCGATGGTTACTATCTATTTGTGCGGAGGACTTGGAAATCAAATGTTTCAATACGCCTTTGCCAAATTTCTAGAATCCAAAGGCTTTGCAGTGGCACTAGAGGCGACGCATTTTCTCCCAGAATCCAAAGAAGCCTTTGGGCTAGCCAACGCTTCCGCTGGAATCGGGGGGGGGGGGGGCAAGATACGCGCGATCTAGAATTAGCGCATTTTGCTATCACACTGCCTATTTTGTCTAAGCCTGAGCTTTTTGCTCACTTTTATGGATGTGATAGGTGGTTTTGGTTTTTTCGTATATATCATAAGTTTATGCGTATTGCGCCAAAGCCCCTTTACCAGATTCTACAAGCATTGCTGCCAAGCAATCGCAAAGCTCACCCCTATAAATCCACAATCACAGAAGCCAAATTAGGTGAAGCCATACCACTGCACTCTATCACAAGCGATACTCGCGTGTTTGGATACTATGGAAATCTCTCTTATATCAAGGGATTAAAAGAGATTTTGCGTAGAGACTTCACTTGTCCCCTAACGCCAGCAAACCGCAATCTACAAGCCCAAATACAAGCCACGCCTAATGCAACTTTTATCCACATTAGAAGAGGGGATTACTTGCGTTTGTGGCAATATCTTGAGCTAGGAAAGGCGTATTATGAATGTGCCATTACCCAAGTGCTTAAGGCTCTTGGTGGCGGGGTGCATTTTTTTGTATTTAGCAATGATATTGCGTGGTGCAAGCAAGAGTTTTTAGGGCTATTAGATCGTGATGTGTATGCTGGATGTTCTTTTAGCTTTATTGATAATAATGACGAGAGCAATCCCACACAAGAGCTAATGCTTATGCGCAGTTGCCAGCACGCCATCACTGCTAATAGCACTTTTAGCTGGTGGGCTGCCTATCTTATAGAAAATCCCCATAAAATAGTCATAATGCCTAGCATACATTTGCTTGATGAGCCTGATTGCACGATCAATATAATGCCTGATGATTGGATCGTGCTAAATCCTACTTGGGGTAATCAAGTGTGCTAGTATCTAGGGGCTTATTGCCTATGGCAAGAGTTGGATTCTAGCCTAGCTCATCAATCTGTTTTATTTTATTAAGAATTTGCTACAATGTTTTCTTACACCACATATATCAATGCAGCTTACTTTAATGCTTATTTGAAATTTTATGGAGATATTATGACATCACAGAATTCATCGCTAGTTACTAGGCTTGCCATTTTTGCTATCGCTTCTACCACTGTGCTTGGTCCTACTATCATCGCGCCAAGTTTGCCTGAGCTTGAAGCGCATTTTGCCAGCACGCCACACGCAGATATGCTCTCTAAGCTTATTTTAACGCTGCCAGCACTATCGATTATGATTTTCTCACCTCTAGCCGGATTTGTCTATGCGGCATATAAAAGGCTTCCTGTCATCTTTGCTGCATTGTTGCTATGGAGTGTGGCGGGGGCAAGTGGCTTTATGCTAGATAATCTTTATGCCTTGCTTGTATCGCGCTTTTTCTTAGGGGTCGCCACGGCATTTTTAGCCACAGGTGTGGGCGTGCTTATAGGGGATTATTACAAAGGTAGGGCGAGAGAAAAGGTCCTTAGCACGCAGAATTTTGCTATGGCAATTGGCGGGGCGATATTTCTTGTAGGTGGAGGTGTGCTTGCAGAAATTAGCTGGAGATTTCCATTTCTTGCCTATCTGGGCGGGATTTTTATCCTGCTCTATGTTAAATTCGCACTCTTTGAGCCACGCGCTATCCCACAAGCCCCAAAGGTCTCACACGACTCTTTTGTGCAACGCCTGCGTGCTATGGGTGCTTGGCTGTATAAATTTGCCCCTGTGTATTTTCTAGGGTTTTTTGCGATGATGATGTTTAATGTCGTGCCTACGCAAATCCCATTTTTTATCTCCCATATCTTAGAAAAGCCCAATTCTCAAATCGGTATTTCTATGGCAAGCACAAGTTTGGCTATGGCGTTTTTCAGCCTAATGTATAACCGCGTGCGTGCGTTTCTTTCTATCAAACATATTGCATCTGTCGCGCTTATGCTTATAGGGACAGGGCTATTTATCATCGGCTTTTTTCACAACTATATTTCACTGCTTTTTGCGCTTATGTGCATAGGCGCAGGGCTTGGGCTAATGCTTATCAATAATAGCTCGTGGCTCTATATGCTAGCAAGTGATAGTGAGCGTCCTAAAGCGTATGGATTTTTGGCGAGCTTTTTGTTTATGGGGCAGTTTTGCTCGCCTTTTCTCACCCAGCCTATTGTTAAAGCCTTTGGGCTTATTGAGATGTTTGTGATTATGGGTTTTGTGCTGTATGGACTAGCGGCTGTATTTTTCTTTTACAAAGGTGCTAGCTTAAGGTCGTGATCTTGACATTTTTTATAGCCTTTAGCTATAATCTGCGTTTCTAAAATGTTTGGGTATCGAGTAATCGGGGCGTAGCTCAGTCTGGTTAGAGTACTTGGTTTGGGACCAAGGGGTCGAAGGTTCGAATCCTTTCGCCCCGACCATTTTGGGAAGCTTATTTTTCTTCTTTTTGATATTTTCTTATGGTGGGTGTAGCTCAGTTGGTTAGAGCATCAGTTTGTGGCACTGAGGGTCGTGGGTTCGAGCCCCATCATCCACCCCATACTTTGTGCGTTCGTAGCTCAATTGGATAGAGCACCAGACTTCGGATCTGGGGGTTAGGGGTTCGACTCCCTTCGGGCGCACCACCTAGCCTGCGCCCATAGCTCAGCTGGATAGAGCAACGGCCTTCTAAGCCGTAGGTCAGAGGTTCAAATCCTCTTGGGTGCGCCAGCTTGATTTTGGCGGTTTGATTCTAGCTAATTCACTCTAAAGATTCTCTATGTCAAATGTATCAAAGCCCACTGCAAGCCAGCCTACCACCACTTCATCTAATAATCATAATCTTCCGTGCCAGCCAGCTACTCAAGGAGACACCATTGTTGTTATCCACGCCGATAGTGTGAATGGATTGGGGGATAATGTGATTATCCTTGATGCGCTTTTAGCGATGAAGAGGATCTATCGCGCATCTTTGGTGGTGTTTGCACGCGATGTTTTGCAAGAGCTGCTTAAAGGGCTTGATTTTGTCGATGAGTTTTGTCTGCTTGAAGGCAGCTTGACTACTGCTATCAATAGAGAAAGGATCAATGCCTACCAGCCTAGGTATTTGCTCTCGCTTAGTTGCAAGGCGTGGCAGCTGCGATTTTTTGCCTCTACAAATGCACGCACCATTATCACAAGGGCAAAGCTTGCAAATATTTTGCGCCCAAGATTTTCGCCTGTAATGCTCCTAGATTCTAGCATTACACACAGGGAAATGTTTTTGTTGCTAGCGCGTAAGATTGACAAGGTGCGATTTGATTCAAAGATTGATTCTATCGATTTTGCGGATTCTAGGGTAAAAGCAAGTGATAAAGACTCCGTGATAGCCTTTCTTGCACAAAGCTTAAAGCGTTTTTCTCGCGATGATTTTAATCACAATGCCAATCTACAAGCAAAAATCGCTTTCACTAAAGCCCACCGCGCCCACACACCTAGCAGCCAAACCCTTAGCCCCCTTGCCCTAAGTCTAAGCAGCTCGCAAACGCCGCTTTTCTTGGTCTGTGTAAATCCCTTTAGCATAATGGCTTCACACACGCTCCACCTTGAGAGCTATCTCACACTTATTGACAAAATCGCTGCTTTGCCTAATTGTATCCCTTGTATTTGCACCTATGGCAAGACACACGCACTGCTAGAAAAAGCCCTGCAAGACTACAGCTCCACGCACTCTTGCACCTTGCAAGATCGCTGTATCATCTACCACAATCAAGGCGATCTCCACAATCTCGCAGCATTTTTGGAGTCGATGAGCTGTATCATCACGCCTAGCACAGGGGCATTGCATTTAGCAGAAAATCTTTTCACCCCAAGTATCGCCCTAGTCTCTCTCAAGGATACGAAGCGTTGGGGCAGCCAAGACAAACGCTATTGCATTATAAAAGAGCCTTTAGCCCATATCACTAAATCCCAAGAATCTGCCATCATAGAATCCACTTTTGCAATGCTTCAATCCCTATTACCACAATCCCTATTACCACGATAAGCAAAATCGCGTGCCCTTGCCCACTTCACTCTCCACGCTAATAGTTATCCCATAGCGCGTGGCGATTTCTTTCACAAGGCATAGCCCTATGCCAAAGCCGCCTTGACTCTCGTGGCAGCGCGTGTAGCGCGTGAAAATCTGCTCTATCTGGCTAGATTCTAGTCCGCAGCCGCTATCAGTGATGATGAGTGTAAAAGTGGATTCTAGCTTACAGAGTTTTATACCAATGCTGCCGCCTTTTGTGTTGTATTTCATCGCATTACTTAGGAGATTATCAAGCAAAATGACAATTTCATCATAGTTTGCGTATAGATGTGCTGGGGACAAGTCTTTGGTAATGGTAAGTGATTTTTGCGCAAAGAGTGCGCTGAAATACTCTAGCCTTCGCTCTACAAGCCCTTGCATATTGATCTCTTGTAGCACGCCCTTGCCTTGATAGAAGTTTAGGAAAATAAGATTCTGGTAGAGGTGGTTGAGATTTTGGGCAGAGAGCTTGATATGCTGGAGTTTGGTGAGATTGCTCTCACTAAGATTGCTAGTATCAAAGGTCTGCACGCTCATTAGAATCACGCTAAGAGGGGTGTTGATCTCGTGCGTGGAGTCTTTGATGAAGCGTTCTAGGGCTTGGATTTTTTCTCGTATGGGTGTGAGGGCTAGGCGCGTAAGATAGTAGGCGATTATCCCCATAAGCACGATAGCAATGGCAAAATAGAGCAAGATCTCTACCTTTAGCTTGCGCACTTCTTTGGGTATATCAATAAATGCTAGATCTAGCTGTGTGGGAGGGTGTGAGAAAAATGGCAAGGGCAGGGTATCATCGATATTGTAGCCTTGCAAAATCACGCGGATATGCAGGCTATCGACATAGTGGAAGATCTTTTTTGGGAGTTTTTGACTAGGTGGCGGGATATGTCGTAAAAATCGATGATCGACAAAGAGCTTCTCTCCCACGCGCGCAATCGGCTCTTTTGCAATGTGCTGCGTGATTGTGGAGAGATCATCATCTATGGTGCTAAGTAGGATCACTCCACTAGAATCCACTAGGGCAAATGGCGTATCTATCGCGCTTTGTAGCTCATTTTTAGCTTTTTGCACATTGTTATACTCATAGAGGATCGTGGCGATTTTCATAAAGTCATCGCGCATTTGTGCTACTTGGCTGGCTTTGAGATTTTGCAAGCCTTTGTGATACATCACAGAGCATATCACGCCAAGTAGCACGATACTTGTGCCAAGGTAAAGAGCTAGGATATATACAATGCTTTTATGAAATTTCGCGCTTTTAGACATTGTGGAGCGCATTTTATGCCTTGTAGCAGTAGCCGCAAAATCGCTGCGTGATAATGCTCTCTTTCCCCAAAATCTTGCGCAGATTTTTCACATACACGCGCAGAGCCATACTTGTAGGACTCTCATCATAGCTCCATACGCGCTCAAATATCTCCTCTTGGGAGACAAAGCACCCTCGTTTTTGCACAAGTAGGGCTAGTAGCTCGCGCTCTTTGTTGGTCAGCGCGATTAGCTCGCCTTGCGGAGAGTAGAGTGTCTTTTGCACGCAGTCAAAGCGGAGATTATTATGCAGGGTGATTGTGGGGGAGCTATGATGATAAAAGGGGCGTTTAAGCAGCGAGCGGATACGCAGCAGCAGCTCCTCTACATCAAAAGGCTTGCGGATATAATCATCACAGCCGGCATTAAAGCCTTCTTTGACATCATTAGCCTGTGAGAGAGAGGTAAGCATAATAGCCGGCGTGCTTTTGCCAATGTCGCGCAAATAGCGCAGGAGTGTGAAGCCATTGGACTCTAGATTAGAATCCACTTTTTGCCTATCTCCACTTGGAAGCTTCACATCAAAGATATAGAGGTCAAAATGCTCTTCATACCCCACCTCCATAGCACTTTGCACATCTTCGCACAAGCACACGCTAAAGCCATTGTCCTGCAAGATAGAGGTAAGCATACTAGAGAGTAGCACATCATCTTCTACAAGCAGGAGTTTTGCTGCCATTGTGCTATTTGTCCTTTTTGGGCTTATCGCTAGGCTTATCACTAGGCTTGTCTTTGTGATCGTGGCATTTTGGCTTTTTGCGCTTAGGCTCTTTGAGCTTATCGCAGTCGGCGTGGATTTTCAGCCCTGCTTCTCTTATCTCCTTGCCACTCATAGAATCCGTCTTTTTCTGCATAGCCTTGCACACTTCTACTGCGCGGCTTTGTCGCTGCTCTTTAGATAGCTTATCGTGCGCGGCTTTGCGTGCTTGGTGGATAGACTCTCGCAAGGCTTTTGCCTGTGGCTCATCTTTTGCCTTTAGTCGCTTATGCACTTCCATTACAAACTCTGGCTCATCTTGCGCGCTTAGGCTTGCGACTTTCTTCACCAATGCTTCATCGCTAAGCTTGCTAAAATCCGCGCCAAAGCTTATGCTAAATCCACACGCCACAACACTTGACGCTATGATAACTGATCGCAATGTGTTCATTTCTAATCCTTTAAAGTGGTGTAGTTTATAGAAAAATCCATAAACGCTGCAAGTATAGACAAGAAAGATAAAGCCAATGTGAGATTCTAGGGCGGGTTTGGATTCTAGCTGTGGATTCTAGTGTAGCCTGTCATTGCTAGATAGTAGGCAAGCTAGCAGGCAGATAGTAGGCTAGAATCCATTTGTTTATAGTTCGTTTTTTTTTTTTTTTTTGTAGGCTCTCGTATTTTCTATAAGGAGTCATCAATGCCCATACAATCGCCCATAGCAGCTGTAAAAAAGCGCATTAAAGCTCGCTATTTGTCTTTCCTAAGTCTTGAGCAAGCCCGCCGTATCACGCCTAAGCCCTACTTAGATAGCATAGGGTTTGAGCTAGCTAGCCACTGCAATCTCCACTGCTATAGCTGTGATCACTTCTCCCAGCTTAGTAAGGCAGGGTATTATGATCTAGGGCAGTTTGAGAGAGATTGCAAGCGACTTTATGCGATCTCACAAGGGCTGGTAAAGAGCTTCACACTCTTTGGCGGAGAGCCATTGCTCAATAAACAATGCGCGAGCTATTTTGATATATTGCATAGCATTTTTCCTACATCACAGATTTATATGATCACCAATGCCACGCTTTTGCTCAAGCAGCCAGATAGATTTTTTGCCAGCGCAAGAGAAGCGCAAGTCATTATCCAAGCGACAAAATATCCTATCAAGCTTGATTGGGAGGCGATCAAAAGCAAATGCGCCAAAGAGGGCGTGCAATTTGTCTTTTATAATGATGAAAAAGTAGAGAAGCTAAGCTTTAAAACCCAGCTAGATAAATCAGGCAAGAATGATCCGTTTCTAAGCTTTGTGCATTGCCATAGGGCAAATGCCTGCACCCAGCTGCATAATGGCAGAATCTACCCTTGCGCTGTGGCTTGCAATATCAAGGCATTTAATGCCGCGTTTAATCAAGACTTGCAAAGCTCACCGCGAGATTTTATTGATTTGTATGATAGCAGCACTACTTATGATGGGATTTTAGAGTTTTTGAGCCGTCCTATCCCATTTTGCCGCTATTGCAAGACACAAGAGATGATCTATCAGCCTTGGAGTGCGTCAAAGAAAACTCTTAATGAGTATTTCTAGCCCTAGATCTCAGTCATCATACTAGATCCTAGCCTTAGTGTAGCAATCTGCTAGCAAATCCCACGCAAATCGGCTACAATCGCAGGATAACTTCTCTTTATAAGGATCGTGTGGATATGGCTTATAGCACAGAATCTAATGCGCTTATTTCACTGCTAGAGCAAGTTGCTATGCCAAGGCGTATTTTGCTTTGTGTAAGTGGCTCTATCGCAGCCTATAAGGCTCTAGATCTAGCGAGCTTGCTTACTAAGCTTGGGGTGAAAGTGGCGGTGGTGATGAGCGAGAGTGCGCTGAAATTTATCACGCCTCTAAGCTTTGAGGCAATCACACATACCAAGGTCTTGCACCAAGGTAGTGAGGATTGGAGTATGCACACAGAGACTAGGCAAAAGGTGGATTCTAGCGATGAGCCTACTCTAGCTTGCAATCACATCGCCTATGCGCAGTGGGCAGAGCTATGTATCCTAGCCCCCGCTACTGCTAGCAGCATAGCCAAGCTAGCACACGGCATAGCAGATACACTGCTTATCCAAACCTTGCTTGCCACAAATGCGCCAATCATCTGCGCCCCTGCTATGAATACCCAAATGCTTCGCGCCACGCCCACTGCTGCTAATCTCACCACTCTAGCCGCACAAGGTGTGCAGATCGTTGCGCCAAAGTGTGCGCGGCTAGCGTGCGGGACAACAGGAGATGGCGCGCTAGCGGATATGAGTCAAATCATCTTTGCTATGCTTAAAGCAAGCAAGCAAGATGGATTCTGGCAGGATAGGGAGGTGTGTATCACCGGTGGAGGCTCAAGTGCTATGCTTGATCCTGTGCGTGCGATCACCAACCACTCTAGCGGCTTGCAAGCAAGTGCGCTTGCTATCGCGCTTTATAGTCTTGGGGCGCGTGTTAGTCTCATTAGCTCTAATTTCCCCACGCCGCTGCCTAGCGAGATTAGCACGCTAGAGGTGCGCACAAATAGCGACTACAAGCTTGCTCTCCTAGATATAGCACAGCAAGCTAGAGACAAGCATAAAGACACAGATTCTCGTGTGATACTCTTTATGGCGGCGGCTTTGGCGGATTTCGCGCCTAAGCAGAGTGCTACAAGCAAGATCAAAAAGTCCCAAACCACGCAGCTGCACATCACCCTAGAATCCACCCAAGACATACTAGCAAGCTTAGATTCTAGCGACTTTGTCAAAGTGGGCTTTAAGGCAGAAGACTCGCTTGAAGCAGGGCTTGCTAATGCTAGGGCTATGCTTTTGCCCGTTGCGCGTGGGGGCAAGGATTGTGAGATAGTGTGCTTAAACACCCTAGAGTCCAACCCTTTTGGCGCAGCGCATAATCGCTTCATCTTGCTAAATCGCCAGAATCTAGACTCTAGTGCTATGACACATCTGCCCCATAGCAGCAAGCTTGCTTTAAGCTATGAGATCGCTCGCTTTGTCCAAGAGAGCCTAGTAGCCAAATAGGTGTGCTATGCTCCATAAACTTAGCCAAATCGATAAGCTAGCAGGCAGCAAGGTGGATTCTAAGCTAGAATCCAAAGGTATTAAGCATTTTAATGCCAATCTCCCTGTGCTGCTAAAAGTCCTAGCCAAATCTCAAGGCAACTCCTATCTCCTAAAGCTTGGCAATACCACCTTGCAGACTACTGCGCACACAAAGCTTGAAATAGGCAGAAGCTACTATGCAAATATGCAGCGCAATCACGCAGGGCAGATTGTGATAAGCAATCTCGTGCAAAAGCCCCAGATTGACGCACTGCTAAAAAACGCCCCCCTAAAGCTCCAAGCAAATGATTTGCGCCTGCTCTCTAGCAACCCACAGGCATTCACACAGGAGTTAAAAGAATTTCTACTCACCCAGCTTGCTAATGCGCATAAAGATGACTTCAAAGAGCTAGCCACCCTAGCCCTGTCTCTTACGCAAGGTGTCATATCGCTTGTTGTTAGCGAAGATGGCGCAGATCATCTAGTCCAGCTTGCTCCAAGACCCAAGCGCAACCGCCTTGAATTTTATGCGATTTTCCCGCATTTAGGACCAATTGGCGGCTATATCTGGCAAGAATCTAGCCCAGCAGAATCTAGCCAGCAAGGCACTGCTAAGAGCCAGAGAGTTTGTGCGTATTTTGCTGTGATGAATACGCGCGTAAAAGAGCTTTTAGAAGAGCATAGCGATGAGCTTGGGCTTGATAGTATGCAAGTAGCTAGCGATAAGTCGCCTAAGGAGTTATTCCCCCTCTCTTTGTCGCTTGTGGATATGCGCACCTAGAATCCACTTTTGGACAATACCCCTAACGAGCAAAACACAAAAAAGTGGATTCTAGTCCGCAAGCTTTTTTCTCTCACTTGCGAGCCGCTGCGAAGTAGCGGCGTGGTGATCCATAGCTTACTAGAATCCACTTTTTTACCACACGCCCTAGAATCCGCTTTCGCGCCTTTATGGATCGCCACGACTTCCTTGCGGAAGTCTCGCGATGACGAGATGGGGAGAGTAGGGAGAGTGGGTTGCCGCGCCGCTGTCTTGGCTCGCAAGTGAGAGAAAAACGCCGCTAGCAAAAAGTGGATTCTAGTGATGAAGCCCATTTTCTGTCATTTGCTAGCGAGTGAAACGAGCGTGGCGATCCATACAAAACACCTAGAATCCACTTTTGGACAATACCCCTAACAAGCAAAACACAAAAAAGTGGATTCTAGGTGCGCAAGCTTTTTCTCTCACTTGCGAGCCGCTGCGAAGCAGTGGCGTGGCAATCCATAGCTTACTAGAATCCACTTTTCACGCATATCCACCTATAAAATCCACGCAAGCACAGAGTCAAGCTAGAATTTATACTCTAGCTTCACATCTGCCTTGCCGCCATAGCCGCCTTTGATGTCTGCTACGCCAGCTAGCCCATATTGCAGGGTAAATCCCCTGCCTAGCTGTGCAGAGCCCATAAAGCCTAGCTGGAAAGTGAGATTGATAGGATTTAGCTCATAGCCGATAGAGTTTTGCGCATTGCTAAGGCTTACAAAGATTTGATCTGCCGAGCTATAGACATTCTGCCTAGCAAGGAAAGAGAGCGTATAGGACTGCTTCCTGCCAAGTAGGGCGTATTCTACCCCAGCTCCTAACCCTAGATTAAAGGCGTTTAGTGCTTGCTGCTTGTAGTTTGTCCCTGTGTATGCGCCAATGCCATTATGCCCAAAGCTTAGTAGCCCCACAGGCTTTAGTATAGAGTCAAATCTCTCGCCCTTTTTGAGCACGAAGCGGTATTTGTAGTAGGTGTGTGAGAGCACTCCTAGGGAGTTGGCTTTTAGATTCTCATTCCCTAGCACGCCGCTTAGACTGCGCTCGCCCATAATCATACTAAAAGACAAGTTGCTTTGGATTTCATTGCCGCCTTTTTGGTAGAGCCCATAGAGTCCTAGATTTACCACTTTTGCGATGTCATTTAGGGATTTGGCATAGTAGTTTGACCCGCCAAACCCAGCCATAGCCCCGATGATAAGGCTATCATCACCAAAGCTAAATGTCCTATCATAGCCCACATTTGTGCCATAAAATCCCATAGCCGCCTTGCTCTCCCCACCCTTGGCAAAGCCACCTCCAGCCACGCTTAGCCACGCGCCATTTTTCTTTCTCGCTTCTTGGGCGGCTTTGGCGGATTCTTGGGCGGATTTTAGAGCTAGGGCGATGTCTTTGCTATCATTGCTAGCAAGGCGCGCAAGCCCAGCTAGAGGCGTAGCATTGAAGCGGCTTTGGGCGTATTGCACTTGGGCGATTCTGGCATTTATGCTCTGGTCATTGGCAAGCAGGATTTGATCGCTTAAGCCTAGCTCGCTGTGGCGTGCTATCTCGCCTAAGTCATTATCGATACGCGCTAAATACCCATTTAGCTCTTTATGCTGATTTGCCGTGCCTGCCATTTGGACGAAATCATCTTTGGGGTTGTGCTGGATTAGGATCTCTAGCAATTTATCATCTGCAATATAGCCCTTTAGCTCATTGTAGCTACTAGGATCTTCTTTGGTAAATTTGACTTTGACTTCGCCATTTTCTACAAGCGTTACCCAGTAAAGTGGCGCGCTACCCTCGGCAAAGCTAAAGTAGATCCGCTTATCCGTGCGATTATCCGTAATGCTTCCGGCTGAAATAAGCGTGTAGTATTTATTGAGCTGGAAGTTGCCGGGCTTGCCGCCGCTAGACTCTGCTTTGATACTTTGATCAAGCTTGACATCAATGCGTGTGCCATTCTCTAAGGTGAGATTTTTACCCGTGTTTTGCACCACGCCTCCCTGCATAGTGTTGCCCTCTAGCTTTAGCGCGTGGAATCTATCATCACTCGTGCCAGCTTGTGCGGCAAGCTTTAGTGGATCGGAGTTTGATTCTACTTGATTGGTGGGCGTGGGGGCAATTTCACTTGCAATATCCCTTGTCATCGTGTGTGTAGGCGCGCCATTTTGAGCGACTTTATTTCCACTACTCGCCGTTGCCTTACCCACATTCTCTAAAGTCAAGCTTTGTGAGATAGTGAGATTTGCTTTGATGGGCTGGGTGATGTAGTTTGTCTTTGCCATATCGTGCTTTAAGATCCCAAAGTGGATTCTAGAATCTGTGTCAGTGATGAGACTTGTGGTTTTATTCTTAGAATCAAAGCCCTCTCTATTCATATCCCAGCTATTGACATAGACGCTGCTGCCATTTTGGGCTTCAATGCTGAAGTTTTTCTGCTGGCTTGTGGGAGCTGTCGTGCTAGAGTCCTTTTCCACTTTGTCCAAATCTAGCGCGATGATTACCTTGCTTCCACCTTGGGCTAGGAGCTTTTTAATCTCTAGCTTCGAGCCTATTTCTGTTTGGATTATAGTATCTCCGCTTTCATTCACACCCAAAGTCCCATTGCCGCTCGCTATGCTAAAGGTGGATTCTCCGCCGATTGAGAGCTTTTTGCCCCCGCTTAGTATCGCTTCATTTGGCGTGGTGCTAAAGGTGGATTTGCCATCGATGTAGAGATTGTGATTAAGCGTGCCGCCGCCACTTAGCGTTACTTGCGCTCCCTCTTGCAGCCAGACATTTTGCCCATAGAATTGATTGTTGCTGACATTTCCCTTTTTAAACACAAAGTTTTCTACATTAAACTTTGATCCACTCCCTACGCTTAGCGTGAGATTTTTCAAATCTTGCGCGATGATCGTGCCGACATTAAGGGCAGTATCTTTGCCATCTAGCTTAATGCTATTTAGACTATCTTTGAGCGTTAGGATTCCGCTGGTTGTGAGCTTCGCGCCGTTTTTTAGATCCACGCTTGCAGTGATATTGCTTAGGGTAGAATCTATTTGCGAGTCATCTGCGGTGATTGTGCCCTGATACTGCGAGGCTTCTAGGGCTTGCTCAAAGGCTTTAGAATCCTTTGCCAAAGACTCTTTAGCATAAGCACTTAGCGTGATGTGGCTTTTCTGCTTGGCGTCAATATTAAACTCCTGCTGCTTTGCTCCGCCTAGCTCGAAGTTTAATGCCACGCTTGAAGCATTAGATTCCAAAGTTTTGCCACTGCCCAAAAAGCTAGAGTCCTTATCCACATCGACATTGAGCTGCAAATTTGTCGCCTTAAGGCTAGAATCTAGCTTGCCTCCGGTGCTTAGCACGATATTGCTAATCTTGCCCTGCATAGTTTTATCAGCAAAGCACGCCGTGCCGACTTTCTCGCCATCGCATTTTGTCTCTAGTCCGCGCTGCATTGTGCCTTGTAGCTCTATGCCGTCCGTGGTTTTTAAAGTCGCGGAATGCACCACTTCAGCTCTCTCACTCTCTTTCACCACATCGCGTGTGCCTTGGGCAGTGGTCTCTCTAAATCCACTAACGACAATCAGCGTATCATCTTGGGCTTGTGAGCTAATCTTGCCGCTCACACTTAGGCTAGAGTTTTTGCCATCTACCATAATGGAGTTTTTGATATTTTCTGGTTTGGAGCCTTGCCCTTGCGTTGTTGTATCTTTGAGCGTGATAGATTGCAGCGTAAGGCTAGATTCATTCATCACGCCGACATTGCCGGTGATGTCTGTGCTAGCTCCTGTGATGTTTGAGCTATCTTTGACAAAAATATCGTAGTTTGTGGGCTTTGTGAAGCTGCTTCCACCAATAGAGCTAAGATTTTTCAAATCAAAGCTTGATTTCTCAAAGCCTAGAGATTCTGTAACGCTTAGTTTGCCATTTGCGCCATTGCTTGCGCCTTGGATCACATCGCTATGATTGCTATTTTGCAAGCCTTTGAAAATAAGATTTTTCACATTTGCGCTTGCTTTACTATCAAGCTTTAAAATCGCGCCGCTTGCGTGCGCCTCTCTATCAAGCGTTAGAAAGTCAGCATTAAGCTTCGCGCTATTTTTTAAATCAAGCTTGGCGTTGAAGTCATAAATGTGTGAGTTTATCGTCGTGCCACTCGCATCAATACTGCCTTTGAAGTGGATAGTTTGGTTAGCAAGCTTCTGTGTCGCTTCTTTTAGCTTATTTTTCTCCGCTTCTTGCTGGTATTCAAAGCCATTGCCGGTGGTGTTTTCGCCGTCTTTTTTATCGATATAGTGGTAAATATCTCCACCAAAGTTAATCGCCGAGCTAGAATCCGCCTTGATATTTCCCTCCAAAGTCGCCTCACGCCCCACATCAAGCCTTGAGCTTTGCAAATCAATATTGCCGATTTTAAACACTCTGTGATCCCAGTCTGGCTGCTCTAGTGTGCTAGGGCGACTTAGGTCCATCCACTCAGGCAGCTTGCTGCCCTCCGCACCTTTGACAAGCTCTAAAAAATTCTTTGATCCGGGTTTCCCATACTGCGTAGCAGTTACATTGACATTGCGTATATATGCGTGCGTTGTGGGGTGTCCTTGCAGCACGACTTTGCCATTTGTCGCTTCTAGCCCTTTGGCATTGACATTGCCGTCAAAGATGAGTGCGGCTTTGTTTTCATCGGTGGCAGCTTTATTATCGCCTTTATAGACAATGTTTATATTGTTATTTTTATCGGCATTATTGTTTTTAGAATCTGTGCTTTGCCCAAAGCTCGCGTGGATAATGGTGTCTGCTTTTTCTTGCGTTTTATTTTTCTCCTCATCGTAGCCCAAGCCCTCGATAGTCATCGTGCTTGTGTGTTTCTCATCAGTGTTGATGATATTTGCGCGCGCGTCATTGCTGGAGATGGCATTAAGCGTGAGGCTATTGCCTTTTAGATCCAAATTCCCGCCGCCATTGCCAAAGTAGATCCCTAGCTTGTCTCTATGCTCTTGCTTTAGTATGAAGTGATTTGGTAGCTTAGAGTCTAGGTGTGAAGGATCTTTCACCGCGCCAAAGGCTTGCGCCTTGCCATTTACCAGCTCCAAAGTCCCGCGCCCACTTGTGAGATACACGCCATTAAAGGCTTGTGTGTCTGTATCAAAGACCACTTTGCCATCACCCACGCGCAAGTAGCCGTATTTGCCATCATCTGGCGGCGTATCATACTTTGTCTTTATGACTAGCGTGCCTTTGCCCACTTTATGCAGCGCGTCATTGACGCCTCTTTTATCGCCTTTACCATTACCCTTGATAAAGCCAAGCTCCCACTCTACCTTGACATTTTCCTCTATATCAAGCCCCGCCCCGTCAAAGCCATAGAGCTGACCATTTTTGCTTGTGATTTTATAAGTTGTGGGACTGCTAGCATTTGCTCCATTTCCAGCTTTAAAGACAAAGCCACCGACTTGACTACTATCAAGCAAGCGTATGTCTTTTTGGACTTCTATGCTCCCACCATTG
This sequence comes from Helicobacter canis, assembly GCF_900451095.1. Lineage (NCBI taxonomy): Bacteria > Pseudomonadati > Campylobacterota > Epsilonproteobacteria > Campylobacterales > Helicobacteraceae > Helicobacter > Helicobacter canis. The sequence continues at coordinate 1,963,107 of NZ_UGHV01000001.1, read as the reverse complement.
CTAAACACGATGTCTTTGTTTTGCTGCTTGCCTATCCAGTTTCCATTTTGGAATCCATTCCCATCAAAAGTCCAATTCTGCAATCCCCTTAAATCAATATTTTGCTCACTTTCCTGTTTAAACTTCTCAAAATCCGCCTTTGTCGCTACGGCTATCCCAGAGCTACCTTGCCCTACTAAATCTGCCTTAGAAGTTACGCCAAGCAGCAGCCATTTTTGCTTACTCTTATCATAGATGTAGAATCCACTTCCGCTATCCCCCGGGCTGATACCATTGACCCAAGTAGGATCAGTATAGTCTATGAGCTGTATGCCCCTAGCATTGACATTTTGATTTGCCGTTGAGTTTTCATAGGTGATTCCATTACTAATATCAACAGGGCGGCTGAAGCTCCCGCCACGCGTCCCGGTGATTTGCGCGATCCCCGCTTCTCTAAAGCCAGCTCCGGGCGCATTAAGAAGACTTAGCCGCCCTGATCCTGCTTGAAACACGATAAGATTGCCATTAGAATCTGTCGCGTGATCTTGTAGATACTTTTTTAGCTTTTGTAGATTCTGCTGCTCTTTGTTGCTATCAATACTGCCAGAAGTATAATTTGCATCGGATTGCAGTCCCGCATCAAAGATTTCCGTCTCGCCCTCTACGATATATTTATTAAACCGCGTGAAAGTTATATCATAGCCGTAGTTTGGGGATTTGCTTCCTTCGCTTATATCATAGGTCGTCTGTCCCCAGCGTCTCATCTCTGGGGTTTGCGAATTGACAAGCGAGTCGTTGCTACTGCCGCTACTGCCTGCGACATGCGTGGCGGTGATGACGAAGTTTCGCCCAAGGGCTGTGGTATTGCCATTATTGCTTCTTGCGGATTGATCGATGATAGGGGCTTCAAAGCGCATAGAGACACCGGGCTGCTTGGCTGACTCTATCACCACGCCTTGCGCCCCAGCGGCAAACGCCCCCTTATTCTGCCCTAGGTCCAAAAAATCGCGGTAGAAAAAATTATCGATATAGATATTTTGGGCTTGCGTCTGGGCTAAAAGCAGGGCAGATAATGCTATGGATATGCGCAAGCCTTTCATCGACAGCTCCTTAGAGTTTTTAATTATATTATAAGTGGAAAAATTGCGCGATTATACAAAAAAAAAAAAAAACGCTTTACAATAGATCATAATCGCATAGAGCAAAAAAGTGGATTCTAGGATTTGTGATTGAGCGGTGTTTTTATGGATCGCCGCGCTCGTTTCACTCGCTCGCAATGACAGAGGGGGGCAGCGTAGCGCAAGGCTCGCGATGACGGAATTTGGGCTTTACCCCTAGAATCCACTTTTTTACATTGTCATATTGAGCCACAGGCGAAATATCTCTGTCATTGCGAGACACTGCGAAGCAGTGGCGTGGCAATCCATAGTTTTGCGGCAGTAGAAAAAGCAGCATTGCTAGAATCCACTTGTGGATTTTGTGGATCGCCACGCTCGTTTCACTCGCTCGCGATGACAGATGAGAGACAGGAGAGTCCGCTCGCGATGACAGATGAGAGACAGGAGAGTCCGCTCGCGATGACAGATGAGAGACAGGAGAGTCGGCTCGCGATGACAGAGGGGGGCAGCGTAGCGCAAGGCTCGCGATGACAGAGGGGACAGCGTAGCGCAAGGCTCGCGATGACAGAGGGGGATAGGTGAGTCGGCTCGCAACGACAGGGGAATGGCTGATTTAGGCTCGCGATGACAGAAAAACGCCGCAAAAGTCTCAAAAGTGGATTCTAGGATTTGTGTGGATATGCGTGAAAAAGTGGATTCTAGGAACACGCAAAATCTACACCAGCAAGCCGACTCCACCTTTGTCATCGCGAGACTTCCGCAAGGAGTCGTGGCGATCCATAAACCCACGCAAGCTGATCCTTGATAGTGGCTAGGATCTAGGCTCTATGGACTCTGGGTTGCTTTGTGATTTGGGGCGGGGGGCTAGCAGGATCGGCGTGCCGCTTAAGCCAAACTCTTTCCTAAGGCAATTGATCAAATACCGCTTATAGCTAAAGTGCAGGGATTTGGGGCGGTTGCTGATAAGCGCGATTTGCGGGGGCTTGGTGGCGTATTGCGTGGCGTAGTAGATCTTGACAAGTTTGCCGCGATCGCTTGGGATAGGGTGGGTGCGCAGGGCTTTTTCTATCGTGGCATTAAGTCTAGCGGTGGGGATCCTAGAGGCGTAGTTATTATAGACTTCTAGGATTTTGTGCTTGAGATCTTTGATATGTCGCCCTGTAAGTGCGCTTAGGGTCAAAAACGGCGCGTATTCTAAGAAGCGAAATCGCCGCAAAAACTCCGCGCGGATACTGCTAAAATCCGCGTGCGCTATGTCCCATTTGTTCCACACGACTATGACGCCTAGGGCGTGCTTCTGCACAAGGGAGAAGATCTTCTCATCAAGCTCGACAAGCGGTGCGCTAGAATCCAGCACCAAAATCGCTATATCAGCTTGCTCTAGGATCTTGGTCGTGCGATCTAGGGCGAATTTCTCTAGGGACTCTATCTTGCCTTTGCGGCGGATCCCAGCAGTATCGACAAAGCGCAAGGTGTGAGACTCAAAGGTGATTTGCTCATCGACAGGGTCGATTGTCGTGCCAGCTTGCGCGCTCACTACGCTACGATCATAGCCTACAAGGGCGTTTAGGAGGGAGGATTTGCCGACATTGACGCGACCGATGATGCCCACTTGGATTGGGTCTTGGCTAGGCTCTTCGCTGGGGGATTCGGCTTTTTCAGGTTTGGGCGTTGCATTTGCGCGATAAATCGTGGATTCTACGGCGTGGGCTTGCTCATTATCGCCTAGATAAATCCCTTCGCCCACGCCTTGAAAGCCCCGATTTCTCATCTCAACTGCTTCCGCCTGTGGTGTTTTATCAAACACGGCTTCAGTTTTTTCGTTTTGCGGCGTGTTTAAACTTTGGGCGTTTTCCCTAGAATCCACTTTTTCATTTGCGGCGTTGTTTTCTGTCATTGCGAGACACTGCGTAGCAGTGGCGTGGCAATCCATAGTTTTTGTGGCAGTAGAATCAGCAGCATTGCTAGAATCCACTTGCGTGGATTTTGTGGATTGCCACGCTTTGTCTTGCGCCAAAGCTCGCAATGACGATGAAAAAGCTTCATCACTAGAATCCGCTTTTGCGTTTTTGTCAAAAGTGGATTCTAGGGGTTGGGCTTGTTTTGTAAAGCCGCTTTGGGATTCTAGGATTTGGGCATTTGCGTTGTATGTTTGGGATTCTAGGATTTGGGCATTTGCGTTGTATGTTTGGGATTCTAGCTCACAAGCAAAATCCCCCTCGCTTAAGCCTCTCTCTAAGCTCTCTAGCAGCTCTTCTTCCATATCCTGCTCCACCTCCTCCACCGCTGGGAAAAGTGCCGCCTCTATCGCGCGCAGCAAAATGCTTATGCCGCGATTATGCGATACAGAGATGAAATACATCTCCTTTGTGCCAAACTCCGCGAAGTTGTAGCCTAGCTCCTTTTGTGAGTCATTATCGATTTTATTGACCACAAGCAGGGTGGGGGTGGCTTTGTGCAGGGTGAAAAAGAGCTTCCTATCTTCTTGCGTGGGGAGCTGCTTGCCATCGACTAGGTAGATGATGAGGTCTGCCTCCTTTGCCGCTTGCTTTGCCTTGTCTGCCACCTTGGAGAATAGCTCATCGCTTCTATCTTCAATGCCGCCGGTATCGACTATGCGCACGCTTTGGTCGTTGTGCAAGGTGATGTGCGTGGCGTTGGTATCGCGCGTGGTGCCTGCGATATGGGAGGTTATGGCTATGCGGCTCTTTGCCAAGCGGTTAAAGAGGGAGGATTTGCCGACATTTGGTCTGCCGATGATAGCGATAGTTTTCATAATGTGCCTTTGGGTGCTTTGGTCATTTGGTGCAAATCATAGCAAAAAGCCCATTAGATTCTACTATGCTTAGAATCCACGCTAGCTATAAACCCTATAAGCACAATCGCGCAAAAAAACACAAGATAAAAAAGCAAGATAAAAAGTTAAGATAAAGCAGCAAGGAAAAGTAGCAAGAGACAAAGCCCCTAGCGCAAGCGCGCTAGGTGATCTAGGGGGAGCCTAGATCTTAGAAGTCGTATCGAGCTTGGACAAATGCGATCAAGCCGTGCTTGACTTCGATTGTAGAAGCGTTAGGAGAGCTTTCATCTTTCCCTAGCACACCGCCATAGTAGCCGATCTGTGGTGTCAGCCTAAAGCCCTTGTCAAATTTGATAGGGAGCTGTGCCATTACCATATATGTTTGAGCAGCTGCGGTCTCTTGGTTGCTTATGCTGCTGATGACTGAAGTGTATTGATAGCCTAGACCTAGCACACCACTTAGCATATCAGAGAATTGATAGCCGCTCTCTGCATAGATACCTGCTCTATGGACATTGCTAGCTGCTGTCATATCGCTTGTGATCAAATCACTATGCTTGTAGCTGCCATCGTTGAACTTCGTCGCTTGCTCATTGTAGAGATCGCCATTCACACCATAGTGGAGCATACCGGAGAAGAAGAGCCTTTTATCCATAGCTTGAGACTTAAGCGCGGCAAAGATGTGGAACGCCGAGCCACTGCCACTTAGAAAGCGTGGGTCTCCATCGCCATTAGGTCTATTATTGAAGTATTTATAAGCACCACCGACTTGGAAGTCTAGGGTTTTATCTTCGTTTTGGTAGTTGTAGTTAGCAGCGATGCGTGGGATAGTCTCGCCTCTTTTGGCTTGCGCATCGATCACTGAGGCTTGGTCGCTTACAAGCCCGATAGAAAGCCCCGCGATAGAGTAAGTAACTTGGAGTCGGCGGTTTGCGGTGTTTGGACCACTGAAACCTTGATGCCCTTGGTCAGTGTTTGACACATCAGAGGAGAAAGAAGATTTAGCTATTGATGGTGAGTCTGCCTTACCAAAGAGTAGGGTCCCAGCCGAGCCAAATGTATAAGATCCCCACATTTGGCGGAAGCCATCAGTCTCGCTAAATCCTAGCTCAGTTTGCGCTTGGAAGTTTCCTACTTTGGCTTTGACACCTAGGCGAGAGTTTGTCTGCAAGCCGTAGAATGCCCCGCCATAAGGACCATACCCGATAGATGAAGTTGTAGAGCCATTATTAAGCGTATCTACCCCAGCGGCAGCAGCTCCATACCCCACATAGCCGCGCACAGATCCATACACATCGACGACTTTGTCATCTTCATCGATCACCTTGTAGGCAGACACTTGAGAGAGAGCGGCACTTAGCACAGCACTCACGAGAAGCAGTTTGTTAAAACCTTTCATAAAAACTCCTTTAGATTATTTAGCAATCGCTTGCTGGTGAGTAGTGTAATATATTTTTTGCAAAAATCCACACAAAATTTGTAAAAATCTTGTCAAAGATTACAATTTGTTTAGATTTCTGCGATCTTGGCAGGTGCTAGAGATGTGGCGCAGATAGGGGAGATCTAGCCTAAAAGCTACGATATGCTACAATGCGCTATCTCTCTATCAAGGCACTATTTATGGAAGCGACAACGGAAGCGACAATCGCACTTTTAGCCAAGCATAATGAGCTAGAGATCATCGATACACCGCTAGATATTTACCTAGAGATCCCCCAGCTTGCCTACATCGAGGCAAAGAGGGCAGATGGCGGCAAGGCACTGCTTTTTACCAAACCTATGCGCGGGGAGGAGGCTTGCGCAATGCCGGTGCTTATGAATGTCTTTGGCTCTTTTAGGCGTGTGGAGCTTATCGCCACTAGAACGCCAGAAGCAATCGCCACAAGGATCAAAGACCTCCTAAATCTCGCCCCGCCAAAGGGGCTAAAGGGACTGCTAGCTGCGTTTAAGCGATATAGTGTGCTGCGCTTTGCTATCCCAAAATATGTGAGCAAATCAAGCGCGCAAGAAGTGCGCTACCTAGGCGAGGAGGTCGACCTCTTCAGGCTGCCGATTTTGACTACTTGGGAGGGGGATAGCGCGCCGTTTATCACAATGGGGCAGGTCTATACGCAGAGCCTTGATGGGAGCAAGAAAAACTTAGGGCTTTATCGCTTGCAGGTGCATTCGCGCAATGAGCTAGGACTGCACTGGCAGATACACAAAGACTCTACGCACTTTTTCCACGAGTATAAAAAGGCGGATAAGAAAATGCCTGTAACAATCGCGCTTGGCGGTGATCCGCTCTATACTTGGTGTGCGCAAGCTCCCCTGCCACACGGCGCGTATGAGCTTATGCTCTATGGGGTGATCAAAGATAAGCGCGTAGAAGTGGTGCGCTGTCTCACAAACCCTTTAAGCGTGCCTTCTAGCGTGGATATAATCATTGAGGGCTTTGTGGATACTTCGCGGCTAAAAGATGAAGGACCATTTGGCGATCATACGGGCTTTTACACGCCTATTGAGAGCTATCCTGTGCTAGAGATCACTGCTATCACGCATAGATCTAGCCCCATTTACCCCGCGACCATTGTGGGCAAGCCACCGCTAGAGGATAAGTATATGGGGTATTTGACAGAGCGGGTGTTCTTGCCACTGCTGCAGACAAGTGCGCACGGACTGCTAGACTACAATATGCCAGAAAATGGCGTGTTTCATAACCTTATCCTAGCCAAGCTTTCCCCACAATACCCCGGACACGCGCGGCAGCTTATGCACGCATTTTGGGGGGTGGGGCAGATGAGCTTTGTGAAGCACGCGATATTTGTGGGCGAAGATGCGCCGGAGCTTGGGGAGTATGAAAAGATGCTAAAGTATGTGCTAGATCGCTTTAGCGTGAAAGGGATCGTGCTAAGTGAGGGCGTGTGCGATGCGCTCGATCACGCAAGCCCACAATACGCCTATGGCGGCAAGCTGGGGCTTGATGTGGCGCAGGCGGAGCTGGTGGAGGGGGTGAAGGGGGTGAGTGATGAGGAACTGCTGGCTAGGCTTAATCTTGCTTTGATGGAACGCGTTGGCTTTTTGGCTAAAAATGGCGATTGCGGCGGCGAGTCTGCGCTCATTACCACTCAAGGTAAATCCCTTGACTCGCCTTGCAAAGCCCCATTTTTAGCTCAAAAATCCTGCCGCGAGCAAACTGCCCTAGAATCCACTTTTTCGCAAAGCCCCACCGCAATTCCTAGAATCCTAGAAGAAGAAAAAGGGGCTGGGTGTGAAAAATCCTGCCGCGAGGATACTTACAGAGAATCAATCCTAGAATCCCAAGGCGGCTTTACAAAACAGGCTGAAAACCTAGAATCCAAAAGTGGCTTTACAAAGCAAATCGAGTGTGAAAAATCGCCCCCCTCGTCATTGCGAGCCGATTTATCGGCGTGGCAATCCACAAACTCTACCAACACCCTAGAATCCACTTTTGATAATCCCACCACAAAAACGCACAAAGTGGATTCTAGCAATGATTATTCTGCTACCGCAGAACTTATGGATTGCCACGCGGTGCAAGCACCGCTCGCAATGACAGCAAAAAATGCCGCAAGTGAAAACGCAGTTTTTAGGGGTGATGAAACAATCTCCCTAGTGCGCCAATATGGCGTGGAAGCACGCGTGCCTATCGCCATCATTGGACTAAATTCTATGAGACACAAGGCAGAAGGTGCGATCACGCTGGAGAGTTTCGCGCGTGCGTGCAGCGGCTTAAGCGATGTGATGAGGATCGCGATCTTAGTTGATGCGTGGAAAAATGACCTAGACAACCCCTATATGCTTGTGTGGCGTATTGTCAATAATATCGATGCCAAGCGCGATGTGCTGATCCAAGGGGAGCAAGTCTTCATCGATGCAAGAGATAAGCCAGAGAGTCCCGCGCACCCAAGGGCTTGGCCCAAGGAGACAGACTGCTCAAGGGCGGTGATTGAAGCCCTTAGGGCAAAGGGCTTTAGGATTGATGATGAGCTGCTGCACCGCTACCATATCTGCGGCTCTCCAAAGACCAAAGATGTGTAAAAGTGGATTCTAGTGATATGCTTATACTAAGCTTTGCAAAGCGAGTGGATCGCCACACTTTGCCTTACACTCGCAATGACAGCATAAGTAGATTCTAGCAATGCCGCAAAATCTGCGATCGCTTAAGCCAACGCCCAAAGTGCAATTTCCCAAAAGCAGGTATAAAATGGCTTCTATGACTTTTTGCGATTCTAGTTTTAATGCGCGTGTGCCACAAGCCCAGCACGAGTGCAAAGGCTCTAGGTTTTTGGGCTTTGTTGTGCGTGAGAGTGCGCTAGAATCCACTTTAAGCGAGCTTAAAGGCTTGCACCCAAAGGCAGTGCATTTTGTCTATGCTTTGCGTGCGTATCAAGGGGGGCAGATTATCGAGCGCAGTAGCGATGATGGCGAGCCTAAGGGCAGCTCTGGCGTGCCGGTGCTCAATGTCTTGCGCGGGTGGGAGATGATTGATAGCGCGGTGGTGGTGGTGCGATATTTTGGCGGGGTGAAGCTGGGTGTGGGCGGGCTTGTGCGTGCCTATACCCAAGCTGCCAAGCTTGCCCTAGAGTCTGCCAAGGAGCTAGGCGAGATCGTGCCATACATAGAGCGCGGGGAGAGGGCGGTGTGTGTGGGATATGGCGAGCTTAGGGCTATGCACTATCGCGTGAAAAAGCTAGGGCTTAGAGTGGTGGGGGAGGAGTTTGGGCAAAATGCCGTAACACTCCATATACAAGGCGATCTAGCCGCGCTGCAAGAGCTAGAGTCCTAGCAGGGCGCGCTCATCTGGGCTCAAATCGCCTTGGTCGCTTAGGTAGAAATATTTGCGCAGCACAAGCAGATTGCAGGCTTCTTCTATGCGCGGATTTTGGAAAGCTTGGCAGTAGGTGTTGGCATTGTGGATAATCTCCTTTGCGTCTTTTGGGTGGGCTGTGAAAAACTCCAGCAAGGCATCAAGATTGCCATAGTCATCATCAAGCAGGGCGTAATGCACATTTGCCTCTAGCTTTTCTTCCATAAACCAGCTTTCATAGCGCGGCTTTGGCATTATGCAAAGACTATTGCTCCCTAGGATCCACTTTAAGTTGCTTGCTACATCATTGCCCTCTAGGCTTAGGAGGAATTTATAGTGTAAATGCTTATTTTTAGGGACTTTGGGCGTGGTGAATTCTGGGTGCTCGCTCGGTGCGCCTGTGTGCCCAATGTCGCAGAGTGGGTGGGAGAAATATTGGTGCAAAAAGCGGCTTCTATGCTCCTGCGGACACGCCCCACGGAAAAAGAGTAGGTCGCGCTTTTTGTCATAAGGGATAGGGTCGTGGATAAAGCTGAAGTGGCGGTGTTTTTCGAGCTGGAGGAGGATGCTGTTTTCTTGCGCAGGCGTTGTGGTGGTGGATTCGGCTTTTGGGCTAGAATCGTGGATTTCATCGCCGCGCTGCGTCGATAGACACTCGAGTCTTATCTCCTTGCGCGGCTCGAAAAACCCCGATTCTAGCTCCAAAATCCTAGAATTCTCTGCCGAGTTGGTTAAATTTTTTGCTTCATCACTAGAATCCACTTTTTCTAAAGAAACTGCGTTTTTATTTTCGGCGTTGTTTTCTGTCATTGCGAGCGGTGCTTGCACCGCGTGGCAATCTACAAATTCTGCGCTAGCAGAATCACCACTCCTAGAATCCTCGTTCGCGGATTTATGGATCGCCACGCGAGCAAAGCTCACTCGCGATGACAGAAAAGAGGCGTTAGGGCTAGAATCCATTTTTTCGGTTTTTTCAAAAGTGGATTCTAGGGCGGTGGTTTTGTTTTCAGTTTGTTTTGTAAAGCCACTTTGGGATTCTAGGATTGTAGATGAGAAATTGGCGTTTTCAAGCGGTGGGCGCAGGGATTTATCTGGGCGATAATGAGCAAGCCCACCGCGCAGAATCGCCGATTTATCGCTACAAGCCGAATCTCCCGCCCCCCCCCTAGCTGAATGTATCGGTCGTGTCTTAGTAATCGCCGGCGAGCTAAGATAATAATTCACATCGCTAAATTCATAATTCCACACAAAATGATCTGGGAAGTAGCGCGTCCATTCATAAGAGTCATAAAAATACACGCTAGAGTGCTCTTTGGTGAGTTTATTATCGCGCAAAGCCCCAAAGTGCGGCGGCACGATCGTATCGCGCACAGGCTTGTGGCTAGGCAGGGCAAAGGGCTGTGGGCTAAAGTGGGAGTTTAGCTTGTGGTAGTGGGCTACACGCAGGGCGATAGTCTCTAGCGTGGCGCGATCTAGGGTAAAGATTGCTTGAATCTTGGAGCGTAGCAACGCCTGTGGGATCGCTCGTGGCAGGAGCATTCTGTATATGCCTTTTAGGTTGTAGAGGATTTTTGCGCCCATTTTGACTCCTTATTTTTTGTTTAGCATTGCATAGTAGCCACACGCCACGCACACAAGCAGGGCAAATGGCACTAGCACGCCCACTTCTGGCAAGACTACACCTGTGATAGAAAACTGACTAAGTGAAAAAAAGCTCCCCCACACAAGCAAAGCAAACACGATAAAGGCAAATCCCAGCAAGTAGAGATTCCCATAGCGTGCAAGGCTTGGGATATAGTAGGTGATGATGATCGCCACAAATGGCACAAACAGCGGCACAATGATAAGCGCGTAAAGCACCGCGCGGATCTTCTCGCTGCCGATTTTCTGCTCCTTTAAAAGCTGCAAAGATTGCAGGGCATCAACGATAGAAATCGATGGCTTTGCTTGAGAGAAAGAGTCTAGCACCTTTGGGTTGAAGTTTTTGAGTATGGGGAGCTTGGAAAAGGTCTTTATCTCTAAGCCCTTGCCTCCTAGCTCCCAAAGCTCTGGCACATCTTGGGTAATGGCATTATAAAGGATCCAATGCTCATCTTCAAACACGGCGTTTCTGGCTTGCGTGAAGCGCGTGAGATTCTGGCTAGGATCTAGCCCAAAGATGCGGATATTGCTCGCTTGGCGGATAAGATTGATCGAGCCAAAATAGACATAGTCATTGTTGTATTTGACAAAGAGGTCTGTCGTAGGCACGCTAGAATCCTTGGCGAAAAACTTCTCCACCTTTTCTTGCGCATAGGCAAAGGGCGTGGCATTTAGCCCGATATGGATACACGAGATAAGCACACTTAGCAGTAGCACCGGGCGCAAAAGCGTGCGCTTTGAGTAGCCTAGGGCGAGCAGGGCGGTGTATTGATTGGTCTTGATCAAAAACAAATAGCAAATCGCCATAGCAAGTAGCAAGGAGATGGGCAGGGTGAAATTCATCGCGTATAAAAAGTCATAGACAAAAAAGAGGATCAAAAGATTGGCAGAATCGGCAAAGTGATCGATATACTGCAAGCTATCAATACTCACAAAAAACAGCCCCAATGCTAGGAAAATCACCACAAAATAGCGCAGGTAGTAGGAGGCGATGAAGAGGAAGAGTCTAGTGGGCATAGTTAGGACTTTGCGTGGGTGCTGTGGTGGTGGATTCGGCTTTGTTTGGTTTGGGCGTTGGCTTTTGCGCGCTTTTGCGGGAGTCTGCGGCGTGGGCTTGCTCATTACCGCTAAGGTAAATCCCTTCGCCCACGCCTTGACAACCCACAAAATCATCGCAAAATCCTGCCGCCTGCGAGTTGGTTAAATTTTGAACTTCATCACTAGAATCCACTTTTTGTAATTCTGCGTTTTCATCAATGCCTACGAGATTTTTATCAAACACGCTTTTAGTTTTTTCGTTTTGCGGTGTTTCTATATTTTGGGCGTTTTCCCTAGAATCCTGTGCCGAGTTGGTTAGATTTTTTGCTTCATCACTAGAATCCACTTTTTCTAAAGAAACTGCGTTTTCATTTGCGGCGTTGTTTTCTGTCATTGCGAGACACTGCGTAGCAGTGGCGTGGCAATCCATATTTTTTGCGGTAGCAAAAATGGGGGTATCACTAGAATCCACTTTTTGCGTTTTTGCGGTGGGGTTGTCAAAAGTGGATTCTACATTTTTCACATTTGGGCTAGAATCTAGAGGGAAGAATAAGGCTGATTTAGTCGCTCGCGTGGCTATGGCGTGTGCTTGAGATCTGGGGCTAGAGTGCTTGCTTGCTGCGGATTGACTCTTTGTAGAATGGCTAAAGTGGCTTTGTGTGGCGGCAAAATCCCTTGTGATGATGAAAAATAGCAAGCCCCTCACGCTTTTATCAACAAGCTCCATTAGCGTGGTGTGCGGTAGCGTGAAATCCCCTAGCACAAAGTCTATCACCTGCTTGTGTTTGGGGATTTGTGCTTGGTCTTGTGCGGGGGCTTCTTTGATCCCAAAGCGCAAGCGCACATAATCCTGCCGATGCAGTGCGCTATCAATGGACTTTAGCCCATTGTGTCCGCCGCTACTGCCGCCAAGCTTGTAGCGGATCGTGCTAAGGGGGAGGTCTAGCTCATCGTGGGCGATACAAAGCTGATTGATTTTGTAAAAGCTTGTGATAGCGGCGATGGAGCTGCCTGAATGATTCATAAAGGTCTGGGGCTTTGCGATATGGATATGTGGGGCAAGCGTGGCGATATGCGCGTGAAACCTACTTGTATCGCGCATTTCAAGCTCCAAGCACTCACACAAGCGATCAATGATGATAAAGCCGATATTATGGCGGTTTTGGGCGTATTTCTCGCCCGGATTCCCAAGCCCAGCGATGAGTAAAGGACCCTGCTTTTGTATTTGTGGGAGATACTCTGCAAGCAAAGATCGCGCACTGCCTCTAGAGATGGGCAGGCTTTGTATTGTGGAGATTAGGTGCTTTGTGCGTGCAGGCATAGCCTACCTTGTGGGCAAGGCTATTTTGCTTTGATACAGCTAATGACAGCGACAGATTCGTTCTCGGTGATTTTCACGCCATCAATTTGCGGGAGATCGCGCACAAGGATAGAGTGCCCCACATCAAGCGCGCTTACATCAAGCGTGTAAGATGATGGGAGATTTTCTGGAGCGGCTTTGACGCGCACGCGCTTTTTAGCGATGAGTATCACGCCCTTGTTTTTCAGCCCCACGGCTGTGCCTTGTGCTTGCACGGGGATTTTGTAGTTTGCTACCACGCCCTTTTGGGCTACCATAAGATCGATATGCAAAATCGTGCCATACACGGGGTCTTTTTGATACTCTTGGATCACGACATCAAGGGTCTTGCCACCGACTTTGACAGGGAAGACTAGAGAAGTCTTTGTCTTGATCGTGCGGATAAAGTCATTGATCTTAAACGCGCAGTGGATATTCTCCACACCTTTTGCATAGATATTGGCAATTAGATAGCCATCTTTCCTCAAGGCTTTTGCATTTGCCTTTGAAATACTCTCTCTAATTTGTCCTTCAAGCATTCTGTGTCCTTTGCAGTGAAATAAGCGCGGATTGTAGCGATAGTTTGCTTAAACTTCCTAGAATGCGCGGTAATAGTAATGCAAAAAGTGGATTCTAGTAGGCAGCACGCAAGCTTATGCTAGCTAGGCTAAATGCCTAGCACTTTTGCCCAGACCCTGCCATCAAGCCTTAGCTCCATTGTTACTTGGCAGATCCCTTGCTCGCACGCGCTCTCGCGCACTTTGGCACCGCGTATAAGGGCGTTTAGCTTTGTTTTGATACTAGAGTTTTTTAGCATCATATTTTGCACTGTGTCATTGGCGTTTAGCTTGATCCCATACATCTGCTCGCCCAAATGCCTATACGCATCGATGATCGCTGCTCGCTTGGCAAGGGCTACTGCTTGGGCTGGGGAGCAAGACTCATTAGGAGCTACGCCGATCCCCACCGCCTCTATCTCAAGGACATCTTGCTCTGGCACAGAGACAACGGCTGGATTCTCATAAGCAGGGGTCTCAACGATAGCGACATTGGTATCTTCTTGCTGTGTGCTGGCTTGCTCAAGATCTGGGGCGGGCTTGCTCTTGGCAGCCATTAGCGTGCAAGCACTTGCTAGATATAGGCTTGCGACTATGGATAGCGCGCGTGATAGGGCGCGATTGTTGTGGTTTGTCATTGGATCTCCTTACATATAAGTAATGCTAGCTATATCGACACGGCGCGGATAATTTTAAATGCGCTTAAGGGGGTGGATTGGCTAGCTTTGTAAAGAGACTTTGTAAAGAGGCTTGGCTTTATGCTATGTCTTATACTATAGGATTCTAGGGCTAGGATTTACAGATTTACAAGAAAAGCTGCTAGAATCTAGCCTATCACATATCAAGGAGCAAAAATGCTATCAAAAGATATTGTTACCTATGCGAAAATGCGCTATGAGCTAAGGGCGTATCTCACCTTTCTTTTCACGCAAAATATTAAAAACTTTATGCCAGAGCCTAGCTTTGAAGTCGTGCTAAGTGGGCTAAAACGCATAAAAGATGAGATTAAGGTCTTTGATGCGATGTATATTTTGGATAAAAATGGCACGCAAATGAGCGATGTGCTACAAAGCAATGGTATCATCGAAAATACGGGGAAAAACTTCTCAAATCGTGCCTACTACTATGAGGCATTAGATGAGCAGCGATGTATCATCACAAATCCTTACCCCTCAAAGATCGATGGCAATCTTGTCGTAACGGCTGCCTATCCTGTGTATAATCAAAGCCACGAGCTGCTCTTTGTGGTGTGTATTGACATTCATCTGCGTGATGCGCTTAAAATCAGCTCACCCAATCGCTTGTTTCACATTTTTTCAATGCTAAGTGTGGGAATGTATTGCGTGCTTTCACTTGCACTAAGTTTTATCGCTATCTTGCTTGTGGTAGAAGGGGTGGTGAGGTTTTGGTCAGAAGATATTTTGCAGTTTCAAAGCTTTGATATTAAAGATATTTTTGAATCTACGATTTTGCTGACTCTTGCCCTAGCGATTTTTGATCTGGTCAAAGCGATTTTTGAAGAAGAAGTGCTAGGCAAAAATGTCGGCAGAAGCTACACCGTGCATAAGACAATGATCCGCTTCCTTGGCTCTATCATCATAGCCCTTGCCATTGAAGCCTTAATGCTTGTGTTTAAATTCACCTTTTCAGCTCCAGAGCAGCTACTCTATGCGGTGTATCTCATCGCTGGCGTGGCATTTTTGCTCATTGCTCTAGCTATCTATGTGAAGTTTGCCTATGGGGTGGGCAAGAAGTCCTAAAATAGCAAAGATTTATGTCATACTGAGTGCGGCGAAGTATCTCATCAAGTGGATTCTAGGATTTAGTGCTAGGGCTGCTTGTGGGGTTGTGCCATAGCTTGGGCTTCTAGCTCTAGGAGCTTGTCGTAGTTTCTCTTGCTGCACTCTAGCAGCTCATCAAACTTAAAGCCTAGCATAACAATGCGGTAAAGATTAGGCTTATGCTTTTTCCAATTATAGAGTGTTTTAGTATCAATGCCCAAAATCCCCGCCATATCACGCTGGGAGAGCTGCTTGCTGCTTGTAGCCTTGGGGGTGCGTGGCGTGGGAGTCTCTAGCGTGGGGCTTGACATAAGCGACCTTCATTGAATTTTTGCAAGGATATAAACTCTTAGCATAAAAATAAACAAAGTAATATTTACTTGATATATTACTTTTATAGGTAATTATTACTGATTATTAAGTGTAGTTAAAACTTTTTACCGATACACTCCCAAAGGATTTTGACAAGGCGCAGGGCGCAAATATAGGGCAAAGGTGCGGTATGAAAGTAGTGATTCTAGCTGGTGGGCTTGGGACAAGGCTTGCAGAAGAGACGGATATAAAGCCAAAGCCTATGGTAGAGATCGGCGGCTATCCTATTTTGTGGCATATTATGAAGCTTTATGGATTCTATGGGTTTAATGACTTTATTATCCTAACAGGCTACAAATCCCACATCATTAAAGAATACTTCACAAGCTACACTATGCGATATAGCAATGTAACTATCGATCTCTCCACAAACTCCCTGCAAATCCATAGCAGCAACGCCGAGCCTTGGAAAATCACCATACTCTACACCGGACAAGCAAATATGACAGGCTCTAGAATCCACCAAGCAAGAGACTATGTAGGCAATGAGTGCTTCGCGCTCACTTATGGCGATGGGCTAGGGGATATTGACTTACACGCGCTGCTAGACTTCCACAAGAAGCACAAAGGCGCGGTAACGATGACTTCTGTGCTACCTGAGGGGCGATTTGGCGCACTGCACTTTGATGAGAGTGGAGATAGGGTCAGCTCTTTTTATGAAAAGCCCAGAGGTGATGTGATGAGCGGAGATGCGATGAGCAAAGATACTAGCGCGCAGCAAGGCTGGATCAATGCTGGGTTTTTCATCTGTGAGCCTAGTGTGTTTGAGTATCTCTCAAGTGATGAATCTTGTATCTTTGAGCAAGAGCCACTGCACAATCTAGCTGCTTCGCGCAATCTCTATGCCTATAAGCATTATGGATTCTGGCAGTGTATGGATACTTTGCGCGATAAGCATAAGCTTGTAGAGCTATGGAGCAGCGGCAAAGCTCCTTGGGCATTATGGCAGCACACCACCACAAAGGACTAGTATGGAACTACAACGCAACGCAAGCGAGCTTACAGGGATTCTAGGGGCGGAGAAAATAGAGCTTCTGCAAGCTATCAATGACCCTATTTTATGGCGCAGCTATCGCGATACTTACGCCAAAGCGCAAAAGCTAGAGGTGCTTACGCCCTATCCCTTGCAGATAGATTTTGAGCTCAATGCTACTTGCAATCTCGCCTGCCCTATGTGCCCGCTATCAATGGAGCATAACGCAGAAAAATCCCATATCAATTTCCCCTATGAGCTGTTTTGCAAAATCATCGATGATGGCGTGCCAAAGGGCTTAAAGGCGATCAAGCTAAACTACCTAAATGAGCCACTGCTGCGCAAGGATTTAGAACGCTTCATCACCTATGCCAAAAAGGCGGGCGTGCTTGATGTGTATTTCTCTAGCAATGGACTTTTGCTGAATGAAAATCGCATACGCTCTTTGGTGGATTCTGGGCTAGATCGCTTGCAGATCTCTATTGATGCCAATTCCAAAGACATCTATGACATTATCCGCCCGGGTGGGGACTATAAGCGCGTGGTAGAAAATGTCCTAGCCCTTTTAGCCTACAAAAAGCAAAGAGGCTCGCTAACACCGCTTGTGCGGGTGAATTTTGTCCGCACACAGCGCAATGAATTTGAGCTGCAAGATTTCCTAGCATTTTGGCAAGATAAGGCTGATATGATCGGCGTGCAAGAGATGGTGCTACCCACAAAATCCAAAGAGACCATACGCTCCAAAACCACGCAAAAAAAGCATAATTTCTCCTGCTCCTTCCCCTATAAGCAGCTTGTCATCACTGCTGAGGGTAGCGTGCTGCCTTGCTGCACCTTTTGGGGTGAGAAGCTAGCTTTAGGCAATATCCTAGAATCTTATAAGCAAAGCGGGCGCGTGGATATAGAGGGCTTCTGGCTAGGGGAGAAAATGCAAGAGCTTCGCGCTTTGCATAAGGCAGGGGGATTTGCGAAAAGTGCTATTTGCAAGCAGTGTGTGCTAGGGGCGGTTGATGAAGCCTAGCCTAGAATCCACTTTTGAAAACGCCCAAAATGTAAGCGAGCTGCAGGCGGCAAAAGTGGATTCTAGAGAAAAAATGGATTGCCACGCCACTGCTAGCGCAGCGGCTCGCAATGACAGCACACAAAACGCTTACACAAGCATAAGCACCGCTTGCAATGGTGGTGAAAAAGTGGATTTTAGTGTGAAAGTGGATTTTCAATCCGCTTACAATGGCGGTGAAAACAGCCTTTGTGAAAAGGTGGATTCTACAAACGCACAAGAAATATCAAAAGTGGATTCTAGGAACGCGCAAAATCTACATAAGCAAGCTGACTCTACCTTTTTGTCATCGCGAGACTTCCGCAAGGAAGTCGTGGCGATCCATAAAGGCGTGAAAGCGGATTCTAGGAGTGATGATTGTGCTAGCGCAGAATTTGTGGATTCTAAAGAAACATCGGCTTGCGCCGAGCGGTATCCCTTGTTTTCTAAAGAAACTTCGCTTCGCTTGTTTTCTAAAGAAACCTGCTTCGGCTTCGCCTTGCACCGCTGTCGCTTGTTTTCTAAAGAAACATCGCGTTGCTCGTTTTCTAAAGAAACTGCGTTTTGCGATGACAAGCAGCCAAACGATTCTAAGAATTGCGGTGGGGCTTTGCGGGCTTTGGGGCAGTTTGGGGGTGGGAGTTACCTAAGCGGTAATGACTGCCCCCAAACTGCCCCAATCGCGTCAAATTGCTTACCCAAAGCTGAATTGATCGCACCCAAATTTCATATCTTTTTCAACGCCTCCACCCCCTACCTCAAATATCTATCCGTGCTTTTACACAGCATTGTAGCCCACGCCAATGCCGCTGATAGCACGCCTTTTAGCTTCCATATTTTGCTAGATTCTAGGGGCTTTGATGAATATAGCCCCCAAGAGCTAGCCAAGCTACCTGCTCTAGAATCCTTGCTAAATAGCGTGCATTCTTGCACGATTATCACGCACGATTGTGCCGCGCTTTTAGATACCTTGCCTGTGGAGGTAAATCCCTCTCGAGTGATTTATAGCAGGCTATTTCTCGCGCGTTTTGTTGATTTGCGTGTGGAGAAGTGCTTATATCTTGATGTAGATATGCTAGCACTTGGGGATATAAGGGAGATTTTTGCAAATGATTTGCAAGACTCTATCATCGCAGTAGCAAGAGATGTAGTAAGCACACAAGCCCCACTACCAGCCAAAGATCGCTCCAAAGCCCCCTATGTCTTTGGCAAAAAGCACTGCTACTTCAACTCTGGAATGATGCTAGTCAATCTCCCCAAGTGGCGTGCGTGCAAGATCGAGCAGCAGGCATTGGCATTTTTGCAAGCATATAGCCCTATATGCTTTGATCAAGATGTGCTAAATGCCATAATTAGCGATCAAATCACCTTGCTTGATATATGCTGGAATTTTCAAATGCAGTTTTATAATCAATATAGATTCTATGAATACCGCATAGCACAAGGACTATCACGCACCAATCCCCTAGCACAAAGCTTTCATAATAGAAAGCTTATCCACTATGTCTGCGAGCCAAAGCCGTGGGACTCCCCCTATCTCGCGCTAGATTCTACGCATTTGCCGATGTTTGGCTATGAGCGTGCGATCTGGTGGGATCTAGCACGGAAAACAACGCCCTTTGCCAAAGAGCTTGCAGAGCTAGAATCCAGCTTTGCAAGCACTGCGCTAGAAGACTACGCCCACGCACTAAGCAAGGATCTGCAAGCAATGCAGCTGCGAGTGGATAAAATCATAGCCCTACTCAAAAACCCTCTAGGCTTTGTGTATCGCGCGTGCAAGGCGAGATTTACACAATAATCTCTTGCAAAGCTACTTGCTAGAATCTAGCAGGGCTAGCTCATCTGCCACGCTTGCTTCAAAGCTCTCCCTAGGCTTAATCAGTCTCGCCCCATCAGCATAAATCCCCACTTCTGCTGGGCGCATTCTGGCATTATAGGTGCTAGCCATAGAGTAGCCATACGCCCCAGCATTGCTAAAGCCTAGCAATGCGCCATTGTGCAAGGGGGGCAGGGCGATATTTTTGCAAAAGGTGTCGCTGCTCTCACACACTGGTCCTACAATGTCAGCTTTTGGCATTGGCTTTGGCGTTGCATTTGAGCGATAAATCGTGGATTCTGCGGCGCGGGCTTGCTCATTATCGCCTAGATAAATCCCTTCGCCCGCGCCTTGAAAGCCACGATTTCTCATCTCAATTGCTGCCGCCTGCGGTTTTTTATCAAACACACTTTCTGCATTTTTCTCCAAAATCCTAGAATCCTTTGCTGGCTCGCTTAGAGTTGTGGCGGTGCTAGAATCCACTTTTTCTAAAGAAGCTACGCTTTGTGCTTGTGAGTTAGCGGAAGTTTCACAAGTGGATTCTAGAGTAGTATCCTCGCGGCAGGATTTTTGAGCTAAAAATGGGGCTTTGCAAGGCGATTCAAGGGATTTACCTTGCGTGGTAATGAGCGCAGAATCGCCGCCGCAATCGCCATTTTTAGCCAAAAAGCCAACGCGATCACTACAAGCCGAATTCTGTAAAATAATAGGCTGGTGATATGCACCATACAACGCCGGTCTCACAAGATCATTCATACCCGCATCGACAATGACAAATCGCTTTGACTCTGTGAGCTTCTGGCTAATGACTTGCGTAAGCAGCAGCCCACTATCGCCCACAATCCTTCTGCCCGGCTCGCAAATAATAGTCCAATCACAGCCACTAAGCGTGCTTAAAATGCCTTGCGCATAGCTATATAAATCAATAGGCTTTTCATCTTCATAGCGTATCCCAAGCCCCCCGCCGATGTCAAAAAAGCGCAGATTGACCCCAAGAGCTAGCAGCGAGCGCGCAAGATCAGCGATCTTACGCGCAGCTTGGGTGAGTGGCTCTAGATCTGTGAGCTGACTACCTATGTGAAAATGTATCCCCACAGGCTCTAAAAATGCGGATTTATGGGCGTAGAGATACATTTGCTTGGCACTCTCCATATCCACGCCAAATTTATTTTCGTGTAAGCCTGTGGAGATGTAGGGGTGGGTTTTGGCGTCGATATTAGGATTGACGCGGATAGAGATTCTGGCTTTTTTGGGGGATTCGGCTTGGCTTGGTTTTGGCGTTGCATTTCTAAAGAAACCTGCTTCGGCTTCGCCTTGCACCGCTGTCGCTGGTTTTGAGCGATAAATCGTGGATTCTGCGGCGCGGGCTTGCTCATTATCGCCTAGATAAATCCCTTCGCCCGCGCCTTGAAAGCCACGATTTCTCATCTCAACTGCTGCCGCCTGTGGCTCGCTCACATTTTGGGCGTTGCCACTAGAATCCACTTTTTTATTTGCGGCGGATTTTTCCAAACCGCCCTGTTTTTCTTCTTCAAGGATTCTAGGAATTGCGGTGGGGCTTGCGTAGTTTTTTGGGGATTTGGGGGCAGAGCTAGACTGATGGTCTGCGGTTGCCTCCAAATCCCCAAAATCTGCGGAATGACTACCCAAAGCCGAATCCACGAGCGATTTAGCTATCGCCTCTACACGCTTCAGCTCTTCAAACGACTCCACATTGATAAACAAAATCCCAAGCTCCAACGCTTCTTTTATCTCATCATCTTTTTTGCCCACACCAGAGAAGATGATTTTATACTTAGGGATTCCAGCTAGCAGTGCGCGCTTGACCTCGCCGATCGACACGCAGTCTGCCCCGCTGCCAAGCTCGGCTAAAAGGCGCAGGACGCTAAGGTTGGAGTTTGCTTTCAATGCGTAGCAAATAAGCGATTTACGCGCGTTAAAGGCTTGCTTAAAGCTAAGAAAATTGCGCTTGATTTGCTCCATATCATAGACATAAAGCGGTGTGCCATAAGTGTGTGCTAGCTCTTGTAGAAGCTGGATTCTCTCAGGGCTAAGGTGGCTTTTTGCAGTCATTATCTATCCTATTTGGTAAAACTTTGTGGCTATGCTACACGCGTAATGTTGCGAGTAAAACGACAAAAAATAAGCTAAAATTCTACCAAAATTATGAAAAGTTAGGTGTGTAAGGTCGAGTATATGGAAGAACTGCTCTTTTATCTTAGTTTGTTTATCTTTGTGATTTTAGCCTGCATTATTGTCGTAGCGCGTTTTAGCAAGCCCGCTCCTGTAAGGGACTCTAGCGATGAGTATGAGATCATCAATTTTGAGACAATGCTGTTGCCGCTTGAGTTTTCTTCTAGCTCAAATGATCAATTAGCCCAAGCTGTGGCAAAGATGTTTGAGCATTATGATGAGCTAGCGATGACCACCACGCAAAAGCGATTTTTCCTCTACTGCCTTAGCAAGCACCCAAATGTCCAAGCAGATCTCGTGCTACAAACGCTTGATGATATGAGCAATCTAAACCCTAGCATAGCCAAAGAGCTTGAAGCAAGTGTGAAAAAGGGGCTTGATAGGCGCGATCTAGTCAAGCGAATGGTCTAGCTAGATCTAGCAATGGAGCTAGTAGAATCCACTTTTATCCCGCTGTTTTTGGTATTTACTAGTGCGCTGGCATTGTCTTTGGGGCATTGCGTGGGTATGTGCGGAG
Source organism: Helicobacter canis (assembly GCF_900451095.1). Classification (NCBI taxonomy): domain Bacteria; kingdom Pseudomonadati; phylum Campylobacterota; class Epsilonproteobacteria; order Campylobacterales; family Helicobacteraceae; genus Helicobacter; species Helicobacter canis. The sequence goes on along the minus strand of NZ_UGHV01000001.1, from coordinate 1,941,137 downwards.
GCATTGTGCTAGCTTTTACACAGATGAAAAAGCCTAGCTGGGTGGGGCATTTGGCATATAGTGTGGGGCGATTGTGTAGCTATGAGTGCATTGGCATAGGCTTTGCGCTGCTTGGCAGGGCATTTGCTCTAAGCTATGTGTGGCGTGAGTGGGCGAGCGTGCTTGTGGGGGTGCTGCTTATCATCTACGCGCTATGCTATGGCTTTTTCCCAAGGATCTTGCGCTTCTTAGAGCCAAAAGTGGATTCTAGGTGGCTTGGCAGGGCTTTTGGCACATTGCTGCATTCGCGCTCTTTATGGAGCTTTTTTGGCATTGGGGTGCTAAATGGCTTCCTGCCCTGTGGGCTGGTGTATTTTTTCGCTCTTTATACGCTAAATGAGCAGATTTTAGGGCTTAGTGGCGTGATGGGGGCGGTGTGTGTGATGGGGGTGTTTTGGCTAGGGAGCTTGCCTAGTATGCTAGGGCTAGGCACATTAGCTAGCGTGCTTCAAGCCTATCAAAAGCAGGCATTTTGGGTGAGTCTTGTGGCGATGCTAGGGCTTGGTTTATGGAATATTTATACAGGCATTACTATAATGCAGGGCTAAAGGAGTGTGATGAAAAAGGCGGTGTTTTTTGACAGAGATGGCGTGATCAATAAAGATCTAGGCTATGTGTATAGGCAAGAAGACTTTGTCTTTAATGATGGTATTTTTGATGCGCTGCGCTTTTGCAAGGAGCAGGGATTCTTGCTTTTTGTCATAACAAATCAAAGCGGCATAGGCAGGGGATACTACACGCTAGATGATTTCCGCGCGATCACTACATATATGCAAAATGAGCTAAAAAAGAAGCTTGGCTTTGGCTTTGATAGTATCTACTTCTGCCCCCATACAGAAGAAGAAGACTGCCTATGCCGCAAGCCTAGAGCTGGTATGATAGACCAAGCCAAAAAGGACTATGATCTAAAGCTTACTGAGTGCTTTATCATCGGTGATAAAATCACTGATATGCAAGCAGGGCAAGCAGGTGGGATCCGCCATAAACTCCTTGTAGGCAAGCTCCCTAAAGAACGCTTCGCCAAAATTGATCATCTCCACATAATCCCAAACACCTTGGCAATTTGCGAGAGTATGCAAACTATCCTTTCTATATAGGAGTGTAAAATGTCTATCCCCAATCCAAAAATCCCCGAGCATTTGCTCCCTGATCTAGCTGGCAAGAGTATCCTTATCACCGGTGGCGCGGGCTTTATCGGCAGCTCACTTGCTGCTTACTTCCAAGCCCATCATAAAGATACGCGCATAATCGTGCTAGATAAATTCCGCGATGGCGAGTGCTTCCCAAGTGGGAATCCCACTTCACTAGGGCATTTTAAAAATCTCTTAGGTTTTAATGGCGATGTGCTAGCCCTTGATATTACCAAAGGCTTAGAGATTTTAGAGAAAATCCACTTTGACTATGTCTTCCACCAAGCTGCCATAAGCGATACCACTGTAAGCAATCAAAAGCTAATGATAGAGACCAATCACCACGCGTTTTTAGAGCTTTTGCATATCACGCTACAAAAGGGCGCGAAGATGATTTATGCAAGCTCGGCAGGCACTTATGGCAACACGCCTGCCCCAAATATCATAGGCTCTGGTGAGAATCCAGAAAATATCTATGGCTACTCCAAATTGCTTATGGATAATAGTGTGCGTAAAATCCTAGCAGACGCTCCAAGCACGCCAATCGTGGGGCTGCGCTACTTCAATGTCTATGGCAGGAGAGAATTTTACAAGGGCAAAACCGCTTCGATGATTTTGCAGCTAGGCTTACAGGCGATACATTCTGGGCGTGTTAGGCTCTTTGAGTTTGGTGAGCAGATGAGAGATTTTGTGTATATCGATGATGTGGTAGCGGCAAATGTGCTAGCGATGAATGCGCAAAAAGGCGGGATCTATAATGTGGGCTTTGGGGTAAGCCGTAGCTTTAATGACATTATTGCGATTTTGCGCAAGGAGCTAGCTGCCCTAAGTGCGCATAAAAATCTAGCACCCCTAGGGGATTTCACGCTTGAATATATCAAAAACCCTTACACATTTTTCCAAACCCACACCCAAGCAGACATCACGCAAACAACCAGCGATCTAGGCTATACCCCAGCATATAGCCTAGAAGATGGCATAAAAGACTATATACAGGCAATTTATGCCCTATCTCAAGCAAAGGACTTGCTATGCTAAGACTGCATAATAAAACCCCTAGAATCCTTGTCATAGGGGATTTGATGGTAGATCACTATATCTGGGGGTCGTGTAATAGAATCTCCCCAGAAGCTCCTGTGCAAGTAGTCAATGTCAAGACCGAGAGCAATCGCCTAGGTGGGGCGTGCAATGTAGGGGCAAACCTTAACGCCCTTGGGGCAAGGGTGAGTATGTGTGGGATCATCGGTGATGATAGCTTAGGCAAATGGCTTGTTGGCGAGCTAGATCGGCTAGGGATTGATGTCTCTTACATTATCCCAACTAATCGCCCCACCACGCAAAAAAGTAGGATTCTAATCTCTCATCAGCAAGTTTTGCGTGTCGATAGGGAAGAATCCACCCCCATAACGCCCCAGCTAGAAGATGAGCTATTTGAGCTGCTATGCCATAAGCTGCATAATTTTGATGCCATTATTGTGAGCGATTATGCTAAGGGCTTGCTTACTCCAAGTTTCACAAAGCGGATCATCAGCCTTGCTAGAAGCTGCAATCGCCTTGTGCTTGTTGATCCAAAGGGGAGCGATTATGCCAAATACAAAAACGCCACACTACTGACGCCAAATAAGCTTGAAGCAAGCCTTGCTACACAGATACAAATCACTGATGATACAAGTCTAAAAGCTGCGATGAAAAAGCTCCAAGCTCTATGCAAGCTTGATATTTGCTTGGTTACACTTAGTGAAGATGGGATTGCTATTTTGCGTGATGATAGCCTAGTCAAATCCCCCACCATTGCTAAAGAAGTCTATGATGTAACAGGGGCTGGAGATACGGTTATAGCTGCCTTAGCCTTTGGGCTTAGCAGTGGGCTTGATATTTATCAAGCAAGTGATTTTGCCAATGCGGCTGCGGCGGTGGTGATCGGCAAGATCGGTAGTGCGAGCGCAAGCTTGAGTGAGATTATAAGCTTTTTGCACGATGGGGTATATGCGGATTCTAAGGTCATCAGCCAGCAAGAGTTACACGCACTGCTAAAGAGCCTACACGAGAAAAAGATCATATTCACCAATGGCTGCTTTGATATTTTGCACGCGGGGCATATTTCGTATTTGCAAAAGGCAAGGGAGCTTGGGGATGTGCTAATCGTGGGGCTAAATAGTGATAGCTCGGTGAAAAGGCTAAAGGGCGAGAGCCGCCCCATAATCCCCCAAGAAGATCGCGCCGCAGTGCTAGCTGGGCTAGAGTGCGTGGATTTTGTCGTGATCTTTGAAGAGGACACGCCTTTAGAGCTTATTAAGCTCATTAAGCCTGCTGTGCTTGTAAAAGGCGCGGACTACACGGGCAAAGAGGTTGTAGGCAGTGAGTTTGCTAAAGAAGTCAAGCTCATAGAGTTTGTGCAGGGCAGATCTAGCACAAGTATTATTGAAAAAATCCGCTCACACACACCATCACACAAGGAGTAAGAATGCAGAGCTTTATCCATAATGAAATCACTGAGAGTATCGCCACACTGCAAGCCACGCTTGCATTACAGCCACAAATCGAGCAAGTAGCAAGGAAGCTTAAGGCGGTGTTAGATTCTGGCGGGAAAATTATCGCCTTTGGCAATGGTGGCAGCGCGGCAGATGCGCAGCATTTTGCCGCGGAGCTTAGTGGGCGGTATAAAAAGGAGCGCAAAGCCTTGGCTGGGATTTCTATCACCACAGATACTTCAGCACTCACTGCCATAGGCAATGACTATGGGTTTGAGTTTGTGTTTTCTCGTCAAGTCGAAGCACTTGCGCACAAAGGGGACGCGCTCTTTGGCATTAGCACAAGTGGGAATTCTGCTAATGTGCTAAAAGCCTTTGAAGTAGGGCAAAAGCTTGGCTGCTACTGCGTGGGGCTAAGTGGCAAGGGTGGAGGCAAGATGAATGAGCTTAGTGAAAATCTCGTAATCCCAAGTGATAATACCCCTAGAATCCAAGAAGCCCATATCCTTGTGATCCATAGTATTTGCGGACTACTTGAAATGGATTATTAGGCTTAATACTCCACGCCGATCTCTCGCAGTCTTTCACGCAAAAGGCGCATTTGGATATTTTTGTCAAAGCACCATTTAGGTGCGAGCAAGCTCTCTTCGTGCGCACCAGCACTAATGCGGTGGATCACCACTTCAGGCGGGAGTATTTGGATAGATTTGATGATTAAATCCGCATAGGATTCTAAGTCGATTGGGATATAGCGATTAGCGTGATACATACGCGCTAAAGGTGTGCCTTCTATGACATAGAGCGGGTGGATTTTAATGCCATCAATCCCCCACTCAAGCACCTTTTGTAAAGAGTGTAGCATCATCTCGCTATCTTCACCCGGTAGCCCATAGATTAAATGCGCGCATACTTTGATCCCACTTGCTCTTGTTGCAGCAAATAGCTCTTTGATCCCCTTGCTTGTGTGGGCGCGATTGATCTTGCGCAAAGTTTCATCAAAGACTGATTGCACCCCATACTCCAGCCAGATCTCCGCGCCATTTTTGACAAACTTCCCTAGCATAGCAAGCACCCTAGAATCCACACAATCCACGCGCGTGCCGATACTTAGCCCCACGACATTAGCAAAGCCCAAAGCCTTGCTAAAAAGAGCTTGCAAGGTCTCTAAAGGCGCGTAGGTGTTGGTATAAGATTGGAAATACACCATATATTTTTGCACGCTAAATTTGCGCTTGTGAAATTCTGTATGCCACAAAAATTGCTCTTCTAGCTGGCTTAGCTGCTTAGGCAGCAAGGGGTTTGTGGAGAGATTTGGACGCATTGTGGGGCTAGAATCCACTTTTGGCACTTTGATCGCACTTGGCGAGAAGCTCTCATTGCAGCAGTAGATACAGCCGCCTTTAGCCAGTGTGCCATCGATATTAGGGCAGGTGAAGCCTTGCAGGGTTATGGGGATTTTACGCACGCGCTGCCCAAAGCGTGCCTTGAAATATCGCCCAAGCGTTAGCAGCTCTCTAGCTTGCAAGAGTGTGTGTGGCGAGACTTGGGATTGGTCAAAAGTGGATTCTAGGCTACGAGAGCGCGCAGAGTCAAAAGTGGATTCTAGCATCGCTGGGATTATCGCTTATAGATAGAATCCACATAGCAGCCATCAAAGCAGGCTTGGCAGTAGGAGAGCTTTTCTTGCTTTGGCTTGCCTACTACCGCGCTAGATTCTATGCTTTTTTGTAAGCCTTCTAGGGATAAAAAGCCTAGATAATCTGCGCCGATGAAGCTCTGCACTTCCTTTAAGCTATGGCTTGCACAGATTAGCTGCTCTTTTTCTGGGGTATCTACACCATAGTAGCAAGGAGCGATTGTGGGGGGCGCGGAGATTAGTAGGTAGATTTTACGCGCACCGGCTTGGCGCAGGATTTTGATGATTTGCTTGCTTGTGGTGCCTCGCACCAAAGAGTCATCAATCACGATAATATCTCTGCCTTTGATGAGTCCGGCTATGGGGTTTAATTTAAGCTTTACTTTTAGCTCCCTTGCTTGTTGCGTTGGCTCGATGAAGGTCCGCCCTACATAGTGATTGCGGATAATGCCTAGCTCAAAGTCTATGCCACTTTCTTTCGCATAGCCTAGGGCTGCTGCCACGCCAGAGTCTGGCACCGGGATCACCATATCAGCTTTGAGCTTATGCTCTTTTGCTAGCTGCTTGCCGAGATTTTTACGCACTTCATAGACATTGCGCGAGAATACCACGCTATCAGGACGCGCGAAATACACATACTCAAACACGCAGGGAAATGGCGTGGGGGCTTTGTAGTGATAGGATTTGTAGGTGGGGTTTGTCGCGCTTTTTTCAAAGACTAGCATTTCTCCGGGCTCAATATCGCGCACAAACTGCGCACCGATTAGATCAAAAGCACTCGTCTCGCTTGCCACAATGTAGCCTTGCGTGCCATCGTCATTTTCTATCTTGCCTAGGCTTAAGGGGCGCAAGCCATAGGGATCACGGATAGCAAACATCTTGGTGCGCGATAAAATCACTAGGGCAAACGCGCCATCGATTTGGCAGATGGATTCTATAATGCGCTCACTTAGCGTGGCACGCTGGGATTTGGCGATTAGGTGGATTAGCACTTCTGTATCAAGGTGGCTTTGGAAGATTGAGCCTTGTATGGTGAGATCATCGCGCAGTATATCGGCGTTGGTGAGATTGCCATTGTGGGCGATAGCGATTTGCCCAAGGGAATAGCGAGCGAAAATAGGCTGACACTCATTGATACTATCTTCGCCTGCGGTGGAGTAGCGATTGTGCCCGATAGCAGCAAAGCCCGTGAGATTTGCCAAAATCTCTGGCTCAAAGACTTGGGTTACAAGTCCGTTGTTTTTATATAGGGAGATTTTTTGGGCATTGCTTACGGCTATCCCGCTGGCTTCTTGCCCTCTGTGCTGCATAGCAAATAGCCCATAGTAAGCTAGGATATTGGCATTTGGCGCATTATACACGCCAACGACCGCGCATTTTTCTTTAAAATCTGCTAGTTTTGATGGACACATAATGACTCCTTAAGTGTGGTGGATAGGCAGAGGGCAAAAACTCTCGATAATGCAGCCCTCGATAGTAAAACTATTGACCCCATCACTATGCGTGTAAGTGATATTAAAATTTTGCGCATCAAGGGTGTTTTTGATGATATACATTCCAAGTCCAAAGCCCTGCGAGCTAGGCTTGGTAGAGTCCTTGAAGTAGGGCTTGCAGTAGTCTTCAAAGGGCATTGTAAGTGGTGCGCCGTAGTTAGAGATGATGAGATTGCGTCCATCGGATTCTAGGGATACTTTGCCATCGGTGCTGTATTTAATGGCATTATCGATGAGGTTTTTTACTGACATTGCAAAGAGATCAAAATCAGCTTTGATTAGGTCATTGGGGCAGTGGTTTGCTATGGGAGAGCATTCTAGCCTATCAATGAGAAGCATTTTTTCTACATAGCTTACAAGCTCTTGCACGCTAAATTCACTTTTTTGGAGATTGTAATTGTGCGAAGAGAGCTGCTCGATTTTGGCAAATTCATCGATTAGGAAATTTAGCCGATCAAAGGCAGAGACTAGGCGTTGCTTTTGCGTGGGGTTTTCTACCATTTCAGCAGTGATTCTGCCCTTGGTGATGGGGGTCTTTAGCTCGTGCATAATGGAGCGCAAAAAAAGCGTGCGAGAATTATTAAGCGCATTTATGCGCTTAATCGCTTTGTGAAACTCGTTTGCAAGCTCGCCTATCTCATCTTTTTGCGGGATCCTGCAATCTACCTGCACATCGCCTTTGGCAAATTTCCTAATCTGTCTGCGTAGATAAATCATCGGCAGCAGTGAGCGTATCACTAGGGCAAAAAGTAGCACCAAAATCACTGATCCTATTAAAATGACTAAGTAGTAATTAACATAAAAACTACGCATAGAATCCTTATATAAATACACTTCGCCCTCACTCACGACCAAGATCAGCAAATCATCTTGGATCTCCACAGATCGCAGAAAGATCCCGGGCGTGTCATAGGGGATCGGGATTGATTGGATAATGGCTTGGCGCAAGCGATTGTCGTTGATTTGTATAAAGCCCACTTCTTTTAGGTAGTTTTGTATGGTTTCAAGGTTGTTTTCTTGGGAGATTATGCGGTTAAAGACAATGCTGATTTTCTCGTATTTTTCTTTTTCATTAGTATTATCATATCGCTCGGCTTGAAATTTTAAGAAGTAAAATGAAAAGGCAAAAAAACTCCCCATAGCAAACAAAAATAGCATAGAGATTTTAAAAAATATTGAGTGTTTCATAGAGTAGGGGCGTGGCGTTTAAAATTCAAGCTTATAGCCCACACCACGCACAGAGATGATATGCTTTGGCTTTTTGGGGTCATCTTCGATTTTGGCACGCAGTCGCCCGATGATCACATCAATGCTTTTATTAGAGCTTTCTGGGTTTATGGATTCGGATTCTATGGCGATGGCTTCACGGGTAAAGACATTGCCCTTTTTGCTAATGAGCAGTGTCAAAATCTCGTATTCTGCGCGAGTGAGACTAAGCTTTTTATCGTGGAAGTAGATTTCACGGCTATTTTTATCGATACGGAAAGTTGGGCTTGCTTCTTTGATCTCATCTTTTTGGGGTTTGTTGTTGTAGCGGCGCAGGAGTGATTGGATCCTAGCTAGAAGCTCTTTGGGGTCATAGGGCTTTGGCAGATAGTCATCAGCCCCACTCTCTAATGCCCGCACTTTGTCATCGACATCACTACGAGCTGAAGAGATGATAATGGGGATATTTTTTTGCTTGGCGACTCGCTTGCACACTTCAAGCCCATCAAGATTAGGCAGAGTCAAATCAAGCAGCAATAGATCAAAATGCTTGGCATTGATCGCGCTCATACCAGTGTAGGGCTCATCATAGCTTGTTACATTTATGTCGTGTTGGGAGAGATACTCGCTCAAAATCTCTGCAAGCTCTACATCATCTTCTATCATCAAGACTTCTAGCATAGTATTCCTTTGGATAGCTATTGTGGGGCGTATCGTATCAAAAATAGTTTAAATAATGGATAAAGATTTGCAAAGAGTGAAAGAGAAGGGCTACTGCTGGAGGGGGGTGCAGTAGCCCAAGTAGCGCAGCTTTGGAGGGGATAAGCTACGCTACTGCCTTAAAGGCGAGCGGATTGTAGCGAGTTTTGGTAAATATGGCTAGAATCCAGCTCTTGCTAGGCTGCGTTAGTGGGATTTGCGCTTGAAGTCAAATGTATGGAGAAATTTGCGTGCGCGCTCGGTGGCAGGATTGGTGAAAAACTCATTAGGCGTGCTTTCTTGCACGATCTTCCCAGAATCCAAAAACACGATTTTATCGCTCACCGCCTTGGCAAAGCCCATTTCGTGCGTTACGATCATCATCGTCATACCAGAATCTGCTAGCTCTAATATCACATCAAGCACCTCTCTTACCATTTCTGGATCAAGTGAGGCGGTTACTTCATCAAAGAGCATAAGCTTTGGGTTCATACACAATGCCCGCACGATCGCTACGCGCTGCTTTTGCCCGCCGCTTAGCTCCTTGGGGTAGTGGCGTGATTTGGATTCTAGTCCTACGCGCTTTAGCAGGCTTTTGGCTTGGTCTAGCACTTCATCGCGCGCGCGTTTTTGCACCTTTATGGGTCCTAGCATAATGTTTTCTTCTACGCTTAAGTGTGGGAATAGCTCATAGTTTTGAAACACCATACCAATGTCTTGGCGCACCTTTGTGTAGTCTGTGTGCTTGGTGTTGATCTGCTTGGATTCTAGGTAGATCTCGCCTTTTTGCGTGGATTCTAGTCCGTTGATACAGCGCAGAAGCGTGGATTTGCCGCAGCCGCTAGGTCCTAGCAGAGTCAGCACGCAGCCTTTCTCAAGCTTTAGCGTGATGTCATCTAGCACAAGATGATTGCCATAAGATTTGCATAAATGTGTGATTTGAAGCATTTAGTGATCCTTTAGATTCTAGGCTTTGGCGCGATTTTCTAGGGATTTGGCTAGGCGTGAGAGCGGAAAGCACATCGCAAAATACCCCACAAGCAATGCGCCATATACGCTAAAAGCCGCAGTGGGGATAGAGCGGTTGGCTTCGATGATCTGGCGACCGACTTGTAGCATATCGGCAATACCGATGAAAAGCAAAAGAGCGGTTGTCTTAATCATACGGGTAAAGAGATTGATAAGCCCGGGCAAAAGTCTTTTGCTAGCAATGGGCAAGATGATGAAAATCTGTGCTTGCAGTGGCGATAGCCCAAGGGATAGGGCAGATTCTCTTTGATGTTTATCGACACTTGATAATGCCCCTCGCACGAGATCTGCCATCTCCGCTCCACCCCAGAAGCTAAAGACTAGCACCGCTACGGCGATGTTTGATAGGCTTATATGGAGGAGTTGCGGCAAGCCAAAGTAGCAGACATACAGCAAGGCTAGAATAGGGATAATGCGCACCGATTCTAAATAGAGCTTGCACACTATGCGCAAGATCATAAAGCGCGATAGCATCATAAACCCCACAACTATGCCAATGACAATCGAGCAAGCAATCGCCACAAGCGCGATAGAAAAGCTCACCCCAAGCCCCTGTAATAAACGCAAAAGATTATTCCCAGCAAATAACACTTCCATAGCTATCCTTATAGTCGTTTTTGCAAATGCGCTTCTAGCGCGCTTGCTGCTAGCGATATGGGCAAAAGTATCGCGATATATACGATAAGCAGCATACTCAATGCCTCGTAAGTTTTGCCATATAGATCAATAATATCTTTGCTAATGTATAAAATATCTGCTAGTGCCAAAATCCCAACGACAGAAGTTTCTTTGATGAGGAAGATGACATTTGCCGTGATCCCGGGCAGGGCTACACCTAGGGCTTGGGGCAAGACTACAAAGCGCAGTATCCCAAAGCGCGATAGCCCTATGCTAAGGGCGGATTCTACTTGGGCTTTGTGGATACTACTAAGCCCTGCGCGAAAGCTCTCGCACATATACCCACCCCCTAGAAATGCAAGTGCTGAAGTCGCGCAAGTAAAGGCAGAGAGCGTTATGCCAACTTTTGGCAAAGCAAAGTAGAGGAAAAAGAGCTGGATAAGCAAGGGGGTATTTCGCGCAAGCTCGACATAGCTTGTGATAAGCGCGTGTAAAGCCCGCAGGAAAAAGGCTTTTATCTTGCTACTATGGGCGATCTCACGCTCACACTCCACAAGCACGCAAGCACACACAAGCCCGATGATGATAGCTAGGGCAATACCGCAAAATGATATTTCAAGTGTCAGGATCACGCCGCTTGTAAAAAGCCCGATATGCTCCCACATAAACGCAAAATCAAGCATAATCTCTCCTTGAATGCTTGCTGAAGTGTCTAAGCTTAAAGCGCGCGATTATAGCATAAGTGGCATAGCGCAGTGCCTAGAATCCACTTTTGCAAACGCGCAAAAAGTGGATTCTAGGGGGTGGGCGATTCAGTCTTGAGTGAGCAATGTGGCAGTGTTGCAGCTTATGGCAAAGGCACGAACGCTAAGTTTGCTAACCTTTACCATAAGCCGCAAAGCTACCGCAGCCCCACCGCAATGCTTAGAATCGTGCGGCAGTAAAACAGGTTTTGTAAAGCAAACCAAGCTTTTTGAAGTAAAACAGGCTTTGTGAAAACGCCTGTTTCCGTCATCGCGAGCCGATGAGATCGGCGTGGCAATCCATAAGCAAGGCGCAACCGCGCTTCTTTAGTAATCCATAGACAATAAAACGCATAATCACAAAAAGTGGATTCTAGTGACGCTAAAAATCTACACCAGCAAGCCAACTCGCCCTATCTGTCATCGCGAGCCTTGTGCCAACAAGGCGTGGCGATCCATAACAAAACGCGGATTCTAGGATTAGGCTTTGTGGTGGGGGGATAGTAAATAAGATTTTTAATTGTATGATAAATATCAATGCAATAAAGCCAAACTTAAAACAAACAAGATAGAATCCACTTTTACACGATTTACGCAAACAAACTTAAGGTTACACAATGGCAAAAACAAAAGTAGCAAACACCAATCTCCACGATGCAAAGAAAAATAAAAAAGATGAGTTCTACACGCAACTAAGCGATATAGAAAACGAGCTGCAACACTACAAAGAGCATTTCAAAGATAAAATCGTCTATTGCAACTGCGATGACCCACTGCAAAGTGCCTTTTTTGAATACTTTTTCAAAAATTTCAAATGGCTTGACTTAAAGGCTCTTATCACCACTTGCTATAAAAGTCAAAATTACAGAGAAGTAAGCACAGAAGATTCCCCCAAAAAAGCCTATGCGATAAAGATCCACAGAGATGATGTGATAAAAGATGAGCTAATAAACCCACAAAAGCACTCCATTGATGATGTAGATAAAGTTTTATCATCAATGCACCCACTTAAACAAGTAGAAGCCGTTCTCTCTCTCTCTCTCTCTCTAATAGCCAAACACAATCACAAGAAACACTAAAAGCCTTTGAAGCTAATAAACATAAGCTTTTTGAAAATTTTAGAGCCGAGCTAGAATCTGGACTGCCCAAAGAATCCACACAAAACAAAAGCAAAAAATCCTATAAACAGCCTAGCCTTTTCCCACTTGATGAAGATAAAGGGCTAAATAATGCAGGGGATTTTAGAAGCAAAGACTGCATAGAGCTGCTTAAACTTGCAGATATTGTGGTAACAAATCCGCCTTTTTTACTTTTCCGTGAGTATGTCGCACAATTAGTGGAGTATGGAGAGAAAAAGAAAAAAGAGAGTGGGAAAGAATTAAATTTTGTGATATTGGGAAATCAAAACGCTATTACCTATAAAGAAATTTTTAAACTCATTAAAGAAAATAAGCTGTGGCTGGGCAGGACTTTATCTTATGCTGCTTTTAAAGTGCCAAACTACTATGAAGAAAGAAGCAATAGATTTTGGATTGATGAAAATGGGCAGAAGTGGCGAAGTTTTGGCAATATTTGTTGGTTCACAAATTTAACACATAAAAAACGCAATGAAATTTTAGAAACTATCGCTAGTTACAAAAAGAATCCAGAGCAATACCCAAAGTATGATAATTATGACGCTATCAATGTGGATAAAACTATTGAGATTCCGCTAGATTATGATGGGGTTATGGGCGTGCCGATAACTTTCTTAGATAAACATAATCCTAAGCAGTTTGAAATAGTGGCTTTGGGGATAGTTGGTTCGGTAGATTTTACTTGTAATAAAAAAATGGAAGTTTTGGATAAGTTTGGCAATAGCACAGGAAAATTTACTTTTAATGCTAAAGGCACACTTTATAGAAAGTTTAACCCACACACTGACAAAACTCCAGCTTTTAAGGATTGTGAAAGTGGAGAGCTTTATTCTAGCATTTACGCCAGAATCCTAATCCGCAAAATCGCTGAAGTCGATGAGCTAAGAAAACTTGAATTTGAAAAAATGTAATAAGGAGCAACAATGCAAATAGACAAAACAGAAATCAAAATAAAAGAGCTAATAGCAGGATACACAAGAGATGAGGAGAGTAGCCAAATAGTCGCCTATGCAGATTCTAGCGGAGTAGCAAGGCTTAACATACGCCCCAAATATCAAAGGGAGTTTGTGTATAAAGAAGCCCAAAGAAATGCCGTGATAGATACGATACTAAAGGGCTTTCCTTTAAATATAATGTATTGGGTGAAAAATGTGGATTCTAGTGCGGAGTGTGAATATGAAGTGCTAGATGGACAGCAAAGAACTATAAGTATATGCGAGTATGTTAAAGGGAGCTTTTCTGTGCTGTGGAATGATAAATCGCAGTATTTTCATACCTTATCCAAAGACTTGCAAGAGAAGTTTTTAGACTACAAGCTTAATGTGTATGTGTGTCAGGGGAGTGATAGCGAGAAGCTAGAGTGGTTTAAGACTATCAATATCGCAGGAGAGACACTAACTAACCAAGAGCTAAGAAATGCAGTATATGCGAGTGTGTGGCTAAGTGATGCAAAGAGACGATTTTCTAAGCCTAATGGACTAGCGGTGCTAAAGGGAGCTAAATATCTAAATGGCAGTGCATTGCGACAAGAAGTTTTAGAGAGTGCTATTGCTTGGATAGTGGATTCTAGGAAAGATGAAAAGATTTGCGAGTATATGGCTAAAAATGCCATAGATTCTAAAAATGCTGATGAGCTGTGGGAGTATTTTGCAAAGGTGATAGACTGGGTGGAGATGAAGTTTGAAAAATATCGCAAAGAGATGAAAGGGCTTGAATGGGGGCTTTTGTATAACCTCTATAAAGATAAGCCACTAGATGCTAAAGAGCTAGAATCTAAAATTATAGAGCTTATGCAAGATGATGAAGTGGGGAATAAAAAGGGCGTGTATCCATACTTGCTAAGTGGTGATAAGAAGCATTTAAGTCTAAGGGCATTTAGTGAGAGTGTAAAAAGGGCGGTGTATGAGAGGCAAGGGGGCGTGTGTGCAAATAGCGATGGGCATATAAAGGGCGTGAAATGCCCTAACGAAAAGCAAAAGCTTGATATTGAGCAAATGGAGGCAGATCATATAGTGCCTTGGAGCAAAGGCGGAAAAACGGAGAAAGAAAATTGTCAAATGCTGTGTGTAAAGTGTAATAGGGCAAAGAGTGCTAAGTAGATTCTAAAAAGAATCTAAAAGCAAGTGGCTAGAATCTAATATCAAGGCATATTGCGCACGACTTTTTTCAATCGCTTGATGTATATCTTCAAGCAAGTCTTTGCCATATTCAATGCCAACAGATAGGCGGATAAGATTTTCAGCTATCCCCATAGATTCACGCAGATCTTTAGGGATAGAGGCGTGGGTCATACTCGCAGGGTGGCAGAGCAGACTCTCCACGCCCCCCAAACTTTCAGCTAAAACGATAATACGCGTGGATTTAAAAAAGATCCTATAATCATACTCTGGCTTTAGGATAAAGCTTAGCATTCCTCCGCCACCGCGTGCTTGAGAGCTTTGCACTTCATATTCACTATCACTTTTTAGTCCCGGATAATACACTTTTTCTACCGCTTTGTGTTCGCTTAGAGCTTCTGCTAGAAACAGGGCGTTTTCACAATGTCGCTGCATTCGTAAGCCTAGCGTTTTCATACCACGGATAAGCAAAAAACTATCAAATGGCGCAAGCACTCCACCAATGCTATTTTGCAAGAATCCTATGCGTTCAGCCAAGCTCTCATCATCTACCACCACAAGCCCGGCTACAAGGTCGCTATGCCCGCCAAGATACTTTGTCGCAGAATGCACCACAATATCAATGCCAAGCTTCAAAGGCTGCTGGAGATAGGGCGTCATAAAGGTATTATCCACGATACTTAGCACGCCTTTTTGTCGGCAAAGCTGGGCAACTTTTGCCAAAGGCGTAACGCTTAAAAGCGGGTTGGCAGGGCTTTCAATCAGCACGGCTTTGACTTCAGAGGTTAAGGCAGCATTGAGCGCGTCTAAATCCCTTGTATCCACGATTTTATACACGATACCAAAGTTGTTAAAGACTTTATCTAAGATTCTAAAAGTCCCACCATAGACATTTTGTGAGATGATGAGGCAATCTCCACTTTTAAATAGGCTCAAAATCGTGCCAAGAGCTGCCATACCAGAGGCAAAGGCAAAGCCATATTTCCCGCCCTCACATTCAGCAATAAGGCTTTCAATCCCATCTCTTGTAGGGTTTTTGGTGCGAGAGTATTCATAGCCTTTGTGTTTGCCTAGCTCATCTTGTGCGTAAGTAGAGGTTTGGAAAATAGGCGTATTTACCGCCCCTGTGCGTGGGTCTGTGGTAAGTCCCCCGTGGATTAGTGTCGTATCAAAGCTACTTTGCATAGAAATCCTTAAGTTTAAATTTGATGCCAAAATAGGATTCTAGCAAATCTTTGATAACGCCCCCTAGAATCCGTGTTTGATCTAGAATCCACTTTTTTAAAGTGGATTCTAGTGCTATGGATTGCTTTGCGCTGTTGCTAAAGAAGCTTTGCGCTGGCTTTGCCACGCAGATGGCAGCCGCTCTCTGCGTATCTAGCTAGGGCTTGGAGCAGCCCTAGAGCTATTTGTATGATTCAAGTAGGGTGGTAAGATCTGTGCCTTGCAAATGCGTAGAATCTATAATGCCTTGCAAAAGCTCTTGTTCATAGGATTCTAGCTTATTGTCAATGAGCATACACGCCGCAAGATCTTTAAGCAAGGTCTCAATAAACGCACGCGCTTGTTCAGCCTCTAGCACATCGATGATTTCTCGCAAATAGCGCAGATAATTGGTGTGATCAAGCTTGATAATACGCGTATCATTCACTATGCTATCAAAGACTTTTTCTGCTATATCGCCTAGCTCTCTTGCTCGCTCGTGCATTTTTGCTTTTTGGAGCTGCTGCTGCTCTTTGGAGTTTTGCGGGTGGTTTAAGAGCATTTTATACAGACTAAAGAGGGCTAAAAACTCTTCATACGCTATTGCCTCTTGGGTGATGGGAATATCTCCTTTGCGGATAGTATCGATGAGTGCTTTCCGCTCTTCTTGCACAAGTCGCGGGAGGGCAAATTCATTATTGATCTCCATAAACGCCACACAAGCGGAGATAAGCTTGCTATTTTCTTGATTGTATTGGCTTTTGACATTGTTTAAATATCGCTTGGTGTGTGTGAGAAATTGCCCACGCAATTGCGCAGATAGGCTTAGCTCTTTGTCTTTATCGCTTTTGCGTATTTCTTCTACTAGCGTTGGATCAAGGATAGCAGAGTCAAATAGCTCCAAAAACTCCTGCCAATTTGGATTATGCTGTGTTTGTAAAAATCCATAGACACTTACTATCTCATCAGCCGCTGGAAAGATGAAAGGGTTTAGCACTCTTGTGGGCTGCACTTCAAATTGCCCTTGCTGTATGAATTCATCAGTCTTCTGCTCTTTGCCCCTATCTTTTGCCGAGCTGCTTATAAGCTTATACGCACCATAGCCGATAGCTGCTGTGCCTGCTGCTGCTCCAGCTACCAATGCCACAGGCGCAGCTGTGATTGTAGTAAATAGCGTAACGCCAAAGAGTCCCCAGCTTGTCGTAGTCGCCCCTAGTGTCGCCGCAGCTCCTGCTCCAGCTACTCCGCTAAGCCCTATCGCTGCTGTCGCTCCTGCGTATTCCAATACACCTACTTGATTGCCTAATGATTTGTGAAAAACTGCCGAGTAAGCCTCCTTGTAAGTAGTATTTCGCTCTTCAGGACTTGCTTTGCTAAGAATCTTAATAAGTGTTTTAATATTTTTAGACATAACAAGCGTTTTGTAGCTGTCTTTCCACTGCGTATTTCTTGGCGTGAGTCCTAGATCTCCTGCTTTTAGTTCAGCCATTTTGTCTCCTTTGTCGTTATTTGAAGTCGTTTTTCAACGCCGCTAAAATTTCTCTAATAAGCTTGAAAAACTCTTTTGTCGCATTTGTCGCGCCTACAAGCACCTTAGAAAGCGTGCCATCTACTTGTGTGCCACCTTTTTGCAGCTGGTCAAGATAGCTGCCGATAGTCGCTCCAAGAAATGTCGATAGCAGTGCCAAAATCCCGCCAATAAGCGGCACCGCGCTAAGAAACAGCCCAAATATCGCGCCAATAAGCGTGCCTAGTGCCATATTTGGATTCTGGCAGATAAAGTCCCAAAGCTTCACGCAAATGATCCTGCCGATATAGACAAGCTTGCCGCTTATGATTTTTGTCGTCTCAAAGAGCGTGCCCATCTTGCGTCTAAAATCCGCTGCGATAGGGGCAGGTAGATTTAGCCCGCTTATGATTTTCTCAATTAAGACATTGGATTCTTTTGGCGTGAAGCTTGTGTCATCAAACTTCACTAGCTCTGTTAGTGCTACTGATTGTGTCATTGGTATCTCCTATGAAATAATTTGCAAAATGCGGCTTGAGACTCTAACAAAAAAAAAAAAAAAAAACAAGTCAAGTGTAAAGCGCGTGGATTGCTATGTGGCAAAAGTATTATGCCGCTAAGGTGTGGCGCGAGTGGATTGCGCGAGATGTGGGCAGAGATTGCAAAAGTGGATTCTAGGCTAGAATCCACTTTTGATCTAGGCTAGCTATACCTGTGGAGATTGAGAGTATGGGTGCAAGATCGCAGGATCTGGGAGCATACACACAGCCGAAGGGTCCTTGCCCTCATAGTCAATCTTGCTAAGCAAATCGCGTGCGATATTGAGCCTAGCAGCCTTTTTGTCATTAGAATTTACAATGATCCAAGGTGCGAAAGGCGTATGTGTGCGTGAAAACATCTTTTCAAATACGGAGGTGTATTCATCCCATAAGTCAAGGGACTTAGAGTCAATCGGGCTTAGCTTCCACATTCTAAGCGGATCAGTCTTCCTGCGCTTGATTCTGCGCTTTTGCTCATCTTGCCCCACATCAAGGAAGTATTTGAAAATCATCGTCCCGCTAGAGATGAGCATTTGCTCAAGATTGCTTACTTGATAGATAAACTGCTTATATTCTTCTTGCGTGCAAAAGCCCATTACACGCTCCACACCCGCGCGGTTATACCAGCTCCTATCAAAAAACACAATCTCCCCTCCACTTGGCAGTGTGCTAATGTAGCGTGTGAAATACCATTGCGTTTTTTCAATTTCTGTGGGCTTTGGCAACGCCACGATACGAAATCCTCGTTGATTCAAATGCTCTGTGAGAGCTTTGATCGTCCCGCCTTTGCCCGCTGCATCGCGCCCCTCTAGGATAATGACGATTTTTTGATTGGTCTTTTTGACCCAATTTTGCAACTTCAGTAGCTCGACTTGAAGCTTCTCTATCTCTTTGAGATAAAATTCCTCGCGCAAGCGTCCATTCTTTTTTTTATAGATCTCTTTGGCGCGAGATTTGTCGGACTCTGGGCGAATGGTGATTGCCTTTTTGGACTCTTTTTTGCCTTGCTGCATAGCCACTCCTTAAGCAAATGTAAAGCTACTATTATATGGGATTAACTTGAAAGATACTTTAAAAATTTTAAGCAAATTTGCTAGAATCCTATCTTCTTAAATCCCACAACCCACAAAGGATCACAATGGACACTGCAGCAAGCAAGATGATTATGTTTCTTCATATAGATATGGATTCTGCTAGGGTGCTTTGTGCAGAGATGATTGACACACTGCATCTCATCTGGGAAGACAAAGGCTCTTACGCACTTCTGCAAGGCAAGCAGGCGCATATCGATGCATTTGAGCTATGGGTGAAGGGGTTTTTCAAGCAGGGTGTAATCCTTGGAGAATGCCTAGAATCTATCGCGCTAGAGAGACTTACAGCGCAAAATCTCACCCTAGCAACCGCAGAGAGCTGCACTGGTGGGCTGCTAAGCTACCGCTTCACGCGTATTGCTGGGGCTTCTAGTGTCTTTGTTGGGGGGATTACTAGCTATGCTAATGTGATTAAAGAGCGGATTTTAGGGGTGGCACACGATGATTTGCGAGATTTTGGCGCAGTTAGTGAGCCGGTGGTAGGGCAAATGCTACGCGGAGTCTTAAAGCAATGTGGCGCAGATATTGCCATAGCTAGCTCTGGCGTAGCAGGACCTAGTGGCGGAAGTGCGCAAAAGCCTGTTGGGTCGGTATTTTTAGGCGTGCAAGCTGCCGGCAAGCCGCCTATGATAGAGCAGCACTTTTTCGCAACCAATAATCTTAATCTAGCTAGCAAGCACCACCCCATTGACTACACGCAAACCACTATCTCCTATCATCTCACCGCCCGAGAATATATCCAGCTTGAAGCCTCGACCAAAGCCCTAGAAATGCTCATTAAATATTTAAACACAATGTAAAATACTCTTGACAAACAATGATAAAAACCCTATAATCTCGCTTTTTATTTTGACCCGCTAGCTCAGCTGGTAGAGCAATTCCCTTTTAAGGAATGGGCCGTTGGTTCGAATCCAACGCGGGTCACCAGTATGATTAAGTAGTGGCCCCTTCATCTAGTGGTTAGGATACCACCCTTTCACGGTGGCTACAGGGGTTCAAATCCCCTAGGGGTCACCACTTTTTCTCTCTTGCTATTCTTATTTTAGTTTATTTGTGTAGTGTTTGGTCGCTTAGCTCAGTTGGTAGAGCGCCACCCTTACAAGGTGGATGTCACAAGTTCGAGTCTTGTAGCGACCACCATTGATGATAAACTTTCATATTGAGCTACAATGTAAGGCGCAGATATGAAGCGCAAAATGGAGCGGTAGTTCAGCCGGTTAGAATACCTGCCTGTCACGCAGGGGGTCGCGGGTTCGAGCCCCGTCCGCTCCGCCACCTAACCAACATATAACTTTTATCACACTTAGTCGCTAGAAATGGAGATTTAATTAGAAATGCTACGAGCTCTTATTGCAAATTTACGCATATATAAATCTCGTGGAGATGAGGGGGGGGGGGGGAAACACTTCTCCTAAGCTCAAGCTATCTAATAGCCAAGTAGCATATCTACACGATTCTAATCCCAGTAGCTTCTATTCTAGCTGTGCATTGCCACTTTATTGCACTGCGCTATTTTTGCTTCCTGTTGTTTTGCTGCCATTTACGCCATTTTATGCCTATATATTTGGGCTATTTATTATGGTCGGTTTTTCTGCATATATTCCTAAAAATTTTAGAATCTTACTTAGCATAACGCTGTGTTTATCTATCGCGCTAATTTATGCAAGTCGCTTGTATTTTAATCTCGCCACAGATTCTGATGATGATTTTTCGCGCTATTATCAAAACTACCTTGATGTCTATGATGGACTCTCTGGGGCTATGACACTATGGGGTGGGGGCTATGAAGTTGGACTGCCTATATTCTATAAACTCCTTTCGATATTGCTGCCAAAGCTTCCGCCGCAATATGTCCTATTTTGCACTGCATTATTTGCAACCACATTGATGTATATATGGCTTGAAATCTATGGGCAAAATTTTGTTACAGATAAACAAAAAGCCGCATTGATCGCCTTTAGCTTGTATATCGGCGTGTTTATGGAGACACTTGGGCTTACTCGACAGGGGCTTGCAAGCATATTTTTGCTCTATGGCTTTTTTGCTAAGCCTATACACATAAAATTGCTCTTTTTCATTATCGCAGCTAGTTTTCACCTAAGCTCCATTGGCATTATCGCCCTTTGCTATATTGCATACTATTTTCCTAGGCTTACGCTAGCTGTCTTTGTGGCATTTTTTATCGCGTTTATTATAGGGGCTTCTTTTATCAATACACATCTAGTGGAGAGCGCGACATTTTTATATAAACATTTTCCTAGCAGAATAGTGGAATACATTCTCCACTATGTCAATGCCAATGGCTACAACCCCTACTATCTCATCTACACCAACATTATGAAAAGCATCATTATGCTCTGCATTGTTTTCACACTCTTTGTTATCACGCCTAATGACACTCTTAAACGCTTTAGGGTCGTGATTCTTATAGCATTTGTCATATATATCACAAACATTATCCCGGGTAGGAGTATGATGCTTGTGTGTGATACATTGTTTTGCTTTATTATTTTTGTTGTTTTTAGGCATTTTTTTCATCTCACACTAGTATTTTTCTTCCCTTACTTTCTTAAGCTTATGTATAACTATTTGTTTTCAGGTGATCACCCTGAGACTAGAGCTATGGAGCTATTTTTCTCCTATCCAGAGGCAAGCCTATATCCGTTTTATTACTTTTTCCAAGGAGCATTGCTATGAGATATTATGATGATTTTGCCATTGTGGCGGTGTTTATCAAGCGTAAAAAGCTTTTTTTTATTTCTTTGTGTGTTTGCTTGATTTTAGGTGCATTTTGGGTGCAAAGCCAAATCAAAGCTATCAAGCAAGAGCGCGCACTCTACCACGACTCACAAAGTAGCACACAAGAAAAGGCATTGCAATATGGCTTTATACAATACAACAGAACTCAACAAATCCAAATAGCAGACAAAGTGATCCAAGACACACTTGCGCAATTCGCACAAGAAGACAAAATCACGGATTTTCGCAGCCACCTTGCGACACCATTTTTCTCTATCTATGTTGTTTTTTATACACACGATAATCCGCTTCCTGCAATTATCCAAGCCCTAGAATCCCACCCCGTTACCCAAGAGGTCAAATCAACCCTCGCTGCACTGCTACCAGCTTTTAAGGACAAAGAGCAAGCAGCCTATGCAAAAATGCTTATTAGCAATGGATTTTTCAAGATTGCTGATATACCACACTACATTGAAGACCCATCGCAAAGACCGATCAACAAGCACTACATACACCTTGACAAAGAAAGACTCTCGCAAAAAGGATATAGCATAACTTCCACAGAGATCATCAAACACCACCAAAGCCTTAATAGCAATAAAATCTGGGTATTTATGATCGTTTGTAGCATTATGATAAGTGTGTTTATCATCTTTGGTGTAGAAAACTTCGCCAACCTACGCCAAAGACTCAAACAAGCAAAAGTGCCGCAGGCTGATAGCTATATCAGCTCTTAAAAGTGGATTCTAGGGGTAGGCGATTCAGCCTTGGGTGAGCGATTCCGCAGATTTTAGGGATTTGGAGGCAACCGCAGACCATCAGTCTAGCTCTGCCCCCAAATCCCTAAAAAGCTACGAAAGCCCCACCGCAACTCTTAGAATCGTGCGGCAGTAAAGCAGGTTTTGTAAAGCAAAGTAAAGCAAACCAAGCTTTTTGAAGTAAAACAAGCTTTTGTGAAAACGCCTGTTTTCTCTCACTCGCGAGCCGATAAAGTCGGCGTGGCGATCCATACTAGAATCCACTTTTGTAATGCGTGCTTGTTGTGCCATAAAGATCGCCATAAAGATCGTTAGGCAAGCTTGCTTCTCTCTCCCATAGTCGCCAATATCGCGCATACATCGTAGTAGGATAGGCTTGAAGCTTGCTAAGCTCATAGCACGCATTGCTAACCCCAAGCACACAAGCCCTAGAGTAAAATGCCCTAGCACGCATAAGATCGCTTGACTTTTTATCGCCAAAGAGTAGATTCTGGGCGACATACAAGCACGCTATGCCATCGCCTTTGGCACACCAATGTGCTGGGATTGAGAGATCGCGTGTTTTTGGCTTTGAGAGACTAAAGCCACTTGCCACACTTGCCACGACCAAAAGCAGCACAAAAGCTAGCCCTAGATACATCATCAACGACCGGATATGTGGGTGTTGCATACAGCTCCTTTATGTGTGCATTACGCACGCTTGAATGCACTACTAATTCTACTACATCGCACTTTTTGTAAAACATTGTAGCGAGCAGTGCTGCCCTTAACCTTTAAGCTTGACTAATCCTTTTTTAGCTAGAATCCACTTTTACTTTTCACTAGGATTATGTATGGATTCTCGCGCAGATACAAAGCTGTTTTTTTATGTCAGTGCTTTGGTGATTATCGGCGTGGTGATGAGCTACTCTCTGCCTGCCTACACCACACTTGCTTATCATTATGGCACATCACACTTTTTCCAAAGAGAATTTGCGAGTGCTGTGCTTGGGATTTTGCTTATGTGGATGATCGCGCAAATCCCCCCAGAAAAATACTTCTTAAAGTTTGGGTTCTTGCTGTTTTTTGTGGCATTTATCCTTATGCTGCTTATGCCATTTTTGCCAGAGAGTCTAGCGACTTCCGCGGGCGGGGCGAAGCGGTGGATACGCCTGCCATTTATCTCTATCGCGCCAAGCGAGTTTTTCAAGATCGGCTTTGTATTTTTCCTAGCGTGGAGCTTCTCACGCAAGTTTGTCGATAATCACAAGCGCACAATCACGCAAGAAATCCTAGTGATCTTGCCTTATATCGCTGTATTTTTTATCGCGGTGCTGCTTATTGCCGTGCTGCAAAATGACTTGGGGCAGGTGGTGCTGCTAGCTCTCACACTTGTGGTGATGCTTATCGCTGCTGGTGGGAGCGTGGGGCTATTTGGGATTTTGCTGCTTGTAAGCTCTGTGCTTGCTAGTATATTTATCGCTATATCGCCGCATAGGATTCTACGGCTTAAGCTATGGTGGGCAAACGCCCAAGACTCTGTGCTAGCGATTTTGCCCCAGAGGTTTGAGCAGTATTTGCGCGTGGAGAATCTCCCAGAGCCTTACCAAATCTACCACGCTACCAATGCCATACACAATGGCGGCTTGCTAGGGCAGGGGCTAGGCAATGGCAGCATAAAGCTAGGGTTTTTAAGTGAGGTGCATACTGATATGGTGCTAGCAGGCATTGCTGAAGAGCTAGGATTCCTAGGGCTTTGCGTGTGTGTGGGGCTGCTAATGCTTGTAGTCTTTCGCGTGCTTAAAATCGCTAATCGCGTGCAAAATGATGTGTATTATCTCTTTTGCATAGGGGTATCTATGCTTGTAGGCGTGAGCTTTATCATAAACGCCCTAGGCGTAGCTGGGCTTATCCCGCTAAAAGGCATTGCCGTGCCGTTTCTTAGCTATGGGGGTAGCTCTATGCTAGCAAACTGCCTTGCCATAGGGCTTGTGCTAAGTATCAGTCAAAAAGCCCAATACGAAAAGTCCTAGTTTATGTCTCAAAGCAAGCCCCTAGAATCCACTTTTGCCCCCCACACCCCCACGATCCTAGCCCTAGTTGCCCCCACCGCAAGCGGTAAGACAGAGCTTGCCATAGAGCTAGCCACTGCTTTAGATGCAGAGATTTTCTCCATAGATTCTCTAAGCATTTATAAGCATATCAATATCGCCTCTGCCAAGCCCAGCCAAAAAGCCCTATCCCAGATCCCCCACCACGCCATAAATATGCTTGAGCCAAGCGAGCATTGCAGCGCGGAAGTCTTTTGCACGCTTTTTGCCCAAGCTCTGCAAGCGTGTCAAAAAGAGTTTTTGCTCATCGTAGGCGGAAGTGGATTCTACCTAAGCTGCCTGTATGAAGGGCTATCAGCTATGCCTAGATTAAGCCAAGAAGAGCAAGCAGGTATAGAAGAGCGCATACGCAATCTAGCTAGCCCTTATGCCTTTTTAGCCGATATTGACCCACAAAGTGCGCAGAGCATAGCCCCAAGTGATACTTATAGAGTGCAAAAGCTCTTAAGTATTTACTTTGCTACACAGCTCGCCCCAAGTGTGTATTTCGCCACGCACACTAGATCCCCCCTAATCCCAAAGCCACCAATCTACACCATACACACGCCAAAGCCAGAGCTTCACGCACGCATAGAGGCGCGCACCAAGGCTATGCTAGATTCTGGGCTGCTTGATGAAGCGCGGTTTTTGCTAGAAAACTATGGGCGATCTATCCAGCCCTTTAAAGCCATAGGGCTAAAAGAGTGCCTTGATTATTTTGACGGAGAGCTAGAATCTAGCGAGCTAGAGCCGCTTATCGCCACCCACACGCGCCAGCTTGCCAAACGCCAAGCCACCTATATCCGCGCCAAATTCCCAAGCGCGCAAGTAGAATCTAGTGAGAAGCTCTATGATCGCATTATGTGCGAGATCTAGGCTATAATTGCATACTATTACACTACCATTTAAGGAGCGATTATGAAACTGCGATCATTGTTTGGATTCTGGGAGTATAGGGGTGCTAGCCTAAAGCGCAAGATCCTAGGGCTCCCACTTGTAAAAAGCCATAATGTCCTAAGCCTACTTGTCTTTGGACTCCCACTCATACAAAGGAAGAGATATACAAGTCTCGTAGCAAACGGGGGGGGGGGGGAACTCCTAAGTAAGCGTATGCTTGCGTTTAATAATCATATCCATATCACTGATTATGCTTTTAGATTCTGTGGGATTTTGTGCTATGCTACAAGAAATTATCGCAAGCTTGTGCATCTCACAGCTTTAAAGCCAAATGGACTACTTCAGCCCACGCTTACTAATGACCCAGATATACTTCCAAAGCTTGCCAAACTCACAGCAGGTATGCCACAAGAAAGCGTAAATCTAGCCTATACAATCATCACACGAGAAATACAAACAAGCCCAATATCAAGCCGCACTAGGCTTTGCTACACGCTCACACAGCAAGAGCTTGACGCCCTACACACACTTGCCCACGAGTTTTATGCCAAGATTCTGCCCTTAGCACCAAATCTATGCTACTACAATGGCTACTTTCTCCCAGAAGACAATCTTGAATGCTCTGTGTTTTTCTACAAACACGGGCTTGATACCCTGCGCCACCTTGATCGCTTAAAGACTAAGGACATCATCGATGTAGGCGGCTATATCGGCGATAGCGCATTGATCTTTCAAGACTATACGCAAAAATCTATCCACTGCTTTGAGGCGAGCAAAAGCACCTATGAAAAGCTACTTACAACCCTACGCCTAAACAACACCACACGCATTATCCCTATCAATAACGCCCTAGGAGCAAGAGAAGAGAAGCTAGCCATTAGCGGCGGAGGTCTTGGGGCGCATTTAATCAAAGAGCAAAATGACTTAAACAGCGAAATGACAGAAGTTATCACGCTAGATTCGTATGTGCAAAAGCACAATATCCAAGTGGGCTTTATCAAAGTCGATATAGAGGGCTTTGAAATGGAGTTTCTACAAGGTGCCAAGCACACCATCTGCACGCAAAAGCCCACAATGCTACTAAGTATCTATCATCAAGCAAGTGATTTTTTTGGCATTAAGCCCTTGATAGAGTCGTGGAATCTAGGCTATACATTTCGCCTATACAAGCCACTTGATGACACCATATCCGTAGAGACCGCGCTTATTTGCGAAATGCCCTAACCGCGCTTATGCAAAAGTAGATTCTAGGATTTGTGATAAAAATGCCCACATTCTGTTATTGCGAGCCTTGCGACAGCAAGGCGTGGCAATCCACAAATCCACGCAAGTGGATTCTAGGTGATTAAGCATAGTTTATGCTACTTTTTAGCTACAATTATCCCCAAAATCACAAAAGGATCGCCCAATGCCAGAATCTAGTGCGCAGCAAGCCTGCAATACTTCTGCCCTAATTGAGCTAGAGATGCCAAAAATGGTGCGTGTCGTGCTACTAAATGACAACTACACCACCCAAGAATTTGTCGTAGAGATTTTGCAAAGTATTTTTCACAAAAGCTTGATAGAAGCCCAGCAAATTATGCTTGAAGTGCATAATCACGGCAAGGGTGTGTGTGGGATCTATCCCTATGACATCGGCGAGACAAAGACCCAAGAGACAATCCAAGCTGCCAAAAAAGCCTCCTACCCGCTCAAAATCTTCACAGAATCCATCTAGCATAATGACAAGCCCCGTTTTTAAAGACATCATTAACCGCGCTGTAAAAATCGCTAGAGAATCCCAGCACGAGTATTTGACAATCGAGCATATATTTTTAAGCCTTTTAGAGCACCCAAGTGGCAGGGAGTTTTTGCAGCCATTTTGTGAGATCAGCACAAGCGAGCTGACAAAGCCCCTGCGTGCTTATCTCACCCACCATATCCCTACAAATGCTAATATTTCTCTACCTAAGGAAACTCTAGCCTTGCACCGCGTGTTTGAAGCGATGCTAAACCACGCGCGATCTTCTGGCGATGAGCATATAGAGCTATGGGACTTCTTGGCATTTGCCATTGAGGAAAAAGACAGCTACTGCGCCAAGCTCCTTAAAGCCGCTAATATCACGCGCTTAGATATTTTGCAAAATATTCCAGCCCCAGATTCTAGTCAGGATTCTAGCCAAGAATCTAGCAAGGATTTTTCTACCTCTAGGAGCTTTGGCACAAGGCGGCAAAAAGCCCTAGAGCTATTTGCCAAAAATCTAAACACCCTAGCTAGTGCAGGGAAAATCGACCCTCTCATCGGGCGCGATGATGAGCTACAAAGAATGTGTGAAATCCTCTGCCGCAGGAAGAAAAACAACCCCATTTTGCTAGGCGAGCCGGGAGTGGGCAAAACTGCCATAGTAGAGGGGCTAGCCCTTGCTATCACACAAAATCGCGTGCCCAAAAAGCTAGAAAACGCGCAAGTCTATGCGCTTGATTTGGGGGCTATGGTGGCTGGGAGTAAGTATAGAGGAGATTTTGAAAAGCGGCTAAAAAGTGTGCTAGCAGAGATAGAAGAGCTAGATAATGTCATTGTCTTTATCGATGAGATCCACACGCTTGTAGGGGCTGGGGGGACTATGGGCGGCACAATGGATGCGGCAAATTTGCTAAAACCCGCACTAGCAAATGGGACATTTAAGTGCATTGGGGCTAGCACCTTTAGCGAGTATAAAAGCACCTTTGGCAAGGACAAAGCCCTTTCGCGCCGCTTTTGCACGATAGATATAAAAGAGCCAAGCCTAGAATCCTGCTTAGAGATTTTGCACGCGCTTAAGCCATTGTATGAGAGCTATCATAATATCAGCTATGATGAGAGCGCGCTGCAAGCCTGCCTAGATCTATCCCACCGCTATATCAATGACAAATTTCTCCCGGATAAGGCGATCGACCTACTTGATGAAGTGGGAGCGAGTCTCACGCTTAATGCCCCATTAAAGCGCGTAATCACGCAAAAAGATGTCGAACACACCATAGCCAAAACCTACCATATCCCCAAATCCCAGATAAATGCCAGCGAGCGATCACAAGTCAAATCCCTAGAATCCAAGCTCAAAAGACGCATTTTCGCCCAAGAGCAAGCCATAGAAAAGCTCGCGCGCGCGATCAAAATCGCTAAGGCAAATCTCACAGAGCCTAATCGCCCCATTGGGAGCTTTCTTTTTAGCGGACCTAGCGGTGTGGGCAAAACAGAGCTAGCAAAAGAGCTTGCCAAGCACTTGGGAATGCACTTTGAGCGATTTGATATGAGTGAATACTCCCAAGCCCATAGTGTCGCCACGCTTATTGGCGCACCTGCTGGCTATGTGGGCTATGAAAATGGCGGGATTCTCGTAGATAAAGTGCGTAAAAATCCCCACTGCGTGCTAGTGCTAGATGAGATAGAAAAAGCCCATAGCGATATTTATAATATTCTCTTGCAAGTTATGGATAATGCCACGCTTACTGATAATATGGGCAATGTCGCGCATTTTGAAAATACTATTCTTATCCTTACTTCTAATGTCGGCAGCAAAGATGGCAATGCCATAGGATTTACCAAAGATAGCTCCCTGCGCCAAAACGCCGCGCTAAAGGATACATTTAGCCCAGAGTTCCGCGGCAGACTTGATGGCATTATCCACTTTAGCCCACTCACCAAAGCCACATATAAAAAATCGCCCAAAAGGTGCTTAGTGATCTAAATGCCACCCTTGCTACGCGCCATATCGTGCTAAAGCTGGATTCTAGTGCGCTAAATGCTATCACTAATCAAAGTTTTGAGAGCGCGCTTGGGGCAAGGGAGATCAAAAAGCTTATAGACACGCATATCAAAGTCGCTTTAAGCGAGCTTATCATCGATGGTAGGCTAGATTCTGGGGGGCTTGTGTGGATTGATTATAGCAATGGGGCTTTCACGCTAACGCCAAAAATACTTGCGCCTTCAACACCCAAACACCCTAAATCTAGCAAATCCGCCAAGGCTAGCAAACCACGCACAAAGGCTTAGTATGACAATCAACGGACAGATATTTACCCTAGACTCTCTCCCCTTGCAGAGCTATCTCACAGAGCATAAGCTTGCCATAGAGACCATAGCCATAGAGCTAAATGGCAAAATCGTGCCTAAAGATGAGCTTGCTACGCTTGTGTTTAAACAAGGTGATGTGGTAGAAATCGTAAGCTTTGTAGGAGGGGGGTGATGCCAAGCCCCAAAGATCCAGCCCCGCTTTTGCATATCACGCTAAATGGCGCACCCCTAGCCACGCACGCACGCACAAGCCTAGAGCTTTTCCAAAGTCTTGGGGGCAAGGAGAGTGATGTGTGGATTGTTAATGGCTTTGCCACCAAAGAGCCTATAGCCCTGCAAAATGGCGATGAGCTATTTTGCATACAAAAGGGCGTGCTACCGCCAAAAGACGCGCTAGATTCTATGATGAGAGCACGCCACACGCCAAAGCTACACGAGAAGCTAAAGCAGGCAAAAGTCGCTATCTGTGGGCTTGGGGGGCTAGGCTCTCATATTGCTATAATGCTTGCTAGAAGCGGAGTAGGCGAGCTTGTGCTTATAGATTTTGATGTGATAGAGCCTAGTAATCTCAACCGCCAAGCCTATGAGATAAGCGATCTAGGCAAGTATAAAACTAACGCCTTGCAAGAACATATCCGCCAAATCAATCCCTACACCACCACGCATATCCACACGCTAAAGATTGATGAAGATAATCTCCCCACGCTTTTTGACGGCGTAGATATTGTGTGCGAAGCCTTTGACAACGCCCTAGCTAAAGCAATGCTAGCCCAAAACTTCCACAAGCATTACCCGCGCACCTTTCTCATCTGCGCTTCTGGGCTAGCAGGCTATGGTAAAAGCAATGCGATCCAAACCAAGCAGTTTGCGCCCTATCTCTACATCTGTGGTGATCAAGTCAGTGCGGCGCAAGTGGGACAGGGGCTAATGGCTCCAAGGGTTACTATCTGTGCGGCACATCAGGCGAATTTGGCACTAGAGCTTATTGCTACAAAAAGTGGATTCTAGCAAGGGATTCGGTCTTGGGTAGGCGATGCGGCAGTGTTGGCGTTTTTGCGGAAGGCACGAACGCCAAGTTCGCTAACCTTCCCCAAAAACGCCAAAGCTACCACAGCCCCACCGCAACTCCTAGAATCCGGTTTTACAAAACAAGCTCAACCCCTAGAATCCACTTTTGAAAAAACCGCAGAATTACAAAAAGTGGATTCTAGGGAAAAGTGGATTCTAGCGACACCGCTCCTTGCTTTGTCATTACGAGCCTTGTGCCGCAAGGTGTGAAAACAAGCAAAGCGCAGTTTCTTTAGTAGTCTATATGCACAACGCCCAAGCCCCTAGAATCCACTTTGCCACTTTATACGCTTCTAATAAAATCCGCGCTACAATCGCGACACTAACCACCAATCTAGCTATCGTAGATTCTAGGCTTACTAAGCCCACCAAAGGCATATAATGATCACAAGCGCATCGATTGAAAATCTCAAAAACCGCATTGATATTCTTGAAATCATAAGCCACTATCTTGAGCTAAAGCGCGTGGGGAGCAATTATGCTACGACCTGCCCCTTTCATAATGAAAAGTCCCCAAGCTTTATGATCTCACCGAGCAAGGGGATCTTCCACTGCTATGGCTGCGGCATAGGGGGCGATAGCATAAAATTTGTAATGGAGTATGAGAAGCTAGGCTTTGTCGAAGCCATTGAGAAAATCGCTGATATGCTTGACTTCCGCCTAGAATACGACAGCAAAGAGCGCGTGGAGCGCACCGACACCCTAGAGAAAATCGCCGCTTTCTACCACACTAGCTTGCTAGACTCCGCGCCTATGCTTGCCTATCTCCACAAGCGTGGTATTGATGATAGATTGATCGCCCAGTGGAATCTAGGATTTTGCCCAAGCCACGCTAGACACCAAGCCTTTATCAACGCCCAAAATCTCCCCACAGATGAGCTGCTAAAAAACGGCATCATCGGCAAAAATGAGCAGTATAATCAGCCCTTTTATCCGCGTTTTGGTGAGCGCATTATGTTTCCTATCTACTCGGCAAATGGCAAGGTCGTGGGCTTTGGTGGGCGCAGTATCAAAGAAGGCGCAATGGCAAAATACCTAAACTCCCCCCAGAATCCACTTTTTAACAAATCGCGCTTGCTTTATGGCTACCACCTAGCCAAGCAAGCGATTTTTGCTAGCAGGCAAATCATCATCACAGAAGGCTATATCGATACCATAATGCTCCACAAAGCTGGCATAAACAACGCTGTCGCCACACTTGGCACAGCTCTTACCAAAGAACATATCCCCTTGCTGAATAAAGGCGAGCCAGAGATTATCCTAAGCTATGATGGCGATAAGGCTGGCATTAACGCAGCCTTTCGCGCAAGCAGTATGCTAGCACCTTTAAGCAAAAAGGGCGGCGTGGTGATCTTCCCCGATGGCGCAGACCCAGCAGATATGATCCTAGCAGGCAGGGAGCAAGAAGTGGAAAAGCTTTTTGCAAGTCCCACGCCATTTATCGAATTTGGTCTTACAATGATTGCAAGCAAGCATAATCTCGCCAACCCCCTTAGCAAAGAAGACGCGCTTAAAGAAATCAAAGCCTTTTTACACACCCTTAGCCCCCTTATGCAAGAAGAATACGCGCAATTTAGCGCAGATCTTCTCCAAGTGCCATTGCAATTTTTGCACCCCAAAGCCAAAGCCCCAAAGCCAAAGCCCATCCAAGCCCCAGAATCTAGCGGCGATAAATTAGAGCGGCTCATCTTGCGCTATATGCTTGAAGATGAAGCCCTGCTTAATCAAGCCTTGCTCTATATTGATAGAAGTATTTTTACCGAGTATCAAGCAGCCTTTGATGCCCTGTGTGCCAATGACCCTAGCCACCCACAGCTTTTGGGCATAGCCCTAGATCCGCTGCCTTTGTGTGAGGGGGGATTTGAAGCGGAGCTGCGCATATTTATCCTGCGCTTTTTAGAATCCAAACTCAAGCAGACAAAAGATCTCGCGCAAATTTCCCAACTTCGCGCTAAGATTCTATCTCTTAAAACTACCAAATCCACAGAAAGGAAACTACAACCAATATGACAGCATTAGCACTTTTTAGCGGTGGGTGTGATAGCCTCATTGCGATGAAGCTTCTCACACTCCAAGGGATCAAGGTCAAAGCCGTGCATTTTAACATAGGCTTTGGGGGCAATAAGGACAAAAGCGAGTATCTGCGCAATGCCGCAGAGCAAGTGGGCGCAGGGCTTGTTTTGATTGATATTAGAAAGCAGTTTTTTGACAATGTGCTTTTCACGCCCAAATACGGCTATGGCAAGTATTTTAATCCGTGTATCGACTGCCACGCTAATATGTTTGCCCAAGCGTTTTTGCGGCTTGATGAGCTAGGGGCTAGCTTTGTGATAAGCGGAGAGGTGCTAGGGCAGCGTCCCAAATCCCAGCGCAAAGAAGCCCTAGATCAAGTAAGAAAGCTTGTGCGTGGCTTTGGGAGTGATGAGAGGTTTGCGCATTTGCTAGCACAAGATAAAGTGGATTCTAGCAAGCCGCAGTATTTAGATGAGCTGCTGCTGCGACCGATGTGTGCCAAGCTCCTAGAGCCAAGCTTCCCGGAGAAAATGGGCTGGGTAGATCGAGAGAAGCTGCTTGATATAAGCGGCAGAGGGCGCACGAGACAGCTTGAGATGGTGAAAAAATGGGGCTTTCAATATTATGAAAACCCCGGCGGAGGCTGCTTGCTTACAGATTTAAGCGTGGCAAATAAAATCAAAGATCTAAGCGCGCATAGGACAATGGTGCTAGAAGATGTGGCATTGGTAAAAGTAGGGCGATATATGGTGCTGCCAGATGGCGCGCGCTGTGTGATTGCTCGCAATGATGAGGAAAACAAAAAGCTCTCCGCCCCCAACCCAAAAATGTCGCATATCACTCTGCTAGATTCTAAAGGACCGCTTGGGCTTGTAGAATCTAGCGCGAGTGATGGAGATAGAATCCTAGCAGCGCGTTTAACGCTTGCCTATGCCAAACACAGCGGGGCAAAGGAGCGCGTGCAGGTGGGAGAATCTATCCTAGAAGTAGAGCCGCTTGACAAGCAAAAAGCACAGGAATTTTTATTTTTCAAAGCATAGGGGTCGCTGGCGTGGTTGTGGGATTTGTATGTGCTTCAAGGGAGCTTGGCTCAAATATCGTGTATGCCAAAGCATTATACGCGATTAAGGCGTTGTTTGCTTGCAGGCTCATAGTCTTTGGCAATGCCACGACTACTGCGCTCTACTCACAAGCAAGCCATATTGATTTGTTGCTAGATATTGGGGCTGATGTGTGGGATCCTAGCTTCAAAGAGAATGTTAGTAAGCAAATCGCTATAATCAATAGCTTTGCGTGTGATTATCTTATCCTAAGTGATAGCAAAAGCTCATTTCTGCGCTTTGGGCTTGCTACCAATGCCAAGCGCGTGCTATGTGCTAGGAAGTTTGTGAGCCTTTTTGCGTGGCGTGCTAGGACTCTGCCTATTTATGCTAGCCGCACATACAAGCAAATGAGCTTTGAAAATATCCTGCTACACTTAGTGCGGCTCATCAATCCCAAAGCCTTTGACACCGCTATTACACGCCTTGATTTTTCTCCTGCTAGGCTTTGTGCGCCAGAGTCTATCCAAGCCCAAGTTGATACAATCCTGCGCTATATCTATCAAAAGCGTTTTGCCAAATCGTGTTTGGGGGGGGGTATAAGTCTAGGCTAATTGTGATCAATCCCTTTAATGTCAATAATGCCTACTCGCTCCCGCAGCACGCGTGGCTAGAGCTTATAGCGCAAGTGTGCAAAACCCACCAGGTGCTAGTGATCACTTATCCTGCTGTGCATAGGGAGTTTATGCAAGCTTTGAGAAGCTACAAGCAGCAGCGCAATTTTAACTCGCGCAATCTTATAATCTTTGCCAACAACAAACTCCCCCACCTTATCGCGCTAATCACTCGCGCAAGTGTGTGTATCAGCCCAAGCACAGGCACAACGCACCTAGCCCTAAATCTAGGAGTGCCAAGCATAGGGCTTTATGCCCAGTATGACAAGCCGCGCTGGGGGCATAAAGATCTGCGCTATATCACCCTAGAATCCCCAAGAGATCAGCTCACACACGCCCAATGCCAAAAAATTATCCAAGCTACCGCAGCCTTGCTTGAGCAATGCCTAAGGGAAATTTAAGGATCTTTAAAAATTGCTCCGCTCACCACAGCCCTTAAAGTCTTATATGAGATAAACACCACCGCAAAAAATGCCATCACAAGCCCCAAAATCCCTAAAAGTCCATAAAAGCATTTAAATTCAATCATATATAAATCAAAGCTCGCTATCCCAAAGGCACACAGCGGAAAGGTAAAAGCCCACCACGATGGCGCGAAGTTTAGCTTAGTAAAGATATTGCCCAGACTTAAAAGCAATAGCACGAAAAAGAGTGCGACATTAAAGCCTATAAGGCTTAAAGCATTATGCACGCCAAAAAGGCTATGAAAATCCACGACAAAAATGCTAGGTGGAGCGATAAAAATAAAAAGTGTGGGGATAAACTTAGATTCTAAACTCTGCTCAAAGATTAACCGCTGCATAATCATCGCACTTAAGAGAATCCAAAAAAAGCAGCCGATAGAAAAGAAAAAGAGCAATAATTCCTTTGGTGCTATTATTAAGCCACCACTTAAAGGAACGATTAAATTGCCTACAATAGGTATAAACCACGCAGGGGATAGCAAAGCACTCTTCATACTCTCTTTAAACCAAAAGCTCATCACATAAAGACTTAGCACAAGTTGCAAAGCACTTGCCACATAAAAAAGCCCTAAAATCCCTTGCCATAGCAAATCTACCCCGCTACTCAAATCACTCCAAAACGCCACGATGATAAGCATACTAATGGGGATACTTGATAGGAAGTTAATTTTGACTTGATGTTTTAAATCCGCTTTAAACGCATTAGAGTGATAAAGCATTTTTGCAGAGTAGCACACAAGCAAAAGGGCAAAGACAACTACCGCCAACACAGCAAAGCTACATGCTCCCCACCATAAAAATGGTGCGATTACCCCTTGCCACGATGGGCTAGAATCTAGGCTGGATTCTAGTGCGTTTGCTCCGCTATGAAGTGCTGTGCTATTAAAGGACGCATTTGCAAGTGCCGCGCTCCCAAAAGCTACACTTGCTTTTTTCAATACAAGGCTTAAGCCACCTATCCCCATAACTGAAGCAAATAATGCGATAGGTAGATTTGCAAGTTTAGATTCTGCTGGGATTTGTGTTTGGCTTGTGGAATCTAGGCTTGATTCTGTATTGACATTTCGCATAGCTTGGTCCTTATTTTGCGTGGATTTTATATCGCTCATTTTAGCACCTTTAATCCCTTTTGCTATTTCAACGCTCCCTATCATTTTATCCCATCTTACCACAAGACTATGTCGCTCTACAATATAGTGGGAATCTATCTCGCCACTAAACATTGCGCGTAAAATGGGCATTTGCCTTGAAAATGAATACCGCTAAATGCTTAAGATTCCTTAAAAACATCCAAGATTAGTTGCACACTCCATAGTTATAAACTATCGCTTAGATTCCACCCAGCAAGATTTTTGATCGTTTTATTAAGCTGGTAATGATAAAGCACAAGCCCTATGAAAAACGCTAGTCTTTGCTCTAAGAGGTCTCACTCTTTGGCTCAACACCTCCAAATAGCATAGCCTTGATAATCTTTAGACTTTTCATCTCATCGCCTTTTTAGAGATATATCAAACTCCGCTCTTGCGATGTGAAAATATAAGTGAAATACCACAAAATATCACACACTTTCATACTATTGCTATCTACCCTTACAGCTCCGTTTTTAGCACCGCGCCATTTGCGGCGTTGCTTACAAGCAGGGCGTAGCGTTTGAGCCATTTGCTTGTTATCTCTTTTTGTATTGGCTTCCATTTAGCTTTGCGTGCTTCTAAAGTCTTAGAATCCACTTTTAGCTCCAAGCTCCCACGCGAGACAGAAATCTCTATTGTATCACCATCTTCAATGAGTGCGATAAGCCCCCCTTCAGCAGCCTCTGGGCTTATATGCCCGATACAAGCCCCCCTTGTCGCCCCGCTAAATCGTCCATCAGTGATGAGTGCTACGCTCTCACCCAAGCCCATTCCCATAATAAGACTTGTAGGGCTTAGCATCTCTTGCATTCCCGGTCCCCCCTTTGGTCCTTCATAGCGGATAACCACCACGCTCCCCGCCTTTACTTTGCCTCCTGCAATGCCCTTAATCGCTTCATCTTGGGAGTTAAAGCAAATCGCCTTGCCGCTAAATTCTTTCATAGATTCTGCCACGGCAGCGACTTTTAGCACCGCCCCTTGCTCGCAGAGATTGCCAAAAAGGATTTTTAATCCGCCCACTTGCGAGTAGGCGTTGTCATTATGGCGGATAATGCTAGAATCTGTGATGTTTGCGTTTGCTATTCTCTGCCCCAAAGTCTCGCCGGTGATTGTGAGAGCGTCTAGGTGCAAAATAGATTTTTCTCTTTTAGACACTTCATTCATCACTGCTGAAACTCCCCCCGCACGATTTATATCCTCCATATGCACGCTACTTAATGCCGGGGCGATTTTAGCAATATGTGCGACATTTGCAGCGATGTTATTAATAGATTCTAGGTTAAAATCCACTTCCGCTTCTTTGGCAATGGCTAACATATGCAAAATCGTATTTGTGCTGCCCCCCATTGCCATATCCACGACAAAGGCGTTATGCACGGCTTTTGCACTCAAAATATTGCGGAATCTAAACTTTTCACTTAAGCTAGAATCTAGGGCAATCTCCACAATGCGTCTAGCCCCCTGCCTTAGCAACTCTTCTCGCTCTGGCGTTAAAGCCGGAATCGTGCCATTACCCGGTAATGCTACGCCCATAGCTTCACACAGCGTATTCATAGAGTTTGCGGTAAACATTCCGCTACAACTCCCCCCACTAGGACAGGCTTGGCACTCTATCTCGTGCAATCTTTTTTCACTAATCTTGCCACTTTCATACGCCCCTACTGCTTCAAATGCGGAGTTTAGATCCAAAATTGTGCCATCACTCAAACGCCCTGCTTTCATAGGACCGCCGCTTACAAAGATTGTAGGCACATTCACACGCAACGCCCCCATAAGCATTCCGGGCACAATCTTATCGCAGTTTGGTAGGCAAATCATCGCATCTAACGCGTGGGCGTTCATCACAGATTCTATACAATCAGCAATGAGTTCGCGACTTGGCAGAGAGTAGAGCATACCGCTATGCCCCATTGCGATACCATCATCTACGCCAATGGTGTTAAACTCAAAAGGCACACCCCCAGCCTTGCGGATTTCATCTTTGACAATCTCAGCATATTTGTTTAAGAAAAAATGCCCCGGAATAATGTCAATATAGCTATTTGCTACGCCGATGAAGGGTTTGTTGAAATCCTCATCTTTTAGCCCTGTGGCTCTTAGCAAACTTCTGTGTGGGGCTCTTTGATGTCCTTTTTTCACAATATCACTTCGCATAGAATCTCCTTAGTATTTTGTAGTAAATAATTATACTTTAAGATTCTTAGAATCTAGAAGATTGTCATTTTGAGTGGTAGCGAAAATCTGTTGTGTTTGTCATATTGAAGGGCTTTAGCCCTGAAATATCTCTTTTGGATTCTGTATTGTTAGATACTAGCTCACGCTCAGTATGACAAGGGGAAGTGGCTTTGTCGCTTCAAGGCTTTAAGCGAAATATCTGCTAGATTCTATAAAGTGGATTCTATATAGCGTTCAAGTTCTAGCTCTAGGGCTTTTATTTTCTCTTGTGTAGCGGCAATGCTAGATTCTATCTTTTGTATATGAGTTACTATTTTTTCTTGCACGGATAAAGGTGGTATGGGGATAGGTAGAGTGTGCAGGGTATTTAAATTTATTTTTGAAGTATGCACACCATTAACCTTGTTTTCGTTAATCCAATCAGCAATGTATCCACAATTCAAAACATTAACAACATAATCAACCATACTTTCATCTTTTAGCCTAATTAATGCAAGGCTCACAAAAATACTAAAATCAAAATTTAATGTATTTTTAATGGCTTTGCCTAAAGTTCCTATTCTACAAAATAATATATCATTTAATTTTGGGTTACATCTTTTTGAAAGATTATTGTGTTCATCTTGTGATATGTATTTTACATTTGACAAGTCAAAGTAGCCTTTAGAAATATTTTGTATTGACAAAAATGGAATCCCACTCAATTCATATTTTGGGGTTTTATGAGTCCCATCAGTTATTTTCTCACAAATCTCGCCGAGTGTTTTGACTTCCCAGCCCTCTTTTGGTGGGGTAGGGATAGAATCTAGCAGGGCTTTTAAGTCTAGTCCCGTCATTGCGAGATTTTGCGTAGCAAAATCGTGGCAATCCATAGATTCTGTAAAATCCGCTTTTATGTTGTTTTGTGGATTATGGAAAGCTTTGGCTTCGCCTCGCAATGACAATGTATCAAAATCTCTTTTAGATTTTATTGTCTTTAGATTATTCGCTTCGCTCATAATGACAAATTTAGATTCTATGTTTGTAGATACTTCGGCTATCGCCTCAGTATGACAAGAGAGAGGGTTAGAATGATGAGTAGGGGAGTTGGTATGACAAGTGGAAGTGGTATCAGTATGACAAGGGGTAGAATCAGTGTGGCAAAGGTTTATAGCAATGCTTTGATTATGCCTTGTGTTCCAGCGGTCTAAATCTTTAAAGCGGACGATGAAGACCTTTTGCCTTTGTGCCTCTTGCTTTTTTTCCAGTCCAAGTGCTATATATATATATGCCTCTATCTCATCTTTTAGGCGTTTTTCTTCAACTTGTAAGGCTTTGATTTGTGCTTTTATAGATTCTATCTTGGCGACTATTTGTTTTTGAATCTTAAGGGGCGGCAGGGGGATTTTGGCGTTGAGAAATTTATTTTCATCTAAGTAGTGTCGTCCTGTTGTGCCACCGCTACACGCCTTGCAAAAATCAATAAAATATTTGGTTGATGTAAATAATGCTAGAAAATACGCATTTACCTTGCTTGTGTCAATATCATAAGTCCAAAAATTCCCTGTGATTATGGCGTTATGAATATCTTGACTTACAACTCCAAATGCACCATTTCTAGCATCAATTTTTGAGATTAGAAATTGTCCTTCTTTGATTAAAAATTGATTTTTTGTGCCGATTAGAGAACCTTTTAAAGTGTCTCGCAAATGGCAACCTTGCCCTTTTGTCTTAATCGTTACTCTTTTGTAAGTTTCGTTATTTTGGATTTTTATTTGCGTTTTGTTTCTGTGCAGAAAAGTTGAAATTTGCACTAGCGGAAACTTTGAGTTTGCAAACATTTCCTTATCAAAAAGATTGCTTTTTAAATCCCATAACTTCAAATCCCTAAACCATACAATTTGCACTTTGCTCATTTTGCTCCCTTTTATGAGATATGTAGAAAAAAATTGAAAAATTCGACATATCGCCGTGATGTGTCGAAAAAATGCAAAATTTTTAACATATCAGCTCCTGACTTAGAATCTCAAAAAGCTTAATGTTGATAAAATATTTGTTTCTGCCTATTTTTATGCAATCTAAGATTCCTAATTCTTGACAGATTTTCAAATAAACAGAGGCTGTGTGCCGATGAACTTTTAAGCCTTTTTCTATGGATTGTATTTTTGTATAAGGATGTGAAAAGAGCAGTTCTACAAAGTCTTTGCTATAAATGGTATCCTTTTGCTTTTGGAGTGTCTGGCTTATCTCTTGCATCGCTAAATCAATAGCCTTTATCCTAGATATTGTCGCATATGAAGTTTTCTCAACACCAATCAACACATACTCTATCCAATCGTTAAAGCTTGCTGTTTTACTGACTTCTTCTAAAAGTTTGTAATACTTATCTTTTGTCGCAATGATATAGGCACTCAAATACAAAATAGGCAAGTCTAAAAGCTTATGATAAACAAGATAGAGGATATTTAGGATTCTGCCTGTTCTGCCATTACCATCATAAAAAGGGTGGATTGTCTCAA
This sequence comes from Helicobacter canis, assembly GCF_900451095.1. Classification (NCBI taxonomy): domain Bacteria; kingdom Pseudomonadati; phylum Campylobacterota; class Epsilonproteobacteria; order Campylobacterales; family Helicobacteraceae; genus Helicobacter; species Helicobacter canis. The sequence goes on along the minus strand of NZ_UGHV01000001.1, from coordinate 1,900,922 downwards.
ATTGATAGTGAATGATAGCAAGTTTTATGAGTGGGTCTAGCTCATCGGTATCATCATTGATGTATTTTTCTAAATTGCTCATAAGTCTTTTAATATCATCTGCATTTTGAGGCGGGATATGTTTTATCTCCCCTGTTAGTGGGTTGGTTAGTGTTGTGCCACTTTGGGTTCTAAAACCCGCATTGTTTCTCTCTAGGTATCTTTGGATTTCTAAAATATGTTTATTAAGCAGTAGGTTATCTTTTTGCAAGAGCTTAAAACCTGTTTTAAGGGCTAATTCGTAATTTTGCACTTCTTTTGCGTTTTTGGTGATTTTAGTTTCATCAATTTGGGCTAAAAAAAGCTCATCGTGCGTTGTGATTATGTTTTCAATAGCGTTGGAATCCTTTGCTTCTTGTAAAACAAGGGAGTTGATTAAAATATCTTGATTTGGGATAATTTTTGCAAATCCATTAAGCTCGGCTAATTTTCTTGAAGCAGTAGTTAGTAGCTTATAGATTTTAGGTGTTAGATTTAAACTAACTGGTAATTCTTGTGGGATAAATTCTTGCATTATTGATTCCATTGTATGTTGTATTCTTGTAAAAACTCTCTAAAATGGCTTAAAATCCCCTTTTGCTTTAAGGACTTTTCAAGCACTTTGCCATTCTCATCTTTATGCACTTCATAGCTATCTAGTAGCTCATTTTTGACATTTTCGCCCATTTCGCCCGTGCTAGTGATACCCACAAACTCCGGCTCTGCCATAAATATGGGGTAGTCAAAGTCTATTTTGGTGTGTTTGAATGCTTGCTTTTTAATACTAGATTCTAGCTCTTTTAGCTCTTTTTTGGCTCTAGCTTTATCTTTGGCGGTGTATTTGGCTATCTTTTCGCCTTTTGCTTTGCGATAGTTGATAATGGATTCTAGTTTGTCTAGCGTCTCTTTGTGCTTTTGCTTTAGCTCTTTTGTGTGTTTTTCTACGATAGAGTTAAACTCATTTTGCTCATTTTGGCTAAATTTTTGTAGGAATAAAATAGAGCTTTTCACACTCGCCTTACTGCTTGTGAAAGTCTCTTGTGGTAGTGAAATCACAGCGCGTAAAAATGCCCTGCCTTCTACAAACTCTCGCACATATTCCGCATTTGGCGTATTAAACACACCCTCTGGCAAAACGATTCCCATTCTACCACCGGGCTTTAGCAAATCTAGGCAGCGGTTTATAAATAAATGCTCGGTTTTATCGGATTCTAAATTGGGCTTTAGGGCAAAGAGTGAGGCGATGGGCTTACCAATGTTGTCTAGGATTTTGCGTTGGGCGTTTTGGTAGGTCTCTTTGCCATAGGTTTTATAGTAGTTTTCTATCTGCTCTTTTTTCTCTTCTATGTAAGAAACTTCGCCATTGTTGTTTAGGTAGGTTTGGGCATCTTCGGCTCGTATGGTGTTTTCTTTCCTTACATTTGAGCCAAAGGGAGGGTTGGTTAGGATTATATCAAAGCGGTTTTCAAAGATTCCATTGATATTTAGTAGCCCATCGTGGTGGTGGATCCCGCCGTGTCCATCGCCGTGCATTATCATATTCATCTTAGAAGTTCTTGCCATTCTATCATTTGCATCTGTGCCATAAATGCAGTGGTTTGAAAGCTTGAAAAGTCTTGTGCCTTGCGTGTCGGTCTCTAGCTGTTTTTCTAGCTCATTCTTTTTACTAGTTAGCTTTTTTGCTTCTGTGTCGGTGATGTTGTTTATATCTTTAACTATGGATTGTTTATAGGCTTCATATTCTTTAATAATATCTTGCTGGATAAGCTCACGCACTTTGCTAAAGATTCTAATCAAAAAGCCCCCACTTCCGCTTGCAGGATCGCAGGAGACTTCATTTTCTTGTGGGTTTATCATCTCTATCATAAATTCTACAATGGGTCGCGGGGTGAAAAACTGCCCTAACTCTCCCCTAAAAGTCTGCCCTAAAAACTTCTCAAATGCCACGCCTTTAATATCGCTTGAAGTGTTGGACAGATTGTAAATTTGAAGTTTTTCTATGATTTTATAAATAGTGGCGTTTTTTAGCTCAATTTTTTCGTTATCTATGAAAATTTGGTCTTTTGCAAATTCTTTTTTCGTTTCATTAAAGAGCCATTCTAGGTAGTTTGGATTATATTTTTCTGCCTCTTTTACATATTCTATTGTAAATTTATTATCCGCCTCGCCCTTTATGAGCTTTCTCTCTACATACACTTTCATAAACAAAATTTTTGCGATTTCATCAAAGGCTTTTGTGGGGTCAAACTTATCATTATCGCGTATGTGGCAGTGGCACTCCCATAAGATTTTAGCAAACTCATCTTCTTTAAAAACAACTAAATCTTTGAGTAGTTTATCTATCTCTTTATCACTTGCGTTATTTTCTGGGATATTGGCTATCTCTTGGGTGAAGCCGGGCATTTTATCCTTTATCACACGCCAGAATCTTGTCTCATAGCTATTATGCGTTACAAAAAATGGGGCGTTAGTGAGTCTCGCATAGCTCTCCCCTTGTGCATAATCTCCCTCGCTTATGCGAATGGTATCTGCCTTGCACTCTACGATGATTAAGGGTGGGTTTTTATCCTGCTTATCTTTGGGGCTTTTCCATATTACGATATCAGCCCTTACGGCGTTTTTACCACTTTGCGTTCTTTTCTCTTCTTCCATTTGCTCTAGGGTGTAGCCATAGCTATTAACAAGCGTGCAGACAAATTTCTGTCTTATAATCTCTTCTGGTGTAGCGACTTTGTATTTTTTGCCTAGTGGGCTATATATCTTTCCTTCTTTGCTGTATTGTAGCTCTAGCATTTGCATTAGTTTCCTTATGGGATTTAATTATGGAATTTTACCATTAAATAAATAATTGTTTAGAGTGGGTGTTGGCTCAATACAATGTAGCTACAATGCAAGGCTACAAATAGATTCTAAAGGGATTTATTTTCACTCTAGTAAGGGGTTAGATTCTAGCACTTGTGAGACGCCAAGTGATGAGAGTAGGGCAGGCACTCTCAGTGGAATCTATCCGCGATTTAGAGGGAGCTTTGATTGTGAGAAGCAGGGTTTGAGTAAGGTTGAAAAAGGCATTTGCAATAGCTTTTATACTCTGCGTGATGATGTGAGCTTAAATGCGATGTTTGAATATGCGCTTGCTTTTGCGTGGAGCAATGAGCAAAAATCTAGGCTTAAAAAAGAGCAACTACAATGGCTAAAAGAGCGTAATATGAAATGTGTTAAGGCAAAAGATGGCGGAGAGCTTTTAACCTGTTTGTATCAAGCGATAAATCATCGCATAAAAGAATTGCACGAAACAATAGATAAATCACAACAAGTAACGCTAGAGCTAGTAAGCCAGATAGGTGCGGTAAAAATCTATGAAAATCCAAGCCTAAAATCCCCTGTGCTTTATACAAAGATTCTAAATAGTGAGGGGGAAAATGCAAGAAGGGACTATGGGGCGATACTACTTGCACCAAAATCTCTTAATGGTTTTACAAAGATTATGTTAATGGAGTTTTCAAAGGATACAAATCCTAATGGTAATGCCATTGTAGGCTATGTGCAAAATGCTAATGTGAAAGGGGATAAGAAGCAAGAGAGCGCGTTGAGATAAGCGGAGTGGTGGCAAAAATAATAGCGATTCAAATGCTAATATTTGTTATGAATAAACTTGTAGAATCTAGCTAACACCAACAAAAGACACAAGGAGTGAAAGTGTCATTACAAAATCTTTGTGCTAAAAGGGAATTATTTCTTGCGCAATATGCAGATATGGAAAAACCTATCCAAACTTTGCGTGAGTTATATAAAGATAATAGTGAAAAACTCGTTGCTGTTGAGAGTTTTAATAAGTATATGGAGCAAAAAAGTGAAGTATTTGATGATTTTCAAGACATAGATAATAAAAGGCAAAAAATTGATGAGCTTGATAGGCAAATACATTACGCTGTGTGTGCGATATTGCAAAATATCAAAAAGGAATCGCAGACAAAAAAAGATACATTAGAGATGACAATAAGATATTTGCGGGAATTGCAGATTCGTTATGATACGCAAGAATTTATCGAGTCGCTTAAAGGTGTGGGAAAATATGTAGGCAAGCATTTATCTCTGCTTATTTGGATTCCAGCTGTCATTGGGGCATTGATTTTGATAGTTTATTTTGCTTTTAATGCTCAATATTTGCCAACTATTAGCAAGGATAGTGTGCTGTATTATGCTTTTGCTACGACTGTTTTGGGCATTTTTATTGCTTTCGTGCTAAGTATGTTTTTTCTTTACCCTATTTATGCTATTCATCGCATATTTTATGGTAAGCCAAGACCAAAAAATACATTAAGCATAGTTTTTGCTTCTATTTATGTATCGCCCATTGTTGGGCTTTTTGTGCTTATTGCAGCGGTAGAATTAGGAAGTGATTTTATAGATAAGGAATTTACCACTGCGCTTATTATCACACTTGTTATGTGTGTTGGCTTGGCGATAGGATTCTTAAAAATTACATTACATTTTAGTTTTAAAGAGATAGGACTATTTTGCTTATCATCATTTTTGCTACTCTCATTTTACTTGATAATAATCCAAATGTTTAAGTTTGTTGATTTTGGATATTTTGCCTTATTTTCTGTTTGTTTGATTGTTTGCTTAATATCCTGTATGGCGGTTTTGGCATTTGAGTGTTTTAATGTGATAAAACTTTCATTTATGGCTGGTGGTTTGTTCCTAGTAGTTACGCTTTTCCTTTCAGGTTCTCTTATTGTAAGCAAATTCCACATAGGCAACTACACAGCAAAAAAGCTTGTATTTACACAAGAAGCCATAGAATCTATTGCTTTATGTCAGCCAACACAGGGTGCAAACAATACGCTTATACTTTCTAAGATAAAGGTTATTTCTTCACTTGGAGAGTATATGCTCATTGAGTGCAGTGGTATAAAGGAGCCTCAAAAAGTCCCAATGCGATTTTTGGTAGGGGAGACATTACATTCAAGTGTAGATAAAGAGTGGATTCAGTAAAAATATCAATAACTAGACTATTTACAAGCCTAGACACTAGAATCTACTAGAATTTTGGTGATTCCCTTTTGCCCATAAGCAGTTATGCCATTTGGGTTGATAGGGCTTAAGTTTTTTATGAGAGATAGGTGAGTTGCGGCTTTATAAGGCTTTAGTCGCGCAACACAATGCTAGAATCTTGCGAAAGACTGCACATAAACTTGCTAGAAGATATTCCTTGTGGTGTGGGCGTTTAGGATTGTGGGATTCAAGAGTCTTTGTCTCGCAAGGCTTGGATATATTCTCTATATCGTTTATCAAGCTGTGTTTTTAGCTCCTGCATAGATTCTTGGGCTTTGTGGCAGTCCATATCTGCTATGTGGGCTTGCTTCTCTAAGATCTCTATGCGTTCTAGCAGATACAAAAACGCCTGCTTGCTTACATCAGGGAGCAGGGCATTTGTCCCGCTGCTTTGGGCTAGGCATAGCTCACTGCTTGGTTTGCTTGCAAAAGTGGATTCTGGCTTTGGCGTGATAATGCGTGCTGGTATGCCTACGGCGGTGCAGCCTTGGGGCACATCTTTGATCACGACAGAGTTTGCGCCGATTTTGGCATTTGCACCGATAGTAATATCGCCCAAAACCTTTGCCCCAGCCCCTACAACTACACCATTTTCTAGCGTGGGGTGGCGTTTCTCTCGTGCTAGGCTCACGCCCCCCAAACTCACGCCTTGATAGATTGTTACATCATCGCCTATAATCGCCGTCTCGCCGATCACCACGCCTATGCCGTGGTCGATAAACACACGCCGCCCAATGTGCGCCGCTGGGTGAATGTCGATATTTGTCATAAACTGCGCAAATCCCATAATCATACGCGCTAGCACCCTAAAGCCACGCACATAGAGACTATGAGCGAGTCGATAATGCACAAGCGCGATCACGCCCGGATAGTTGAAAAACAGCTCGATTTTAGATTTTAGCGCGGGGTCTTTGCGCGCTGGGGTGGAGAAGTCTTCTTTGATGAGAGTAAAAAGGCTAGGGGCTTGCATAGTGTCTTAATCCTTACTGGTCTTTGGTGATGGTGCGTAAATAGCCATTTTCACTAAGCATTACATAGAGCATTCCTAGCACTTCTTTTTTATCATCATCGCTAATGCCAGAATCATCAATGCGCTGCTTCAAAATCCGCTCGATCTCCTTGGTGTCATAGTCTAAGTCATCTAGCACATCAAGGATATTTTGCGCCTCAAGCAGATTTTCTATCTCATAGCCCTTGTTGAGATCATCATCAAACACCACGCTAAATTCTGTGGGGTGGGTGAAGAGATTATGCCGCATACCTAGCACCTCTTGATACGCCCCCACTAGGAAAAATCCTAGGAAATACTCTTCTTTCATCACATCAACATCGTGCAAGTATAAGGGCTTTTTGGCATCAAAGGCGATCTCGCCATCGCTATCACAAGTAATATCCCAGAGGCTTGCACTTCTAGTGGGGCGGCGATTGAGCCTATCTAGTGGCATCACAGGGAAGCTCTGCCCAAGCCCCCAATAATCCGGCAAGCTCTGGAAAAAGCTGCAATTAAGCAAATATCGCTCTTGGACTTGCTCTTGGATTCTAATAATGTCGTTGTGATTTTTGTGCTTTAGGAGTTTTATGACTTTTTTGATGATTAAATGCACGAGGATTTCGGTGTTGGAGCGATCAGTTAGATCGATATAGCCTAGATCAAAGAGTGTCAAAAGCGACTCCATATGATCAAGACTATCGTGCAAATACTCAATGGCGTTTTTCTCACTCACACTTTGGTAGAGATCGAGCATTTCGGCGATTAGCGGGGGGTTGTTTTCTTTCAAGCGCAGGGCTTTTTCATCATACTCTTGGCTAAAAAGCTCTAGCACAGGGGCGACTAAAACGGCGTGGTTTGCCGAGACAAAGCGACCGGATTCTATGAAAATATCCGGCTCTTTTTCTTGCTTGTTGCGCACGATTTCTTTAAGCGAGAAGACCACATCGCCGCTAAACTCGCTTAGTGTGTAGTTGCGATTATTTTCGCCCTCGTGCTGGGTGTATTCTACGGCTAGTCCGCCACCGATATTGACACAAGTTAGGTTTTTTGCCCCCATTTTGCGCAGCTCTGTGTAGATATTGCCCACTTCACGGATCGCCTTTTTAAGCGGAGAAATATCGCTGATCTGGCTGCCTATGTGGAAGTGGATCATTGTAAATTGCGCTAGGAGCTTGGAGTCTTCAAGCCGCCGTATCGCTTCTAAAAGCTCGGTAGAAGTTAGCCCAAATTTGGCATTGATCCCGCCAGACTTGCCCCATACGCCTGTGCCTGTGCTGTGTAGCCTAATACGCAAGCCGATATTAGGGTAGGGTGCGCCAAGCTCTTTCGCCACTTGGATAATGGATTCTAGCTCATTTAGCCCTTCAATGGTTAGGGTGATGTGATGCCCCATTTTGGCAGCGATAAAGCCTAGGGAGATCATCTCTTTATCCTTAAAGCCATTGACTGTTATGGGGGCATTGGCATTGGTATAAGCCATAGCGACAATAAGCTCAGACTTGCTGCCTGCCTCTAGCCCATAGGATAGCCCTTGCACGCAGTCCATAAGCGGCAGCACAAAGTTTGGCATTTGATTGACTTTGAGCGGGAAAACGGCTTTGAAAGAGCCTTTATAGTGGTATTCATCAATGGCAGTTTTAAAGGCATTAAACAGCTGGCTTATTTGCTTGTGGATTAGATGAGGAAAGCGCACAAGCAAGGGACCTTTGTAGCCTTTCTCGCGGATTTCTTGCACGATCTCAAGCAAGGCAGGCTTGTTTTGGTAATTGACTTTCACAAGCCCATCTTCGATGATAAAATCATCATTTGACCAATATTTGATCCCATAATCCACCATTTCACACTCCTTACTATACACACTTATTTTGGGGCTTTACGCATAGGGTGGCATTATACAATGTTTATAAACCTGCGCGGCATAATTTGCTACTTAAGCCTAGCTATCATCGTGGCTAGCTCTCCACTCTGCCCTAAGCGATAGAGGGCAAAGTCATAGCGGATAGGATCGTGCGGGCAAAATCGCCTAAGGGCTATGCTTACTTCTAGCACGGCTTTTCTATCATAGCTTTTGCGCTTTAGCAGTGAGAGAGCGCGACTTACACGCAAGGTGTGGGTATCAAGCGGGAGGAGCAAATCACTAGGGGATACAAGATCTTGCCATAGCCCTAGATCGATATGGTCTTTGCGCACTAGCCAGCGTAGAAACATAAGCCACCGCTTCAGCGGCGAGCTAGGCGATACGCCTACAAGAAAGCTAAAGCCTTGGGAAAATGTCTTGCTAGCTAAGAATCTCGCGCGGTAATCTTGAGTGAAAAAGGGCGCATAAAGTGGGCTAGCTAGAATCCTGCTTGCGTGGAGATAGATGGCTTGGTGCAAGGCGTTAATGATAGCTAGCGGCGTGGCTTTGTGGGCAAAAGTGGATTCTAGTCCGCCTTGGTCGATAATGCACGCTAGGCTTGCAAAGAGGAGCTTGACATCGTCGCTTGTTTGGAAGCGGTAGTAGGGGAAGGTGGTGTGCAAAATATTTTCTAGTCTAGAGGATTCGGCTTTGCTTGGTTTGGGCGTTGGCTTTTGGGCTAGAATCGCGGATTGCTGCGGCGAGTCGGCGGTTACATACGCCAAAGTATGCGCCCTTGACTCACCTTGCAAAGCCACGATTCTAGCCTCAAAATCCTGCCGCCTAGCTGCTTGGCTACAAAACACATTTTCAGCATTCTGGGTGAAATTCCTAGAATCCACTTTTTTATCGTCATTGCGAGCCTTGTCGCTAGGCAAGGCGTGGCAATCCATAGTTTCAAAACTAGAATCCACTTTTGCCTGTGGCGCGGTTATACTTTGGGCTTTGTTCTCAAAAATCCTAGAATCCTGTGCAGAGTCGTTTAAAATTGTCGCGGTGCTAGAATCGTTGTGGCTTGCGCTAGAATCCACTTTTTTATCGTCATTGCGAGACACTGCACCAGCAGTGGCGTGGCAATCCATAGCTTTTGTGCTAGCAGAATAATCATTACTAGAATCCACTTTTCTAAAGAAGCTTCGCTTTGTGTTTTTTGTGCTTGTGGATTGTCGCGCTTTGTCTTGCGCCAAAGCTCGCAATGACAGAGATAGGGCGTTTGCCCCACAATCGTAGCTTTTTTCAAAAGTGGATTCTAGTGAGATAGCGTTTTCACACTCGGCTTGATTTTCTTCTTCTAGGATTCTAGGGGTTGTGGTGGGGACCGTGTAGCTTTGCAAAAATGGGGGAAGGTTAGCGACCTTGGTGGTCGTGCCTTTGCCACAAAGTGCAACACTGCCGCATTGCCTACCCAAGACCGAATCCCCACCAAGCAGCCCAAAATCTAGCCTCCGCAAAAACCCCACGATAGCCCCCACGCTCCCATACGCAAAAAGCGCGCATACAAGCGCGATAGCGGGGAGATTGGCGCGATGAGAGTTTTCATAGACGACAAGCAAGGGGTCTAGATTTTGCTCGCTAATTGCTCCTGCGCGATTATGCGCATAGTAGGCGTGATCTAGCAGATCTTGCAGCAATGCCTTAGTATATCTAGGCATATAGCCCCTTGTATTCTGTATATAGCACTGCGCCTAGCCCATAGCATAAAGCGCACATTATGCAGCCTGTGAAGCACTCTAGAGCTGCCCACGCCCTAGGGCTTTGAAAAAAGCTAGAAAACACCCGGACCCCATACCCCACGCCAAAATACCACACAAATGACACCCCAATAAGCCCTAGGAAAAACACCCCCTTCGCGCTAGGATCTGTAAGCGTGGCACTCACGCCGCCGATAATGACAAAAGTATCGATGTAGAAGTTTGGGTTAAGGAGTGTTAGGGCTAGGGTGCTTGCTATGGCGCGTTTTTGCGTGGTGGCTGCGTGGCTGGATTCTAGGGATTGCTGCAAGTTTTTGCTTGTAAGAAGTCTATATGCACCCCTAAAGGAGCCAAAGGCATAAAAGAGCAAAAACCCTATCCCACACCCCCCAAGCACAAAAAACCACACGCTGCCTTGATTGACTGCCCTGCCTATGCCAAAGACACTAAGCCCCATTACTACAATATCGCACGCCAAGCACACGCAAATCACGCTAAGGATATGGCTACGAGCAAGCCCTTGCCGTATCACAAAGGCATTTTGCGGACCTATGACTACGATAAGACTAATGCCAAGTAGCATACCTTGCATAAATACATTAGCAGCACTCATAGCACCTCTATTTGAAGCTTTGATTTGAATCTTTGATTTGGCGGATTCTAGCCTAATGCGCGTAAAAATACACTATAATCAAGGCTTTGTTAGATTTAAGCTAAAGGGCAAAAGTGCGTAGGGTGCTGGTGGTTGTGTGGGTGCTGCAAGTGTGTGTGCTGCTTATGCAAGCAGACTCTAGCTCTACTCAAGATCACACGACAAAAGATCGCACGACCACCGCTATACCATCAAGCCAGCTGTATCAAGACCTGCCAGAATCCTTGCAGAACAATCTCTTGCTTCAAACCCCAGCAGAGCAAAACGCCCCCATAAATCCAAAGACCAAATATATCCAGCTAGCAAACAATCTCCCTATTTATATTTTGCCAGCATATTACAGCTTTAGCCCGCCATATTCTAGGAATGACATTCCCGTGGAGATGAAGTTTCAAGTGAGCTTTCGCGTGGTGTTTTTGGAGCAGCTTGTGTGCAAATATTGTAATTTTGACTTTGCTTATACACAGACACATTGGTTTCAAATCTATAATGCCAAAGATTCTAAGCCTATGCGCGATATAAACTTTAGCCCAAGTTTTATGTTTAACTACACCAAGCAGCTAGCATTTTTAGGAGGCTATATCACGACAATGCGCCTAGGCTATATCCACCTAAGCAATGGCGAGCGCAAGGATAATCTTGTCGTAGGAGAAGCAGATATTCGCAATGATGGCTTAAGCAAAGATGATCCGGGCTGGCTTCGGCGGTCTAAGTCTATTGATCGCTTTATCGCCCAGATTGATTGGCAAAGGGGGCGATTTGGGCTATCGCTTCGAGCGTGGGTGCCTGTGGGCAAGCATTTGATCAGCGATATGGGGGATAATGACAATCTCACCTCTTATATCGGCTTTGGGGATATGGCATTGTCGTATGAGTATAAAAGACATCTTTTTGAACTCTATGTGAATAATATTTTTAATAACTACTTTAGCAAGGAGTATTGGGACTGGAAGGGGCGGCTTGAGCTTGGCTATACTTATCGCTTAAGCAAGCGCGTGGGCATATATTTTCAAGTGATACACGGCTTTGGGGATAGCTTGTATGAGTTTAACTACTCTCTAACGCGTGCAGGCTCTGGGCTACGGCTAAACTTCTAAGGCTAGATTCTATGATGATAAGTGAAAGCAAGGGGGCGAGTGGTAGCAGAGCAAGCAAGGAGATAGCACAAACGCGTGGCATTAGCGTTGAGATATTGTGCGAGAGTGGGCAGGAGATAGGCTTAGGGCATTTGTATCGCTGCATAAAGCTTGCTAGGATCTTGGCGCAAATCCCAGAAGTCGCTCACATAGCACTCCATAATCGCGGTGATTTTACCCCAGAGTTTGGCAAGATTGTGCCTAGCGATCTTGGTGCTAGAATCCACTTTTTTACACACGAGTGGTTTTGTGAAGATACCCTATCAAGCGTGCTTAGAGAAAAAAAGCCTAAAGAAAGCGTGCTTGCCATAGTCGATAGCTATATGGCTACTAGGGAGGTATATGCGCATATCAAGCGACAAGCAAGCGCGCTTATCTGCCTAGATGACACACTGCGCGATGTGTATCCACCACAAAGCTATATCCTAAACCCCACGCTAGAGGCTAGCACACATTTTGCGCCTAAGCCTTATCATCTTTGGTGTGGGGAGGAGTTTGCTATCGTGCCGCAATACGCGCAAATTAAGCCTCAAACACCGCACGCTTCAATCCCATTAACAAAGCATATTTTTGTGAATTTTGGCGGGGTGGATTCTGGGGATTTGACACAGGCATTTTTGCAGGGCTTGCGTGATTGCTTGGGGGCTAGAGTAGGCTCTGTGCATTTTCATATCGTGCTAGGTGGGGGCTATGCACATACACTTTGCCCATCGCTTGTAGCAGAGCTTAGTGAAGCTATCACTATCTATCGCGACCTTAGCCCAGATGCGTTTCTCTCTCTAGCACAAGCGTGTGAATGTGCCATTAGCGCAGGGGGTGGAAGTATGCTAGAGCTGCTTACCCTGCAAATCCCTAGCATTATCCTAGAATCCGCCTCCAATCAACGCGCCCAGATCGCGCACTTTGCAGATAAGGGGGCGATTATAAAAGCCCTAAGTCCTAGAGATGCGCTATATCAGCTAGCTAAGGAGTTTGGCGTAGATTCTCTAAGTATCTGCTCTAGCGCAAAAGTGGATTCTAAGCGATTGCAAGAGCTAAAAACCGCGCTAGCAGGGCTTAGACTAGGATCTGCCCTGCCGCAAGCCTTGCGACATCTAGCCCAATTACTACACACCACATCGCACGCCCCCACCAAGCCCAAATAAGTAAAAAAAACATTTACCTAATACAAAAAATAGTGTAGAATATTTATACATCACATTTGAAAGGACACGCAATGGGGACAATCACTCTTACCAACAATGAAACCAATCAAAGCTGGGATTTTGATCTCATCGAATGCACCAGAGGTCCAAAGGCGGTGAATTTTTCTAAGCTTTTTGAGACGACAGGGATTTTTGCCTATGATCCGGGCTATGGCAGCACAGCAGGCTGTGAATCCACAATTAGCTATGTCAATGGCAAAGATGGCGAGCTACTCTATAAGGGGATCCCGATCCAAGAGCTTGTTGATAAATACAAATTTACCGATATTTGTAAGCTACTCATTAGCGATGAGCTACCCAAAAATGCGCAAGAATCGCTAGATTTTGACTTAGAGCTGCGCCATAGAAGCTTTTTGCACGAGCGATTGAAGGGGATTTTTAGTATTTTCCCAGATTCTGCGCACCCTATGGCAACGCTCTCTGCGCTTGTTTCTGTGCTAGCCACACTCTATTATGATCACAAAGAAATGGACGATGAAGATGACTATCAAACAATGGCACGAAGGATCATCGCCAAAATCCCCACAATGATAGCCTTTTGCTATCGCAACTCTGTGGGTGCGCCATTTATCGAGCCAGATATTAGTAAAAGCTATGTAGAAAACTTCTTATATATGCTTCGCGCTTATCCGCACGGCAGGCTTAAGCACACGCTAAAAGGCGAGCAAGAAATCACGCCCCTTGAGGTAGAAGCATTGGATAAAATCCTAAGTCTCCACGCCGATCACGGGCAAAATGCCTCCACTACAACCGTGCGCAATGTCGCTTCCACAGGCGTGCATCCTTATGCTGCTCTTGCTTCTGGGATCAACGCCCTATGGGGTCCAGCACACGGCGGGGCAAATGAAGCGGTGCTGTGCCAGCTTAATGAGATCGGCGATGTGAAAAATGTCGCACGCTTTGTTGAGAAGGCAAAAGACAAGAATGATCCATTTAGACTTATGGGCTTTGGGCATAGGGTGTATAAAAGCTACGACCCACGCGCCAAGGCGATTAAGGCTCTTAAAAATGAGCTTGATAAAAAGGGTATAAAAATGGACCACCGCCTAAGCGATATTGCCGAAAAGCTTGAAGAAGTCGCCCTGCAAGATGACTACTTCCAAGCGCGCAATCTCTATCCTAATGTGGATTTTTACAGCGGTATTATCCTAACTGCGCTAAAGATCCCTACACAGCTCTTCACGCCGATTTTTGTGCTAGGGAGGATGCCGGGCTGGTGTGCGCAGCTTATCGAGCATTCTAAAAACACTCGCGCTAGGATCACTCGCCCAAGGCAAGTTTATCTAGGCAAATAGCCGATCTCTGCCCATCCTTTAAAAGTGGATTCTAGGGGGTTGGCGATTCAGCCTTGGGCGAGCAATTTGACGCGATTGGGGCAATTTGGGGGTAGTCATTACCGCTTAGGTAACTCCCACCCCAAATTGCCCCAAAGCCCGCAAGGACCCCACCGCAACTCTTAGAATCGTGCGGTAGTAAAGCAGGCTTTGTAAGCAAACCAAGCTTTTTGAAGTAAAACAGGCTTTGTGAAAACGCCTTTTCTGTCATCTCGAGCCTTGTGCCAGCAAGGCGTGGCGATCCATAAATCCGCGAAAGTGGATTCTAGTGTGAAAGCCCTTTTCTGTCATTGTGAGCCGACAACGGCGGCAGGGCAATCTATTTTCTATTTTTCTCACTCTCTATATCTCCCACTCCCACACTCTACTAGAATCCACTTTTACCCAAAGTTCCCACACGCCCACAACCCCACAAATGCACCGCTAGAATCCACTTTTTGTAGGGGTTGTGCGAGGATAGTTTAGTGTAAAGTGTCATAAAATCTATGTGATATAGGCTCACTAAGATTTATAGTTATCATATAAAGTTTTTGCATATTTATCAATTCCCTGCTATAATTGCCAAAATTTTTACAAAGGATACACAATGGCAAAGAAAATGGCATTTCAAACAGAAATTAAGCAGCTGCTAGATCTTATGATCCATTCACTCTATTCAAACAAAGAGATTTTCTTGCGCGAGCTTGTAAGCAATGCTTCTGATGCGCTTGATAAGCTTAATTATCTCACTATTAGCGATGATGGGTTTAAGCATATCGCCTTTGAGCCGCGCATTGATATTCACTTCGATGAGAAAAAGGGCGTGCTAAAAATAGTGGATTCTGGGATTGGTATGAGTGAGCAAGAGCTCATTGACAATCTAGGCACAATCGCAAAATCCGGCACAAAAAGCTTCCTAAACGCCCTAAGCGGCGATAAGAAAAAAGACTCCGCACTTATTGGGCAATTTGGCGTGGGATTTTACTCAGCCTTTATGGTGGCACAAAAGGTAGTGGTAACGACCAAAAAAGCCGCGCAGGAGCAAGCCTTTAGCTGGGTGAGTGATGGCAGCGGAGAGTATGAGATCACTGAATGCAAGAAAGACACGCACGGCACAGAGATCGCGCTATATTTGAAAGATGATGAGAAGCATTTTGCAAGTCGCTGGGAGATAGAATCTATCATCAAAAAATACTCCGATCACATTGGCTTCCCTATTTTTCTGCACTATGAGGAGACAAAATACGCCACAGAAGAGGAGAAAAAAGAGGGCAAAAATGATGAAGTGCTACAAAAATGCGAGCAGCTAAACACTGCCAAAGCCCTGTGGAAAATCCCCAAAAATGAGCTAAAAGAGCAAGATTATAAAGAGTTTTACAAAGGCTTTGCCCACGATAATAGCGAGCCACTAAGCTATGTGCATACAAAAGTGGAGGGCAATTTAGAATACACCACGCTCTTTTTTATCCCCTCTGTCGCGCCCTTTGATCTCTACCGCGTGGATTATCGCTCTGGGGTGAAGCTCTATGTCAAGCGCGTGTTTATCACTGATGATGACAAGGAGCTTTTGCCCCAGTATTTGCGCTTCGTGCGTGGGGTGATTGATAGTGAAGATCTCCCGCTTAATGTGAGCCGCGAGATTTTGCAGCAAAATAAGATTCTAGCTAATATTAAATCCGCTAGCACCAAGAAAATCTTAAGCGAGATAGAAAAGCTCTCCAAAGATAGCAAGAAATACAAGGGCTTTTATGAGCAGTTTGGCAGGGTGCTAAAAGAGGGGCTATATAGTGATTATGAAAACAAAGAAAAGATTTTAGAGCTTTTGCGATTTGATAGCAGTAAGGCGGAAAACCTTAGCCTAAAGGACTATAAGCAAGCAATGCCAAAGGAGCAAAAAAGTATCTACTATATCATCGGTGAGAATAAAGATCTGCTGAAAGCTTCGCCATTATTAGAGAAATATGCAAAGCTTGGCTTTGATGTGCTGCTTTTAAGCGATGAGGTCGATGGCTTTGTAATGCCAAGCGTGGGAGAATACGACAAAACCCCGCTAAAAGACGCCACAAGCAAAGAGGCTTTGCAAGAGCTTGGAGAAGAAAAAATCGATGAAGAGACCAACAAGAAATTTGCGCCTATCGTGCAGGCTTTCAAAGATGCGCTGGGCGAAGAGATCGCTAGCGTGGAGCTAAGTGCTAGCCTAAGCTCGCCTATCGCGCTTTTGGGCGAGGAGCAAAATGCGATGATGGTAAATCTTATGCGTCAAATGGGGCAGGAGCTGCCAAAGGGCAAAAAAAGTGTGCAAATCAATGTCAATCACAGCATTTTTAGCAAGCTTATAAAAGTGGATTCTAGCAAGGCGCAAGAAGTCGCGCATTTGCTCTATGATAGTGCTAGGCTCCTAGAATCTGGCAGTCTTGATAGTGCCAAAGACTTTAGCCAACGCCTCTACGCACTCATTGATGAGAGCTTGAAATAGCCAAAACCTATGATAAAGCTTTGCAAGCAGATTGTCTCTAGCGCGTTTTCTAGTAGCTATAATGCCAAGATGTTTATGCTGTTTCTTGGCTATGTTGTTGTGCTTGCTATCTTGCTACCTAGTGCGCTAGAGATGATTGATACCCGCTCCTTGCCTGCTAGCTCTCCGCTAGAATCCACTTTAGACCCCGCGCTAGAATCCACTTTTTTGCAGTATTTTTATCTAGTGTTTTTGCCTTTTATTGGGGCTATTACATTGTATGCGGAGAATTTCATAGGGATTTTGGTGCTATTTTTCGCGCTGATCCTTAGCGATAGGCTGAAGATTTTCCAGCATTATGTGCTGCTATTGCTACTCTATTTGCTTTGTGCCTATCCTAGCTTAGTTTCTAGCGATCTTGTGCCCGGATTTCACGCAAGTGTGCTAGAGGCTTTGGCTCTGCTTAGCAATGAAAATTACGCGATGCTTTTTGCGCTGTATGGGGGCAAAATCGTGTGGGTATTTCTTGCTTTGGCGGTGTTTGAATGGGGGTTTTATTACTTCAAGCGTTTGGAGATCCCGCGTGTGGTGTGGGAGAATCTAGGCTTTGTATTTGTGCTATATGTCGTGGTATTTGGGATTTATAGCTATGATAGCAAGAGCTTGGTGCTGTATTGATAAGGAGAGATTATGCGTGTGTGCAAAGTGCTTTGGGTGCTGTTATTTGGGCTTATGTGCAGCGTGCTAAATGCTAGTGAAAGCTTGCTTGGTGTGAGTGCTTATACACTTGGCAAGGTGGGGCGATTTGAAGTGGAGTTTATGCAGCTTGGCGAGTATGAGATCGCTGTGCCTTATGAGATAGAAAATGCCTTTTTGCTCTTTTCTTCCTCGCAGGTAAGTGGCATTGTGGGGTGTAATAACTTCTTTGCTCCATATCAAGTGCAAGGTGGAGGCAAGGTGCTAGTCGTGGGGGCAGGGGGCTTGAGTAAAAAGATGTGTGCTAAAGCCCTAGAATCCAATCTTGAAGCTATTTTTGCGCGTAATTTTAATGGGCGATTTATCGTGCAGGGTAATGATGAGTATATAGAGCTTGTGGGGGAGAGTGGATTCCGCATACGACTTGTGCCTTCACTAAGCCTTGAGCCTTAGGGCTTTGCTTATCTCTTGTGTTTGGGCTAGCTTTGAAGCCTAGCGACAAACCCACGATCAAGCCCCGCTAAGTCTGTGTAAAACTCTGCTTCATAGCCGCTAGATTCTAGCACTTGTGCTAGGCGGTGCTTTTGATCATAGCCCATTTCGCACACAAGATAGGGGATTTTGTGTGTGCTGCACTTGGCGATTAGACTCTCAAGTATTTCACTGCCTTTTTCGCCGCCAAAGAGCGCGCTACTAGGCTCATAGCTAAGAGATTTTGCTATGGGGTAAGATGTGGCGATATAGGGAGGGTTTGAGAATACTAGCGAGATGGAGCTAGTATCTATGCCATCAAGCAAGGAAGTATGCCTAAGCATAATGCGCTCTTGTAAGTCAAAATGCGCGATATTGCGCGCAGCGGTGTGCAAGGCTGCTTGGCTAATATCTGTGGCGATGATAGAGAGTTTTGGGAATGCACGGGCTATGGCTATGCTAAGTGCCCCAGAGCCTATGCCCACTTCGATAAGCGTTAAATGTGGGCTTTGATCGTGGCTTAGAGTCTCGCATACTTTTTGCACCAAAATCTCACTTTCTGGGCGAGGGATTAGCACACTAGGATCCACAAATAACTCAAAGTCTAAAAAGCTTACCCTATGTGTCAAATACTCTATCGGGCAGCCTTTGGCTCTTTGATCAATGAGAGAGAAAAACCGCTCTTGCTCCCTAGAATCTAGCTTTTGCCTATCGTGTGTGTGTAGCCATACGCGCTCTTTGCCTAGCACAAAGCCTAGCAAGATTTCAGCTTCTAGCCTTGCTCGTGGTGCGGGGGCTTGGCAGATTTCTTGGTGGTTTTTTCTTGGTGGTGGGGCTTCTTGAGAAGTGGCTAGATGGGCTTGGCGCAAGCAAGCAAGCGCGTGTTGTAGGGCTGTGTTTATGTCCATCGCGCTAGGTCAATGTGCTTGCGGTATATCAAGGGCTTTTAGCCGATCTAAAAGCGGCGGATGTGTATAGTGGAAAAACACATAAGCAGGGTGGGAGTGGGGGAAAGTTTTGTTCTCATTGACAAGGCGGATTAGGGCTTCTTTTAGGCAGTGTGCGCTAGTGAGTGAGACACTATAAGCATCTGCGCGGTATTCTGCCTTGCGGCTAAAATAGCCGATAAGCGGCATTAGCCAAAAGGACACAATAGGCGCGATCAGCAGTAAAATCGTCAGTGAAGTGGCGTGGTTGTTTTGCAGTCTCAATGTATCAAACAGCCCCGCAGGCAAATGCCCAGCGACAAAAAACAGCCCAAAGAGCAACACGCCAGAGAGCAGCAAATTGACTATTATGTCTTTGTGCTTAAAATGCCCAAGCTCGTGGGCTAAGATCGCAAGCAAGCCCTCAGAGCTTACCTTTTCTAATAGTGTGTCAAATAGCACGACTCTTTTCGCACTCCCCAATCCACCAAAATACGCATTAAGCCTGCCATCTCGCCTGCTTGCATCCATCACAAAAATCCCATTTGCCTTAAAGCCAGCTTTACTCATAAGCTCTTGGATTTTGTCTTGGAGGTTTTGGTTATTAAGCGGTGTGAAGGTATTAAAAATAGGTGCAATAAGCGTGGGATATAGGGCATTGATCACTACCATAAGCAAAAATACCACGCCAAATCCCGCTAGCCACCAATACGCATAATCCATCACAATAAGCAAAAGCCATAGCACCAAGAATCCAAACACTGCTATAAGCGCGAAGCTCTTTAGTGTATCGATGAAAAAGATCTGCCAAGTTACATTCGAGAATCCATAGAGTTTATCTAGTCGCAGCTGCTTATACGCGCTAAGAGGAAGTTGCAAGAGAGCGTTAATCAGCACAAATCCTAGCACAAAGATGATGAAGCCAAAGGCTGCTTCTTCTGCCAAAAAGTCTTGCCACGCCGCAAGTCCAAAGCTCACCCACGCGATAAAAATCAGTGCTTCAAAAATATGGCTAATTATGGATAAGCGCAAGTTTGCCAAAGAGTAGTTAGCAGAGATTGCATAGTCTTTGGGCTGGAGTATTACGGCTTGTCGCTTGGCAAAGGCTTTGATATGGTAGATTTGTAGTATATCAATCACAATGCTAGGAATGGTCAAAAAAAGCACATAACAAAGGCAAAACATCATCATACTTCATATCCTTACAAACATATAGGCTACGCATTTAGTAGCCTTGATATGCTAAATATTGTAAAACAAAAATATAAATCTAAAAATAATAACTTTGTAAGGGGTTTTTGTATAGGATTGTAAGCATAATCATAGGTGATACAAGCGCAGATGCGCAATGTTGTGTAATATTGTGTAATGTTGCGCAATGTAATGTAAGGATTAAATTGTAAGGATTCAATAATGGCACATACAAAATACATATTTGTTACAGGAGGGGTGTTAAGCTCACTGGGGAAAGGGATTTCATCATCATCGCTAGCGACCTTGCTAAAGCAAAGTGGCTATAAGGTCAATATCCTAAAAATCGATCCATATATCAATATCGATCCGGGCACGATGAGTCCGCTAGAGCACGGAGAAGTGTTTGTAACAGCCGATGGCGCAGAGACGGATTTAGACATAGGGCATTATGAGCGATTTTTAAACACAAGCCTTAGCAAAGGCAATAATTTCACCACAGGGCAGGTCTATCTCTCTGTCATAGAGAATGAGCGCAAGGGCAATTATCTAGGAAAAACGATCCAAGTAGTCCCGCATATTGTCGATGAGATAAAAAGCCGCATAAAGGCTGTGGGCAAGGGCTATGACTTCTTAGTCATCGAGCTAGGAGGCACGGTAGGGGATATTGAGGGGCTGCCATTTTTGGAGGCTATGCGCCAGCTCAAACACGAGCTACCCAATACGCAAGTCTTAAGTATCCATGTAACACTTATCCCGCTCATTAGAGCAGCAGGTGAGCTAAAGACAAAGCCCACCCAGCACTCTGTGCAAGAGCTACGCCGCATAGGGATCACACCGCAAATCATCATCGCTAGGGCTGAAAAGCCTCTAAGCAAAGAGCTTAAGAAAAAGCTTGCGATGAGCTGCGATGTGGCTGATGATAGCGTGATTGAAGCCCTTGATGCTAAAAGTATCTATCAATGCCCGCTTAATTTCTTAAAAGAGGGGATTTTAACCCCTGTATCTAGGCATTTCGCGCTTGAGCCTATCGCGCCAGATATGAATGAATGGGATATGTTGGTAAAAAAGATCATCTCGCCAAAAGATGAGGTTACAATCGCCTTTGTAGGGAAATATCTCCACCTAAAAGAATCCTACAAATCTCTAACCGAAGCCCTAATCCACGCAGGGGCAAACATCGACACACGCGTGCATATTAAGTGGATTGATAGCCAAGCCCTAGAGCATACACAAGGCGAGGAGCTAAGTGATGTTGATGGGATTTTGATCCCCGGGGGCTTTGGCAGCCGTGGCATAGAGGGCAAGATTTTAGCGATCCGCTATGCTAGGGAGCATAAAGTGCCATTTTTAGGGATATGCTTGGGAATGCAGCTAAGTATTATAGAGTTTGCCCGTAATGTGCTAGGCATAGAAAAAGCGGATTCTAGTGAGTTTGCCCCTGATACTTCCTACCCATTTATTTACTTGATAGAAGACTTCATCGATCAATGCGGCAACTCCCAGATCCGCACGATCAAGTCCCCTATGGGCGGGACTATGCGGCTTGGTGAGTATGAGTGCGTGCTACGCCCTAAAAGCCATATCGCCACTGCTTACAATCACGCCAAAATCATCAAAGAACGCCACCGCCACCGCTATGAAGCAAACCCCGCCTACCGAGCCTTGCTAGAAAAAAATGGTATGACTATCAGCGGTGAGTCAAAGAGCGGGCTTATTGAAGCTATCGAGCTAGAGAAGCACCCCTTTTTCATCGGCGTGCAGTTCCACCCAGAATTTACCTCGCGCTTGCAAGCCCCAAATCCCATCATCTTAGCCTTTGTGAAAAAGGCACTAGAATCCAAATCTAACCCAAAGAGCTAAGATGTCTCATCGCCCGCTTAGTAAAGAGGACATCTACACCCTTTTACACAATCGCACCAAGCAGTGGGACTTCCCCACGCTATCGACCCTCCCTCACCCATATCAGCTCAAATCCTGCGAGCAGGCGTGTAAATTTCTAGCCCAAAAAATGCGCGAGAATCCAGAGTGCAAGATCTTAGTGGTGGGGGATTATGATGTTGATGGGGTGATTGCTAGTGTGGTTATGATGAAGTTTTTTGCCTTGCTGGGCTATCAGCACATTAGCTATGTGATCCCAAGCCGCTTTAGCGATGGCTATGGTGTGTCAAAGGCGATCATTGAAGCTAATCCAAGCGATGTAGTCATCACCGTGGATAATGGCATAACCGCCTATGAAGCCGCAGAGTATTGCAAGCAGCAGGGCATCGCGCTTATCATCACAGATCATCATATCCCCAAAGATACGCTGCCTAATGCGGACTTCATCATAAATCCCCAGCAAAAGGACTGCACCTTTGCGCAAAAAGAAATTTGCGGTGCGCTTGTGGCGTGGTATTTTTGCGCGGGGCTAAAGATCGCCCTAGGGGCTAGTGTGGCAATCACGCCGCTTTTAGAGCTTGTGATGCTAGCAACTATTGCTGATATGATGCCGCTTACTCAAATCAACAAATGCATCGTGCTTTATGGGCTAAAGCAGCTGCCTAGCTCGCAAATCCCAGCCCTGCAAAAGCTGCAATCCCGCCTAAAGACGCGCTATATCACTGCTACGGATATTTCCTTTTCACTCACACCTTTACTCAATGCTGCTGGGCGTATGGAAGAAGGGCGCATTGCTAGTGAGTTTTTGCTGCTAGATTCTAGTAGCTTAGAGGCAAATATGCACGCAAGCCAAGAGTCTAATGCCCCCATTAGCACGCAGCTTGCTAGGGCGTTGGATTCTGGGCTAGAGTCGTTGCTGCGGCTCAATCAAAAGCGCAAAGACACGGCAAAATCTGTCCTAGAATCCGCCATAGCCACTGCCATTGTCTATGATAATGCCGTGATTGCAAAGGGAGAGGATTGGCACGAGGGGGTGCTAGGCATTGTCGCTGCGCAAATGGCAAACCACTACAAAAAGCCAGCTATCGTGCTAGCACGCACTAAGGAGCTAGGGCTAGAATCTATGCTAAAGGGCAGCGCGAGATCCTATGGCGAGGCGGATTTGATGAGTGTGCTGCTTGGGGCTAGGGAGATTCTAGGGGAGTTTGGCGGGCATAGCAAGGCGGCTGGGCTTAGCGTGGAGTGTGAGCGATTTGATAGATTGTGTGCGTATTTGGAGGGCTTGTGCGAGCTACCACAATGCCAAAGCACGCAAGAGGGGCTTGAGATTTTGCCTATTGATGTTAAAGATATTGACACAGAGCTATTTGCACTTTTGCAGAGATTTGAGCCTTATGGGCAGGGCAATCCAAAGCCTATCTTGCAAGCTAGGCTACAAATCCGCCAGATAAGCCCTATAAAACAGCATAAAAAGCTGCGGTTTTTTGGCACGGATCTTTGGGGGATTTGCTTTTTTTGCGAGCAGGAGCTTAGGGTCAAAGAGTGGATTCTAGCGAGCTTTAGTATGCAGATGGATGCGTATAGGGGGGTGCCGATGATGGTGTTGCAAGAAGTGGAGAGGCTGTGAGAAAGTATAAGGATTCGGCTTTGCTTGGCGGGGATTCAGCTTGCGGGCTAGAATCGCGGATTTCATCGCCGCGCTTCGTCGATAGACCATCGAGTCTTATCTCCTTGCGCGGCTTGAAAAGCCACGATTCTAGCTCCACAATCTTAGAATCCCAAAGCGGCTTTACAAAACAAGTTGAAAACCTAGAATCCACTTTTGAAAGCAATACCGCAAAACAAGCGAAGCGGTGCAAGGCGAAGCCGCAGCAGGTTTCTTTAGTAATTCCTAGAATCCTTGGAGAAGACAATCAGGGCGATTTTGAAAAATCGGTTGTGTCGTCATTGCGAGCGAGCTTTGCTCGCGTGGCAATCCACAAAAACAACGCCAAAATCCTAGAATCCACTTTTGAAAATTACAAACACAAAACACAAAGCATAGCTTCTTTAGAAAAAGTGGATTCTAAGATTGAAGCCTTTTTATTGTCATTGCGAGCCGACTTGTCGGCGTGGCAATCCACACAAACAAAGACTCACAACCTAGAATCCACTTTTGAAAAATCGCAAAAAGTGGATCGCCACGCAATCGCTGCCGCGCTTGCTTGTAATGACAAAGTGGGGGGAGTGGATCGCCACGCGGATTTTCAATCCGCTCGCAATGACGGAGCAATAGCCGCAAGTCAAAAAGTGGATTCTAGGGAAAATGCAAAAATTTTAAACGAGTCGCAAAATACAAAAGCCCAAAGTGTGTTTGATAGCGAGGCGGCAGGATGTTTGATGAAAAAGCGGGGTTGTGCAGCCTTTTGTGCGGAGATAAGCCTAGTTGGCTTTTCCACAAACAAAAGGCAAACTCCCCGCTTTTTCGCAAAACAAGCAAAGCGGTGCAAGCCGAAGCCAAAGCAGGTTTCTTTAGTAAAAAGCCAATGCCTGCACTACAAAAAGGCACTTTAATGCTAACCCATCAAGACTCTCGCCTAGCCCAAGCCCTTGATCTAGATGAGTTTCTCACACATTTTCACACCTATCTAGCTCGCCCCAAGCCGCTTTATCTACAAGGCGATATGCAGCTCTATCACACGATGTTGCGCGAGATGGATTCTATGCAACTCCCCTCTTTGCCAGCTCTTGCGGACTTCTCTCACGCATTTTTACTCCTGCAAAAGCGTGGCACGCTAAGCTTGCAAGATATTTGGGGCTTTGCTAGGGAGCTAGAGTTTTTTGCCACTTTGCAAGAGGCTTTGCACCCTTACCCAGAGTCTCAATTCCACGCTTTTGTGGCAAAGATCCTTATCCCAGCGCATTTGCTTCAGGCGTTTTGTATCTTTGATGAAAAAGGCGAGATACAAGCAGGGCGATTTGCTCATATCGATAATATCCGCGCACAGCTCTCCAGCACGCAAGGCTCCATCCAGCAAGCTCTTAATGCCCTGCTAGCAAAAGAGAGTCTAGCCCCCTATCTTGTGGATAAGCAAATCCACTTCATCTATGATGCGCAAACCCTTTTGCTAAAGGCGGGCTACACGCGCGCGCTTAAGGGCTCTGTGCTTGATCGCACGCAAGGGGGGTTTTTCTATGTGCTGCCAAGCGAGATCGCTAGGCTCTATGATAAGCTCCAAGAGCTGCGCGATGTGTATGCTCTAGAGGTGCGCAAGCTTTGTGAGAGTCTTAGCGAGATTGCGCGTGGGGAGCTTAGGTTTTTGCGGTTTTTGGATAGGCAGTTTGATGTGGTGGATTTGTTGTGTGGGAGGGTGGGGTTTGCGAGAGATCTAGGGCTAGAGTTTGTTTTAGCAAAAGTGGATTCTAGTGGTGGGGATTCGGCTTTGCGCGATAAAGCAGGGAGTTTGTGGCTCGCTTCGTCGATAGACACCCAAGTCTTATCTCCTTGCTCGCCACTGCACAACCCTGCTTTCTCATCGCAAATCCTAGAATCCCAAAATGGCTTTACAGAAACAGCTCAAAAGGTAGAATCCACTTTTGAAAGCCCTACCGCAATTCCTAGAATCCTAGAAAAAGAAAAAGGGGCTGGGCGTGAAAAATCCTGCCGCGAGCAACTTCAAGCAAAATTCGCCCAATCCCTAGAATCCCAAAATGGCTTTACAGAAACAACGCAATCCCTAGAATCCACTTTTGAAAAATCGCAAAAAGTGGATTGCCACGCAAGCACTATCGCGCTTGCTCGCAATGACGATAAAAACGGCGTTAGTAAAAAAGTGGATTCTAGGGAAAATGCTGAAAGATTAAACACGCCGCAAAACGAAAAAGTAGAAAGTGCGTTTGATAGCGAGGCGGAAGGATTGTGCGACAACAACGCAGAGACTGAAAATGTGTTTGATAAACAAGCCGCAGGCGGCAGGATTTTTCTAAAGAAACTTCGTTTTGTGGGTTGCGCGAGGCGAGGCGAGGGCGAAGGGATTTACCTAGCGGAGAGCCAAGCCCTCGCCGCAGACTCCCGCAAAACAAGCGAAGCGCAGTTTCTTCAGAAAAGCGCGCAAAACAAGCGAAGCGCAGTTTCTTCAGAAAAGCCAACGCCAAAACCAAACAAAGCCCAATCCTCTAGCAAAACCATAATCCTTCATAGCTTCTGCCACCCTATTTTGAAAAACCCCAAACCCTTAACCCTTACCTTTGACAAAGGCTTGCTGCTGCTTACAGGCGTCAATGCCGGGGGCAAGACAATGCTGCTAAAATCACTCCTAAGTGCAGCCTTTTTGGCAAAGCTTTTGCTGCCTATGAAAATCAACGCCCACAAAAGCCATATCCCCCACTACAAGCATATCTATGCCATTATCTCAAACCCTCAAAGCTCTAGAGATGATATAAGCACTTTTGCAGGGAGGGTGCTAGAGCTTAGTCGGCAGCTAGATAAAGATGATATGCTTTTAGGCATTGATGAAATCGAGCTAGGCACAGATGCGGACGAGGCTGCTAGCTTGTATAATGTGCTTTTAGAGCTTTTGCTTGATAGGCACGCCAAGCTTGTAGTAACCACCCACCACAAACGCCTAGCCGCCCTTATGGCGAAAGATCCTAGGATCCAGCTAGCAGCAGCGATGTTTGATGTGGAGAAATCTTGCGCTAGCTATACATTTTTGCACGGCAGTATTGGCAAAAGCTATGCCTTTGAAATCGCACAGAAATTTGGCATACCAAAGCATATTATCGCGCGAGCCAAAGAGCATTATGGCAGTGATAAAGAGCGGCTAAACGCCCTTATAGAGCAAAGCAGCAGCCTTAGCCTAGAGCTAGAGTCCAAAGCCCAAGAGCTACAAAAGCGTATCCAAAAGGCTCGCAATGCCAAAGAGGCTTATAGTGAGAAAATCGATGAGCTAGAGCGGGCATACAAAGCAAGGGAAAGGGAGCTAGAATCCACTTTTAACAAAGCCTTACAAGCCCTAAAAGCACAGGCAAACACGCAAGAAGATCTGCATAGAAACTTCAACCGCGCACACGAGATTGTGCGCCACAAGCCCAAGTCTCCGCCTAGTCCAAAGCCTGTGCATAAGGAGTTTGCCACAGGGGATCTGGCACGCTATGGAGAGTGCAATGCGCGTATCCTCCGCAGTGAAAAGCGGCATTGTCTTATCGAGCTAGAATCTGGTATGCGCCTAAAGGTAGAAAAAAGCCAGCTTAAGAGCCCAAGCAAAGCTAGCTTACAAGCACACAATGCGACAAAAACGACTCTATCTTATACCCCAAAGGCAAGTGTGAAGCTAGACTTACACGGCTTGCGAGCAGAAGAAGCCTTGCAAAAGCTTGGGGATTTTATCAGCGATAGCTTAATCGCGGGCTTTGATGAGGTGCTGATTTTCCACGGCATTGGCACAGGGGTGCTCTCAGCGGTGGTAAAAGACTTTTTGCAAAATCACCCTAAAGTCGTGTCCTTTAGCGATGCGCCACCAAATATGGGCGGCTATGGCGCGAAGCTGGTGCGGCTATGATGAGATTGCTTGTGTGCTGTGTGCTTGGCGTATCAGTCGCGCTAGGTGCGAGCATAGATTGTGCTAGAAAGAGTGCGGATCCTGCGTGCAAGCATAGGGCATTTAGCTTTGTGGGGGCTAGGGATTTTGTGCGGTTTTTTACCCCAGCTCCTACGCCTATTGCCATAGATTCTAGGGCGAAAGAGCTAGAATCTAGCTTGGGTATTTTCCCCCTAGTTGCTAATCCATTTGCGCCATTTATCCACGATCAAAGCCCAGAGTCCTTGGCATTTGCCCCAAGCGCAATACTTCGCATAAGTGCCAAAGCCTTTGAAAAAGAGCTAGCATCAAGGAAGAGATTATTACAAGCACAAGCCGTGCTATTTCAAGCGATGAGAGATGATCAGGCAAAGCGCGATGATAAGGAGATCTATCTCACTCTAGCAATGCTAGAGTATCGCCTAAATGGATTCTACCATTTGCGCACTTTGGCGGCATATATCCGTGCATATTTGCACGCAGGCGGGAGCAAGGAGCGTGTGCCTAAGCCCCTTGCGCCTTTCCTAGATTCTAGGGCAGAAGTAGCCCTGCCTAGTTTTAAGCGCGTTGTGTCATCATTGCTGCTAGAGCATTCTACAAATGCCCCAGCAGCTAGTGCGCATTGGTTTGTTTCTAGCTATGGGCAGAGTCAAGAGGCTTTTGTGCGTATTTTTACACAAGGGGCGCGATCTTGTGTGGGGATTATCACTAAGGATTCTAAAGGGGTTGCCACAACGCAGGGTGTTGCCTGCTTGCCGTATTTTGTCGATGAGCTATTGCTGCTGCCTTTTGATGAAAGGCTCTATATCATCGGGGGCGATAGAATCTATCTTGTCCCAAGTCCGCTATTTACGCACCCTGCGCTTACTTATGCCATTATGCACTATCAGGAGAAAAATCGCCCAAATCTTTGCCCCTATAGCGCGCAGCTGCGTGATGATGGCAAGGAAGAGCATTTAGCAAGCGATCTTGCTCGTGCGGGCTATGGGGTGGATTCTAGTAAAAAGGCTTTGAGCAAATGGCAAGAGGACTTTGCTTTGGGCGATGAGACAATGCGTGTGGAGTATCTAGGGTATATTGATGTGTTTAATGATGGCTCTAGTGTGCCTGTGGCTCGCACGCATACAAGCATTGTCCCATATCTGCCCTTGTATGAGGCATTTACCCTTGATCCTACAAGCTTGCAAGCAGATATTGTCTTAAGCCATCCTAGTATGGCGATCAATGGGCGGATTGCTTCGCTATTTTTTATCCGCTATGAGGGTGAGATTGTCGGCTGTGTGCGCGATGAGCGACATAGAGAAGAAAGGCTTTTTAGATTCTATAAAGATAGCCCGCCTAAGCTTATTAAGCATAATCACCTAGAAAGCTCACTACACTCCATAGAAGAGATAGCCCCCCTGCCTAGCACACCACAATCTGCTTGCTATTTTGATGGGTCTAAGCACAGCTCAAATCCACGATACAAAGATAGCCGATATGGGCTTTTGGCACTTGGGGAGCAAATTATCTCACAAGGGCGTTTGTGTGATGAGACATTGCAAAAGGCACTTGTAGCCTGCAAGAATCTTGCCACAGAAAATGATGCGCTAGAATGTCGGCTTGATCGCATAAATAAGGCGATAGAAAATGTGCTATAATCTAGGGCAGATGCAGTGTATATCTTAATGAAGAAAGGTTATGTATGAGAGGGTTTAAGGTGTTTAGTGGCAATGCACATAAAGAGTTTGGGCAGGAGTTTGCCAAGCATTTAGATGTCGTGCTTAGTAAGATTATGATCAATCGCTTTAGCGATGGCGAGATCGGCGTGCAGATCCAAGAATCCGTGCGCGGCAAAGATGTCTTCATAATCCAGCCTACTTGTATGCCAACTAATGACAATCTTATGGAGCTACTCATTATGAGCGATGCTTTTAAGCGCAGCTCTGCTAGCTCTATCACGGCAATTATCCCCTACTTTGGCTATGCGAGGCAGGATCGCAAAGCCGCCCCACGCGTGCCAATTACTGCCAAGCTTGTGGCAAACCTTATCCAAAATGCGGGCATTGATCGCGTGATCACTATGGATTTACACGCAGGGCAGATACAGGGCTTTTTTGATATTCCGGTGGATAATCTCTATGGCTCTATTATTTTCCAAGACCATATCCGCAGCAAAAAGCTCCCAAATCCCATCATCGCTAGCCCAGATATTGGCGGTGTGGCTAGGGCTAGGTATTTTGGGCAAAAGCTTGGGCTTGATTTGGTCATTGTCGATAAGCGCAGGGAGAGGGCAAATGAAAGTGAAGTGATGAATATCATCGGTGATGTGAGCGGTAAAGATGTGATTTTGGTCGATGATATGATCGATACTGCTGGGACAATGTGCAAAGCCGCTCAAGCACTCAAAGATAAAGGTGCTACTTCTGTGATGGCTCTAGGCACACACGCGATTTTAAGCGGTCCGGCGATTTCTCGCATACAAGAGAGCGTGCTTGATGAGGTGATTGTAAGCAATTCTATCCCTTTGCATAAAGCGTGTGAGAAGATCACCGTGCTAAATGTTGCGCCATTGTTTGCGGAAGTTGTGCGTAGAATCTACCACAATGAAAGTGTCAATTCACTATTTATGTAAAGAGTGGCTATGGTTTTTGAACACGAGATCCCAGAGGGGACGAAGCTGTATTTTGGCAAGAGTGCTAGGATCAAGCGCGAGCTAGAGAGTGCGGCGTGCGAGATATTCTATCGCCATAATTTTGAAGAAGTGGTTACGCCGTATTTTTCTTACCTTGAGCATCAGCAAAACTTCTCCGATCGGCATTTGATCCGCCTAAGTAGCCAAAACAATCACCAAATCTCTCTGCGCTATGACTCCACAATCGATACTATCCGCACGATCACCAAAAGGCTAGGGCGAGCGACTAGCCATAAGAAGTGGTTTTATATCCAGCCTGTGTTTAGCTATCCTACTAATGAGATTTATCAAATCGGCGCAGAATCCATCCACGATGGAAATTTGCAGAGTATGATTGGCATTGGGCTTGAGATTTTGTCTCGTTGTGGTGTTAAGGCGATCTTGCAATTTAGCAATATTAAGATTCTAGAGCTTACCCTAGCAGAAATTGGCATAGATAAAGACACTTACAGATCCCTATCACTGCGCCAGATCGCGCAAAAAGCACGCTTTGTGCAAGATCTTTTGCGTATCAATAGCTTGCACGATCTTGATAGCTTCTTGCCAGATGCGCCGATGTTTGTGCGCTTTGAGCTAGAGCGATTATCCCATAAAGCGCACGCGTGTGGGTATGAGCATATCCTAATCTCGCCGCTTGAGTTGCCGCTTGTGGATTATTATGATGATGTGGTTTTCCGTATTTTTAGCGAGAATGACACGCTTGTGCTTGGCGGTAAATACAATATCCAAGAGTGCTTGTGCTGTGGGTTTGGGATTTATGTGGATAATGTGATTGGTCATATTCTGGCACATAATTTAGCAAAAGAGTAAGGAGAGTATATGGCAGATTTGATTGTGGGGATTCAGTGGGGTGATGAGGGCAAGGGCAAGATTGTCGATGTGCTGGCAAAGGATTATGACTATATTGTCCGCTATCAAGGAGGGCATAATGCTGGGCATACTATTGTTGTGGGTGATACAAAATACGCCTTACACCTAATCCCTTCGGGTATCATCACGCCTAATTGCCTAAATATCATTGGCAATGGCGTGGTGATCGAGCCTAGCGCACTCATTGAAGAAATGCGACAATTTGGCGGCGAGCAGGCTTTGCTTGGGAGGCTGTTTATCTCTGATAGGGCGCATATTATCCTGCCCTTTCATCAAAAAGTGGATTCTAGCCTAGAATCCACAAACGCCATAGGCACGACCAAAAAGGGCATAGGACCTTGCTATACGGATAAAATCGCGCGTATAGGGCTAAGGGCGTGTGATGTGCGCAACTTCCCCGCACAAAGGCAAGCTATCACCGCGCGTTTAAGTGAGCGCGTGCAGAGCTTGATAGAATCTGGCGTGTTAGATTCTAGTGTAGAAGAGCTTGTGCAAGCAAGCTTAGAGTCCCTAGAATCCGCCCATAAGATTCTATCGCCCTTTATCACTGATACGACTGCGCTACTTTGGGAAGCACAAGAGCAGGGCAAAAAGATTTTGCTAGAGGGCGCACAAGGCAGTATGCTTGATATTGATCACGGCACTTACCCCTTTGTAACAAGCTCGACTACCATTGCCGCAGGATCTTGCGCTGGGAGTGGGCTAGCCCCGCGCGATATTACTAGCGTGCTTGGGATTATGAAAGCTTACTGCACGCGCGTGGGACACGGACCTTTCCCTACTGAAGATCGTGGTGAGTATGGGAGGATCTTGCGCGATAAGGGCGCGGAATTTGGCACGACTACGGGACGCGAGCGGCGGTGCGGGAGCTTTGATGCCCTTGCTGCGCGCTATGCGTGCAAGCTTAATGGCTGTGATAAAATCGCGCTAATGAAGCTTGATGTGCTAGATGGATTTGAGACAATTGCTGTGTGTGTGGCATATCAATACCAAGGGCGAAAGATTGAGTATGTGCCAAGTGATTTAGAAAATGCCACGCCAATGTATGAGATCCTGCCCGGCTGGGCTGGAGAGATGAGCAAGGGGGTGAAAAGCTATGATGCCCTGCCAGAAAATGCAAAGGCGTATATCGCGCGTTTAGAGGAGCTTGTGGGGGTGAAAATCGCCCTTATCTCAACAGGTGCAGAGAGAAGCGAGATCATTTATCGCTAGAATCCACTTTTGATGAAAACACCATTTGACAAGCTTATCAAAGCCCAAGAGCAAAAGCTCTCTTTATGTGAGCAGCATATTGTCCGCTACAACAACGAAATCGCCGCCAAGCAAAGCCAAGTCAATGGGCTAATCGAGCAAATCGCCACGATGAATCTCCCGCAGTCAGGGGATTTTAGTGTGTTTCTCCAAGCCAATGCCAAAAGAAGGGCGTTTGTCTTTGAAATAGATTCTATACAAGAGCAGATCGCCCACGACAAGGCGCGGATACAGGAGCTAGAGCAAGAGTATCGGCTGCTGTGTATGGAGTTTGAAAAGCTTAAACATATCCGCGATAAAGAGCGCGAAAAGTTTCTTAAAGCACTTAAGCAAAAAGAGCGCAAAGAGCTTGATGAAATTGCAATCCTACTTTACAAAAAGGAGCCATTGTGAGAATTTTAGTAGCAGTGCTGGTGTGTGTGTTGTCTGTGGTCTATGCGGAGAAAAAGGAGCCAAATCCTGACGCGCTTTTGCAGTGTAATGCAATCTTTGAAGCGCGTAAAGATGAAATCGCTCAAAACTTACGCACCTTGAATGAAAAAATGCAAAATCTCGAAGCCTACAAAAATGCCACACAAAATATCCTAGATCAAAAGCAGGCAAAGCTACAAGAGCAAGAGCAAGCCTTGAAAGCTAAAATAGAAGAAGCTACCAAAGAAGCCCAAAAGCAAGCAAAACTTCAAGATGATAAGAAAAAAGCCATAGAGGCACTGATCGCTAAAAATGAAGCCTTGCTAAAAGAGATCCAATCATCTGCAAACACTAAAGTCGCAAAGAGTTTTTCTGGTATGAAAGATTCTAAAGCCGCGCCAATTATCGCAGAGCTAGATGATGCAGAAGCAGCGACTATACTCTCATCACTCACTGCTGCGGAGATGGCAAAGATCCTAGCTAAAATGGACGCCAAGCGCGCCGCAGAGCTTACTAAAATCATCGCCAAAGGACCGCCCTTTAGCAATGATAAGCCAAAATCTAGTCCAAAAGTAGCAGAGGTGCCCGGCGATAGCCCAAAGGCTCCTGAGCAAGATCAAGTAGATTTCCAAGAAAATGGCGGGATCTAGTCTTATCCAGCCTTTTAGATGATGGCACACTGCTTGGCATAGATCAAGCAGTGTAGATTCTACACGATAGCATTAGTCGCATTTCTAAGGTGCAAGGTCCCACTTTTCTTCATTTATACGAGATACTTACACTACTTATCAATGGATTTTTATTTAATTTTTAAGGTATTAACTAATCATTAGAACAAGTGGCAGTATATTGATATACCCCAAACAAAGGAGTATATATGAAAGTATTATTCACCATAGCCTTTGCCTTGCAAAGTGCTTTATATCCGTTAGCGGCAGAAGTGCTAGAATCTAAGCCTGCTCCTGTGGTGCAGCATAAAGTCCAGCCGCCTAAAGATAGGTCATTGCAAGTTGTTACATCTAAAGGCTACAAGCTGTGCTATGCACCTACTTTTTCAAGCTACGCAGCTCATTACTCTTATATTGGGCTTGTGGATTGCTCATCAAGGAGGGCGATCCCAGCTAGATTTGATGCCTTTGGGCGCATTGGCTTTAATATCAACAAAACTTGGCTTTGCTTGACTGCGCCAGATTCTGTATGGGCGAGAGAAAAGACATTTGACTATCTCTTCCTTTCCCCTTGTGTCATCAATCTCAAAGCCCAGCAGTGGAAAGTCCAAAATGGGCGGTTTGTCTCACGCGAGGCATTTTATAGCATTAAAGATGATGGTAGCTATCTCTATGCTGCAAAGCCAAGGGATAAAAAGCTCTTTTTTCATAAGCTCTCACCAAGTATGACAGAGTGGTCAAAAACAATCGCTATGCCCGGGAATCTAAGTATTTTTATGTGGATTGGCTGGGATTTGATCGATCGCTATGGACAGCAACGCTACTTTTTACGCAGTAATTATTCTGATAAAAACACGATGATTTTATACTACAACCTAATGAGTGGGCATATCGCAGAATACTATGAGCCAACAGGGCGATTGTATTGTATGTATTCTGATACACGCAAGCAGAATTGGGACTGGGTGTGGTGGGCATTGTGCGATGATACAAAGCCCCCTAAAGTCAATCGCGCATATTTTAAGCCTATCCCTGTGGGGCAGAATCTCTACTCCTTTGAGGATAAAGATGGCAATATCCTGCGTGTAACGCGCTATGGATATTATTGGGGTGTGCCTTATACGGTCAATAAGCGATATATCGCCAAAGACACGGGCAAAAGCCCTACCTCTGCCTTTGTTGTTGATCCTTATATGGAAGTGTGGCTGCGCTTTATTTATGCGAATGCCGGGAGGAATTTGCATAATTGCCCAGCTCCGGGGCATTGGCTTGGGGATCCCTATAAGAAAAAGACAAATATCCCGCCCTTGCCACCAAGCTTTAATCTAAGTGAGCAGTGGATACAGCGGCTTTTTGCCATTGATTACAGCACAGATATGACAACCCCTGCAAGTGGGATTTGCGGTGTATGTCTGCTACAAGCATATCAAATGATAGCCGAGCTACTGCATTTTCAAACCCCTCTTACAAGTGGCGGATATTTTTTTGACACAGCACCGGGTAGGAATCCTTTTCCCTCCTTTCAAGCTAGAAACTCTATCTTGCACCAAACGCTAGAAGATATTATGAGCTACTATAATTATCCTGTTACAGGGCGTAGGGATTCGTTTTTGCGCAATGTGGAGAGGGCGTATGCAAGCAGTATTTCTATGCTGCCGCAGTATGATTGGACAATGCTTGGGCAAGGGGTAACACAAGCTGAAGTAGATAGCCTTATGCAACGCGTGATCAACTCCCCTGCTGGGAGTGTGTTTCTTTTTACAATGGCGAGATTTGATCCAGATTTACGCACGCTAACCGCGCACGCTGTGCCTGTTTTACGCTTGCAAAGTGGCGTGGTAACAATCCCCGCAAACTCTCTTGTAACTATGGAGGAGTATCGGGCGAGATTAGTGCCTGCAAATAGTGTAGCCGAGCTTAGAGAGCGGCTGGGGCGATTTGCAGGGAGACATATCAATGTCGTGGGGCTTGGGGTATTTTCAGTGGATAGGGCATATCGCAATGGCTTTGAAGGCATTGTGTCTTTGAGTGATTGCAGTGGTGATGGGAGCGATAGGAGGGGGAATGGACTTTTGCCCTTGCCAGAGCTTTTAAATCAGTGCATAAGCGGGCGGTGTGAATACTAGATCTAGCCTTAGAGCCAAGTAGCCATATCACGCTAATGTGTGCTAGAATTGCGCAAGACTCAGCAGGGGAGAATCTATGCACGAATCTACACAGCCTACCACACAGGAAAAAGATCTTACACAAGCTTCATCTAGCCTAGATTCTAGCGCGCAAGACTCTAGGCTACCACCTAAGCTAGAATCCACTTTACTAGATTCTGCCAAAGACTCTCTGCTAGAATCTAATCTCAACTCCACAGAATCCACCCTGCTAGATTCCGCTCAAAAATCCACCCCGCAAGAGCAACGAGTGATAAAAATCATTCTAGGTGTGGGCATTGCCCTTGTGCTTGGCATTATCGCAGCGATTGTAGCAAGAGTGTATCTTGGAGCGTCTTTTAAGGTTTCAGCCTTGCTTGGCATTATTGCCCTGCTTGTTACACTCTGGACGAATAAAGCCCTGCCGCTAGGCGTTGTCTCACTTTTGCCTATTATCCTTTTCCCAAGCTTTGGCATACTTGATACCAAAAGTGCTACGGCAAATTATGCTAATCCTATCATTTATCTCTTTTTAGGTGGTTTTATGCTCGCTACCGCCACAGAAAAAATTGGGCTTCATAAAATCATCGCTAAAAAGTTTCTCTCCCTTTTTCCGCAAAATCCTAAGGGCGTCATCTCTGCTTTGGGGCTTGCCTCTTGTGTGCTTGGCACAGCTTTATCAAACTCCACCACCGCGATTTTGCTCCTGCCTATTGCCTTATCAATCACGCAGGATTATTTTCTTAAAATGCGTTTTTTACTCGCTGTGGCATTTGGGGCGAGTATCAGCGGGATTACAACGCCTATTGGCTCACCGCCTAATCTTATCTTTCTAGGATTCTTAGAAAAGCTTGGCTTTGATGGCATAAGCTTTACCACTTGGATTTTTATGATGGCTCCGCTTACTTGCCTTATGCTTTATACGATGATTTATATCCTATCTTTTGGCACACAAGCTCATAGCGTGGAGTTTAAGGCGTTTGAAAATATACAAGTGCGTGCTGAACATAAGCGATTATTATTTTTCATCGCGCTTTTGCTTGTTGTGTTATTTTTAAACTCGCCCATTAAGCCTTTTTACAATGGCTTGGGGCTAAATGAAAATGTGATTTTACTAGCCTTTGGGCTACTTATGTTTGTGCCAAAGCTTGGGTTTTTGGATTGGGATGATTCTAAGTCTATCCCTTATGAGCTGATATTTTTGTTTGGTGCGGGGTTTTGTATCGCCACTGCCTTTTCTCAATCCGAGCTTGGTGGGGTGTTTGAAAGCTATTTTATGCAATTTGCTAATTTGCCATTTTTTGTATTTTTACTCCTTGCTTGTGTTTGTGCGATTATCGCCACAGGCTTTTTAAGCACGACAGCACTGATTGCTATTTTACTCCCTATCATCTACACTGCTACGCAGTCGTTTTTAGTAGCAGATGAGCCGACAATCACAATGCTTGCTATCACAATTTGTGCGAGCTTTTCTTTTATGGTTCCTATCTCCACGCCGCCTAATGCCATAGTCTTTGAAAAAGGCGGTATCAAAGTGTGGGATATGGTGCGATTTGGCTTTTTGCTTAGTGTTGTGGGGATTGTAGCGGTGAGTATCTTTGCCTTTGTATATTGGCGGTGGTTTTTGGGGTAGATTAAGAGCAGGCTAGGATTTAGACAAATGGCTTTGTGGTGTGCTTTGTGGCGTTTGGGGGGCTAGTGTTTGGGGGGCTTGCTTTTTTTGCGTTTGTGGTCTTGAAGCATTTTTTTAA
Source organism: Helicobacter canis (assembly GCF_900451095.1). Classification (NCBI taxonomy): domain Bacteria; kingdom Pseudomonadati; phylum Campylobacterota; class Epsilonproteobacteria; order Campylobacterales; family Helicobacteraceae; genus Helicobacter; species Helicobacter canis. Next base: position 1,864,014 of record NZ_UGHV01000001.1, on the reverse strand, counting down.
AATCGCTCAAATCCTCTTCTGTGGCGATGATGTCTTTGGAGTCTAGCGGGAGCTGCTGCTCTTGCGTGGCTTTAGATTCTAGTGCGCCCATACCCTCTAGGGCAAGATCGGAGTAAAAGTCGCGTAGCTCGATTTGCAGGCGTTTATTTTCTAGCTCAAGGGAGGAGATGTGGATTTTTAGCGTGCGGTTTTCTTTGAATGCTACGCGATATTTTTTATACACATCTTCGCTAAAGATTTTTTGCGCGGGTTTTGCTTTGGCTATGGAGCCATCTTTTAGGTAGATTTGCACGCTTTTTAGACTGCCGGGTAGGATCTGCTTGCGCGATTCTTGTAGCTCTAGCTTGGCTTTTTTGGCTTGGTTGATGATTTTTTGCACGCTGATTTCATCGTGGAGTTTGGCTAGCTCATTGCTCGCATTGCGTTTTTTGGATTCTAGCTCTTGGATTTGCTCTTTTAGCGCACTCTCTTTGGCGCGCAAGTCTTTTAGCGTGGCTTGTGAGCTTAGGATTTCATCTTTGTAGCTTTGCAGCTCTTTTTGCAAGGAATCTGCCTTATCTATGATCACTCCAGCAAGCTCCCAGCTCTCCTTGATCTGCTCTAAAGTCAGCTCATCGGCGTGCTTGACAAGGTCTTTTAGCAAGTCTTTTGTAAGTGGGGTATCCATAGATTCTCCTTGAGCTTCTCCTTGATCTGCCTACTCTAGCATTTCTAGCCGCAGTAGTAGCATATCTCTGCCTTGCGTGATTTGCACACTCTTGCTCGCGCATTGTGGGCAAGTGGCGTAGTCTTGCTGCTTTGGCGCACTAGTAGTGCCACAAGAGCTACACGCAAGCATTATGGGCTGGATTTGTATCTCTAAATGCGCGTGCTTTGTGTAAATGCTCTCTTCTTTAAAGGTCTCAAACGCGCTTTGTAGCAAAGCTACTTCTATGCCGCTATGCTCGCCAATACCCACGACAATCTTCTCTATCTTACTCGCACCAGAATCTAGCGCGTAGTGATCGCATTGCTCTAGTAGGGCTGTTACGACAGAGTATTCGTGCATTGGGTGGTCTTTCTTCTCGTATTTTGTGGATTTTAGCATATTTTGGTGTGTTTGTGGTTGCGCTATGAAGTCTGCTATAATGCCCCAAATCTTTCAACCTCTTAAGGATACACTATGCTAGAGCCAAACACCGCTACTTCAAGCACACTTCCTCCGCGCTATAAAACAAAGCAGATTCTAGTTGGCAATGTCGCTATCGGTGGCGATGCGCCTATATCTGTGCAGAGTATGACATTTACCAAGACCAAAGACATACAAGCTACAAAAGAGCAGCTAGATCGCTTGGCTTTGGCTGGAGCGGACATCGTGCGTGTGGCAGTAAGCGATCTCAAAGATGCCCACGCGCTTAAAGACTTGCGCTCTATCTCGCCCCTGCCGCTTGTCTCTGACATACACTTCCGCTATGAATACGCGCTCATCGCTGCAGAATCGGTGGATTGCATACGCATAAATCCGGGCAATATCGGCTCTAAAGACAAGATCAAAGCCGTAGCTGATGCGTGCAATGCTCGCAATATCCCTATCCGCATAGGGGTTAATGGCGGTAGTTTAGAAAAGCAGTTTGAAGAGAAGTATGGCGCGACACCAAAGGGTATGGTGGAATCCGCTTTATACAATATCAAGCTGCTTGAAGACTTTGGCTTTACTAATATGAAAATCTCGCTAAAAGCTAGCGATGTGGAGCGCACAATGGCAGCATATAGAATGCTACGCCCACTTGTGGAATACCCCTTTCATCTAGGCGTTACCGAAGCGGGGACGATGTTTCACTCGACCATTAAGTCTTCTATGGCTCTTGGCGGGCTGCTTATGGAGGGTATTGGCGATACGATGCGCTGCTCAATCACCGGCGAGCTAGAGCAAGAAATCGCCCTAGCGCGCGCGATCTTGCGATATAGCGGGCGGCAGAAGCAGGGCATTACTATCATCTCCTGTCCTACTTGTGGGCGCATACAAGCAGATCTAGTCAGTATGGTAAAAGAGGTGGAGAAGCGACTAAGCCATATCACCACGCCGCTGCAAGTAAGCGTTATGGGCTGTGCGGTGAATGCTTTAGGAGAGGCAAAGCACGCGGATATTGCCATAGCCTTTGGGCATAAATCTGGAATGATCATTAAAGAGGGCGAAGTGCTACGCAAGCTCCCAGAAGAAAAGCTCCTAGAATCCTTTGTCGCAGAAGTGGAGCAAATGGCACAAGAACGCGCCCAAGCGCAGTAGCCATAGAGAGATACTAGCGATAGAAAGCCTAGAATCCACTTTTTCAAAAGTGGATTCTAGGCTTGGCTTATGGATTGCCGCGCCACTGCTGGCGCAGTGTCTCGCAAGTGAGAGAAAAAGGGCGTTGTTTGAAAAGTGGATTCTAGGATTGAAGTTAGTTTTAGAGTAAAACGATTCTAAGAATTGCGGTGGGGCTGTGGTAGCTTTGCGTGATTTTAGGGTAGGAGTTACCTTGAGCGGTAATGACTGCCCTAAAATCACGCAACACTGCCGCATTGCTCGCCCAAGACTGAATCGCTAGACAGATGAATCGCCTAAGTTGAAAAAGTGGATTCTAGGGCTAGAGTCTTTGCTAGAATCTATTGCACCCTAGTAGCGTAGGGTTTGTTTTAGCAAGGATTCTATATCCACTTTATGTCCCAAAAGCTCTTGATAGATGATGTAGTTTGCTAGCACTTTCATACCATAGAATCTAGGCTCTTCATTGGCGATTAGCTCCATAGAGAGCCAGGGCTCATATTTGCGATTTTTTACAAATAGCTGCCCCTTCGCCAATGTCCTGCGCCAAAATCCCGGACCGCCATTATACGCATACGCGACAAAAAGCGGGTGCTTAAACTCATCGTTTAGCTCTTCTAAAAACATCGTCCCAAAGGTGTAGGCAAACTCTGGCTTAAACAAATCTTCTAAAGTAACCTTATGTTTTATCTCAAGCTTTTTGGCAAAGGGCTCTAAGTTAAAGGGCATAATCTGCATCATACCAAGCGCGTAAGAGCGCGAGACAAGAGCTGGGATAAAGTGGCTTTCTTGCTTGGCTATGGCTAGGCTCATCGCCTTTTGCTTATCATCGCGCCAATGCACCAAATCCACATAGGGCATAATGTAGTAATTCACGCTATATTTAGTGATACGATTGCTGAAATGCGCTAGGTGCGGAGTGGTATCAATCGTGTAGAATCTATTGACTTCTTCTTCATAGCGTGTCATATCCTTGATAGAGCCGATACTATCTCTTGCTACTTGCCACGCAAATGGATCGCTGATATTGATAGGGGGCTTTTTTAGGATTAGCCCATCAAAGCTTGATACAATCTCGTAATTTGGCTTTGTTTTTAGCTTTTGATTCGCATAGATAGAAAAAATATCCACAAATTTACTTGTCTGTAAATCGTGCAGAAACGCCACATTGCCGCTTACAAGGTATTGCCAAAACATCGCCCTATCTTTGAAAAACGGATCAATAGCTGCATTTCTTGATCGCTCAAAATACCGCAGTGCTTGCTGCTTGGAGTCATTGAGTAGCTCATTGATCCCTAGCAGGAAGAAAGTGTTGCTATCTGAAGTGGTGATGTCTGCTTTGGCGATTGCTTGCTTAAAGGCTAGGAGCCTAGAATCCAAAATGATATGCTGCAACACGCGGTTAAAGGAGCTGGCGTTTTGGTTGGCAAGTCTTTGGATCGCTTTTGGATCTGGGCTTTTGGCAAAGATTTGTAGCTTTTGCTGATAGGTTAGGGCGTTGAAAATCTCGGCAAAGACTTGCGCATTTGCGGCAAACATTGCTTGAGCTATATCGCTAGATCGCAGGATTTGGATTTTTGCAAGGAGATTTGGGCTTTTGGCTAGCTTTTGCTGCAAGGTGGTGATTTGACTAGCGGGCATTGTAGGGACTTGGGAGAGCTTTAGCCCAAAGGCTATGCACTGCTCATCTTGCTTTACAAGCTCGGTGATAGGGAGCTTGGCGCAGGCGATGTTCTTGGGTATCTTGGGGTGGTAGCCCTTGGCTTGCAGGGCGGATTTGAGCTTGGGGATCTCTCTATACACAAGATCATACGCTTTAAGCGATTCTTCTAGGCTTGTGTCTTTATCGCTGATAAATTCCCAGATATAAAAATCCCTTGCAATGCCTTTAGGCTTGGATCCTAGCTCTTTTAGAGTGAGCAAGGGCTTGGCAGATAGGGCGGCACATAGACAAAAAGCAAATAGTATAAAACGCATTTTCCCTCCTTGCTAGCGAGCTAGGGCAAACGCCACTTGCATAATCACTTGATCCAAAATCTGCAGCCCAATAATCACTGCTAAAGGCGAGAGATCCACACCATTAAACACAAGAAAATATAGCTTCCTGCGTGCAAAATCCAGCACCGGATAGCTTAGGCGGTAAAGCACCTGCACGATAGGGTTGCTAGGATCTGGACGCACCCAGCTAAGAAAGACTGCAATAATTAGCACCCACATATATGCCCAAATTAGCATATGAAGCATATTGGCGATAGAGGTAATGATAATTCCCATTTTTTCATCTCCTTTTTATTAGTGGATTCGGCTTTGGGGCTTAAATCGTGGATTTCATCGCCGCGCCTCGTCGATAGACGCCCAAGTCTTATCTCCTTGCGCGGCTTGAAAAACCCCGATTTAATCACCCAAATCCTAGAATCCTGTGGCGTTTTAAAAGCACATTTTTCAGCCTTTTTATCAAAACGAGCGAAGCGAAGTTTCTTTAGAAAACGAGCGAAGCGAAGTTTCTTTAGAAAACGAGCGAAGCGAAGTTTCTTTAGAAAACAAGGGATACCGCTCGGCGTTAGCCGATGTTTCTTTAGAAAAATCCTTCCGCTTGCGACTTAACCTTTGAGCCTTTTTGTCAAACATCTTAAAATCCTATGGCGTTTTAAAGCGTTTTTTCAAACGCGGATTCTAGGTTTGTGGATTTTTGGCATTTCCCTAGAATCCACTTTTGAAAAAACTTTTTTGTCGTCATTGTGAGCCTTGCGACAGCAAGGCGCGGCAATCCATTATTTTCTTTAGAATCCATTTTGTATTTTTGTCCGCAATTTCTAAAAGTGGATTCTAGGAGTGCGATAAGGTTTGTGGATCGCCACAAAAATCCTTGCGGATTTTCTCGCAATGAAAAGGAGGGCGATTTTTCAAAACCGCCCTGATTATTTTCTTTAAGGATTCTAAGCTTTGCGGTAGGGCTTTCAAGGCGCGCCCACAGGGATTTATCTAGGTGATAATGAGCAGGTCCCCGCCGTAGAATCCACGATTTATCGCGCAAAACAAGCGAAGCGGTGCAAGGCGGGGGCACGCAAGCAGGTTTCTTTAGTAAAGCCAAATCCCCACCAAACAAAGCTAGCTCCCCGCACACACCACAACCTCCCGCAAATATGGTCGCAAAATCGCATAGAGCTTGGATAAATCCGGTCCGTGGCTAGCACCTGTTAGCAAAATCCTAAGGGCTTTGAAAAAGCCCTTGCCCTTTAGCCCACTTGCTTGCATCGCTTGGTCTTTGAAGCTCTCATACTCTAGCGGGGCATTGACAGCGATCGTGCGCAACGCTTCCGCTAGAGCGGCGCATTCTTGTGAAAAATCCTGCCCCTCATAGAGCGTGCTAATGTCCTTTGGCGAGAAGATCGGGCTAATCTTATCGCGCAGCTCATTGAGTGTGCTGGCTTCTTCTAGGTAGATTCTAGCTAGCTTGCCCATAGACTCATCGCTACTCTCTAGCAAAAGTGCTAGATCACTATCGCTAAGGCGCGATAAATGCGCGTGATTGACAAAGCGCAACCGCGCTAGGTCAAAGCGCACGGGGGCTTTGGCGATTTTCTCAAGGCTAAACCACGCGATCGCTTCTTCTAGGCTAAAGATTTCATAAGGCGTGTGATTGCCCATACTGATTAGGTAGTTGCAAATCGCACTTGGCAGGAAGCCCTGCTCCAAGAGCCACGCCACGCTTGAAGCACTATCGCGCTTGCTCATCTTTTTGCCACTCTCGCCTAGGATTATGGGCAAATGCGCGTATTCTATCTGCTTTTCATAGCCTAATGCCCTATGGACTAGAATCTGCTTTGGCGTATTGCTTGTATGATCCTCGCCGCGCACAATCGCGCTAATATCATAGAGCATATCATCGCACGCGCAGGCGAAGTTGTAGGTAGGCACGCCATCTTCTCGCATAATCACAAAGCTATCTAGCTCATTTGGCGCGAAGTGTAAATCGCCCTTGATACTATCGTGGTAGGTGATCGGCTCTAGGGATTTGCGTAGGCGGATCACAGGGGATTTACCAGAGTCTTTCTCGATCTCCGCCCAGCTATCATCATAGCGGAATGCCCGCTTTGCTGCTATGGCTTCTTGCTTTTTGGATTCTAGGAAGTCTTTGGAGCAGTAGCAGTAAAATGCCCTGCCATTGTCGATAAGCTTTTGGGCTAGCTGATTGTGATAGGGGAAATTGCCACTTTGATAGACCAGATCGTCCCACAATAGCCCAAAGAGCGTTAATATCTGCAAGATCTCTTTATCGCTTCCAGCGATATTGCGCGCGACATCAGTATCCTCTATGCGGATCAAAAACCGCTCGCCACGCTGCTTGGCAAGGATATAGTTAAAAATCGCGGCGCGCAAGTTTCCTATGTGCATATCGCCTGTGGGCGATGGGGCAAAACGAAGCATAAACAACCTTTGTGAGATGTAAAATAGTGAATGAAACTGCCGCGCATTGTAGCATAAAGCGACTAATGCTCTTACTATCGCTAAAGATTGCGAGCAAGCGCGGTAGTGATTGCGCGGCATCTCGTGCATTTCTGTCATTAGCAACGCTGAAGCAATCCACTAGAATCCACTTTTTGTGCTGATTAGTAGCCTTTGAAAATATCTTGGTGTCGCCCTATGCGATAAAGGCTTAGAATCTCTACACTTCGCTTATACACAATTACTAAATCGCCTTTGATATGGCATTCTCTAAAGTCTTTATAATCGCCCATTAGTGGATGGTCTCTCAATGCTGGGGCTAAAATATCATCACCTGCAAGTTGCTTAATCACTTCATCAATATCGCACTCACTCCAACCTTGCTTTAAAACTTTCCTGTAATCTTTTTTAAAGGTGTTTTTGATGTCAATTTTTCTCATCAATCATCGCTCATTAAAGCTTTTTTTGCTTCATCAAAGGTATCAAAAACGCCTATACTTGTGGCATTGTTTAAAGCATTGATAGTCTCATCATTTGGCATAAGCCTTTGAGTCAATGCCTGTTTGATAGCATTTTCTTTTTGCGTGGTTTTTTCTATCTTTTTATCCAGCTTTACTTTTTGGCTTTGAAGTTTTGAGATAGCTGCTCTTGTGGCATTTAGCTCGCCTTGTAGTTTTCTCTCGCTGTAAGTGCTGTAATCTATCATTGTCTCCACTCCTTTTGGCTTCTTTACTTATTTCACTTGGGAAATATAGCAAATTATAGAAAATACATATCGCACCTAAGAGGATCCACTAGAATCCACTTCCTTTTTGTCATTGCGAGCGGATTGAAAATTCGCGTGGCAATCCACTTTCACACTAGAATCCGCTTTGTCTTTGTGGATTGCTTCGGCTACGCCTCGCAATGACAGAATCTGCTCTCCTATATATCGCCCTTTGTTAAAAAATGAGTTTCAAAAAATTTTTTTTCTTCATCATCAAAATTATAAATTTCATAAAAACACTCCCTTATCCTTTTTTCTAAACTTTCGTCTCTCTGTAAATGAACTTGTTTTGTAAGCTCTATAATTTCGTTTGCTATGTGCTTATTAAATTCTGTGATTTTGGGGATTGGGATTTTTTCTAAAGGGTCTTTTTTCCACTGCCAGCCTGTATCATCTAGCTTGGTATAGACTTGCTCTAAGTAAAATAACGCCATAGGTGTGTTTAACGCAGAGCAAAGATAGTAGCAATCTTGTGTTTTATCATTTATGGTTAATAAAAAAGAGCCAGCCATTGTAAAAAGCCCATTTTCATCAACTACAAAAGAGTTGCCTTTTCTGGCTAGCTCCGCCCATATAATCTTCCCTTGATACTCTCTTTTTGGGAGTTTTAGCTCATCACAGAATCTAAAGGCTTCGCATAATTCTTTCTCAAAATTTTCTATAAGCAGTTTTGTGAGCTTAGGAAGCCTACTATCAATGGCTGATATGAGAAGTAGGGCTATGATTACCCCCCCCATAGATTCTATAAGCTCTATTTCATCATCGCTTAGGTTGTAGAGCTTATAGACTAGGTTGTCTAATTTAGATTCTAGCTCTTGGATTGCCACGCCGATTTCATCGGCTCGCAATGACGAAGAAATGGCATTGGGGCTAGAATCCATTTTTTGTGTGTCATTGCGAGCGGCTTGGTGCGCGTGGCAATCCATAGCTTCTACACTAGAATCTACTTTTTTCTTTTCTAGTATTTTCTTTTCTAATATTTCTTGCACGATTTGTATAAACTCTACTTCAGTCTTAGAATCTACTTTAGGGATAGGGAGTCGCTCTATCTTATCTTTAGCACCATAAGCGTATTTTCCTGTTTCTACTAAATTTGTCATTTGCGTGATAAGCCACTTATACAAAGTGCTATTCATAAGCCCTAGAATGTAAAGCAATTTGTCATTGCGAGAAGTCGGCACGACTTCGTGGCAATCCATACTAGAATCTGCTTTTTGTGCTTTATTTTTATGGATTGCTTCGGTCGCTTCGCTCCCTCGCAATGACGGAGATGGGGCGTTGTCGCTAGAATCTGTCATCATAAAAAGCGAGTTGTTAAAATACATTGTTTCTTTAATATGGGTGAAAAAATACTCTCCACTTACAGGATTCCACACAATCTTTTCTTTTTCAAACTCTTGGTAATACGCAATATTATCTTGCGTTTCAAACCATTTGTTTGAAGTCTTTTTTCTGCACCCTTTTTCTCCGCTTTGGTCTATGCGTGGGCGGTAAGATTCTAAATAATTTCTTAGTGCTGGATGGTCATCAATGTTTAATTTTAAAGCTGGGAAAGTGCCTATTATCCACAATCCCGCCCACTCATAGCTATACCGCTTAATATCCCTGCCACGCAAAATAGGCTTTATAAGCTGCTCTGTGCGCTGCCTTTCTGTTAAGTATATGACACCTTTTTCTCTGTCGATTATGGGCTTTGGGCTAGTCATTTGAAACTCCTTTGAGATTATTTGCGATAGTGATTAGGCTTCTTTCTCGTAGGACATCGCTATGTTTTCTAAGCTTATCGGCGACTTTGTAGCCCTCTTTTATACTAGCGATGATGACTTCTAGCCCATTTACTCTGGCGCATTTGAGTGCAGGTGTGATGTCTGTATCTTTACAAAATATGATGACTTTGTCTGCTAGCTTTTGGTAGGCAATATGGGAAATATCAAGCCCTAGTAGCATATCGACTTGTTTTTGGCTTATGATGGGTCTGCCATTTGGGTCAAAACCAGAGATTTTAAGCTCTCCTAATCGCACCGCAAAATACTCTTCAAAGGCAATATGCTTGATAAAACTACTTACTTGCTTGTGTATTTTGCGTATTTTCTCGCTTGTAGTGCTTGCATAGGCGGTGATTTTACTCTGGATTTCTTGGGGGAGAGAATTGGCTTTTTTATCTATCTCATCTTGTGAAAGTGGCAATGCCGTGTAGAAAAAGATTTTGCTAATATCTTCGCTTGTGTCAATAAAAGAATGGATAAGAAATGTAATATCTCTAATGCTGTTGTAGTTGAAAGTAATATCGCGGCGATTGATATGCGTGCGCTGGATATGGTGAATGTCTAGGCGCAGATTCTCCCAGTCGATAAATACTGCGACTTTTTTCATACGACTTCCTAAGTGCTGTTTCATAGTGCTTCTTCATAGATCAAGGAAAGAGTATAAACATAAAAGCACAGCTTAATCCCTGATTGCACCGAATTAAGTGGTGTGCAATGCTTCGGGGGATTAAGCTGTGCTTTTATGGCTGGGATTATCACAAAAGCACGCTTAAATATCGCTTACGCAAGGCTTTGAGCGGCTAGTCGCTAGCTAGATTTGGGTCATATTGACTAAGTGGATAGGGCTTTAGTGAAGCTTGCGTATCATCACAATTGCTTAAAATCTCATCTCGTTTGTGTGAGTCTATGATAAAGGCTTCGTTATAGCCTGTTTTGATTCCATAATTTATAGAAATATCCCATTCTTTTAATGGTGTGCCGATTGCTTCAATTTTAGCTTTAAGGGCTAGGGCGGCGGGATTTGCAAAGCTAAGGGAGCTTGCGCTTAGGCTGCTTGCAGGCAGGCTTACGCGCTTGGTGTGGATGGTCGCAGAGAGATAGGGGCTGCTGCTTAGCAGGGCTTGATGGCTCGCGCCACTTTGACTAAGTGCTAGGAAGTAGAGATTGTGGCTAGGGGCTTTAGACTCTTTAGATCCTTTTGCCTCCTTAGGCTCTTGATCCTTTAGAGTTTGGGGCTGGGACTTTAGCACGGTGGTTATGGCGGTATCCACAGTGGCAGACTCAAAGGCTTTGATACCATTTAAGTCATAGTGAGAATCTAGACGCGGTAGGAGCAGCTCGCGTAGATTCTGCCCATATTTGGCGCGGCACCATTTGTTGCTAGTGATGAAGCTTAGCACCCCGCTAGGCTTTAGCAGCTCCAAGCCTTTGGCATAAAAGTAGGTGAAAATATCAGCACTTGAGTCGCTAAACTTGATGGGGGCTTGCGGCTCTAGGCGCAGGGCTTCAAACTCTTGTAGTATCTCTTGCTTTTGGGGGATTTTCTCTTGGCGGATATAGGGAGGATTACCGATCACGATGTCAAAGCCGCCTTTCTCAAACACAGGAGCGAAGAAAAAGCGATAGAGGAAGAGCTTGTCTGTGTGGAAGTCATAGCGCGCATAGTCGTGCAGGAGAGAGTCTAGCTCTGCTTTGAAGTCTTCTAGGGCTAGGGATTTGGCTTGGGCTTGTGCCTGGGCTTTTTGCATGGTCTTTGGCGTGGCGTTTTTTAGGAGATTGTCTATCTGGTCTTGCTTATAGGCTATCTCTTTGTCGGTGGCTTGGCGCAAAAGGCTCAAAATCTCTTGCTTTAGGGCTTGCTTTTGCTTGGGGGTGTGGGACTCGTAGTAGTCTAGGAATATAGCTTCAAGCTTTTGCGCGGCGGTAGAGTCTAGCAAGGTGCGCTCCTGTGGCTTGCCATAGTCGCGCTTAAGCTGCTCATTGGTATCTAAAAGTGTTTGAGGCTGCTCTAGGTGGCTAGCAAGCCTAGGCAGCACAGGGATACCACAGATGGATTCTAGCAGGGAGTTGCCCTGCATAAGCTTGAAGTCTAAGTTTGGCAGAGGGCTAGGGCTAGACTCATCAACGGCAATGGAGAGCCAAAATCTAAGCTTAGCTATCTCTATGGCATCAGCATCAATATCTACGCCATAGATTTGATTGGCGATTATTTGGCGTTTGTGGGCGGCTAGCTGCTCTTCTTTGAGCTCTGGGCAAAGCGCGTGGATAGCTTCTAAAATCTCTAGCAAAAGCCCCATAGGGAAAGCCCCCGAGCCTATGGCGTTGTCTAGGATTGTGCATTCTTGGAGGAGGGATAGGATTTGGGATTGTGTGGTTTGGGGTAGGTGGCTTGGGTCTTGGTGGAAAATGAGATTATGGATTGCTTGGCTGATTTCTGGCGTTGGCTTTGCCGCGCTTTTGCGGGAGTCTGCGGCGTGGTTATCAAACACATTTTCTACTTTTATGTCGTGCGAGTCGCTTGCATTTTGAGCGGTTTTATCAAAAGTGGATTCTGGGCATTGGGCGGTTTTCCTAGAATCCACTTTCGCGCTAGAATCGCTTAGATCTGCTTGGGCTATGCTGCCTAGGAGCTGGATCTGCAAGTAGCGAGTCAGGGCGTTTTTACACATAAAATGCACGATAGGTCGCCGCGTGTAGAATGCGCCTGTGTCTTTGTTGTAGTCGATTAGGTTTTCAAAGACTTTGCCTAGCATTTCTGGGTCGATGGAGATTTCGACATTATCGGGGGTGGATTCTTCTATGGTGAAGTGGTAGCGGTCAAAAAGCTCAAAAATCGCTTCAAATTGGGTGTTGTCTAGGGCTTGCTCTATGGCGATATGTCTATCAAAGCTGTGGTGTTCCGTGGCGGGTAGCTTTGCTTCTTCAAAGAGTCCGCCATTTAGGAAGGGGATCTTGCAGCCTAGCTCTTGGCTATAGTCGCCTTGTCGCTTGGTGTTTAGACTCTCAAAAAAGAGCGGGCAGAGAAGCTTGGCATAAAAGCTCTGCCCCTGCTTCTTAGCGCGAGCAAAAAGCGTGCGGAAAAAGTGCTTATCGCCACTGCCCCACTGCTTGCCTTGCTCCACGCCTAGCCAGCCCTTTTTCTGTAAAAAATACAGAAAGATAATGCGCCCTAAGAGCTTTTTGACAAAGGCGGAGGTGGCTTGCTCGCCGCTTGCGCCTTGGTAGCCATTTAGCGCGTTTATGACGGCTGGAGAGGCGTTGAGAGTTTGGCATAGGCTGTCATAGAGCTTTTTATACTCCGCATAAAACTCTTTTGTTACGGGCTCTAGGGAAAAGACTTCTTCTAGGGTGTCTTTGCTTTTGGCTTTGGAGTCTATGAGATCTTTTAGCTGCTTTTGTGCGGTGTGGGTGGGGATAGAGTCTCCTAGAGTGAAGCTTTGGCGGCGGAGGTTGCTATGGGTGGATTTATTAGCCTCAAAGTCAAAGCCTGTGGTGATAAGGCTTAGGCGGAACTCTTTTGTATCGCTTGGGTCATAAAAGCACGCTAGGATATGGGAGGCATTGTCTTTGGCGATTTTGGCTAGCTCTTGGTGTAGGGTAACTTTGGCACGAGTGGAGCTTGTCTCAAAGGCATAGACTTGCAGGATATGGCTAGATTCTAGCTCTATTTCATCGCAGATTGGGGTGTAGGCGTGGATAATATGCCCTTCTTTGTAGGGCGTGGTGGGGGAGTCTAGCAGCTGGGCTTGTGGGAAAGCTTGCTGGATAAAGTCTTTGAAATGCTCTAGGGTGTAGGGGGAGGTGGTGAAGGTTTGTAGGGGGGTTGTCATTGTTTGCTCCTTTGGTTGGTTTTCTGGGATTTGGCTTTGTTTGGTTTGGGCGTTGGCTTTCTAAAGAAACCTGCTTCGCTTCGCTCGCACCGCTTCGCTTGTTTTGCCGCGCTTTTGGCGGATTCTGCGGCGGGGGCTTGCTCATTACCGCTTAGGTAAATCCCTTCGCCCCCGCCTTGAAAGCCACCAAAATCATCGGCAAATCCTGCCGCCTGCGACTTGGCTATCAAACGCGTTTTGGGCGTTTTCGCCCTGCTAGTTGCTATCAAACACATTTTCAGCCTCTGCGTTTTTTCTGTCATTGCGAGCGGACTTGTCCGCGTGGCAATCCACTTTTTCTAAAGAAGTTACGCTTTGTGATTTTTCGGCATTGTGTAAAAAAGTGGATTCTAGGGCTCTCATTGCTTCGCCTTTGTGAAAGCAGAAATACTTAGCTCAATATCTGGCTTTGCAAGCTCTGTGGATTCTAGTGGCTCATCTTTTGGCTCATCGTTTTGGGCTTGGATTGTGAGTCCGTAGTTGTGGGCTAAGGCTTTAATGTCTTCTAGGCTTTTGGCGTTGTTTATGTCTTTGGCTAGGCTGTGATGAGAGCCTTTTTGCACCGCGGTGATAAGATTAGCCTTTAGCGTAGAATCTAGCTCATTTATATGGCGAAGCTTGAATAGGGCTTTTTGCTCTTGGGGGCTTAGGTTTGGACTGCTAGGGCTAATTGGGGAGCTAGCAAAGGGCAAAGTAGGCGAGCTTGGCTTGGTGTAGTGATCTAGCGCGGCTTGTGTGTGGGCGTGGTGCAGGGCTAGCTCATCATCGCTTGGCTTGTAGGGCTTATGCTCTATGTGGGCTTTGAGAAAATCAGCTAGCTCATAAAACAAGCAGGGCTTGGGGGCTGCTTCTTCTAAGAGGTCTTGGGATTTTTGGATATGGTAGGGGGCGAAGTTTTTCACAGCTTTTTTCAAGTAGGCGTAGCTTTGCGCGCTTGTGGAGCTAGAATCTAGCTGGATAAAGCAGCGCGACTTGCTAGGGAGGGCTTTGATACGAGCAAACTCTGCTTTGTTGTTGTAGTAGAGATCGCGCAAGTCGTTTTGATACTCTATATCTTTGCTTGGTTTTTCCTCTTTGGCTCGCACGATTTTAAAGAGCTTTTTGCTATCAAACTCTTCACTCTCATCATAAATCGCAGAATCCTCGCCCAAAGTGTAGTGGAAGCTTTGGATCTTTTGGCTGGCGATTGCGTTGATGTTAATAATGAGATCATTAAAGTGCGTGGGCTTGAAATTGTAAATATGGATTTGCTTATGGGGTGTGCCTATGCGGTTTATGCGTCCTATGCGCTGCATAAGGCGCGTGGAATTGTAGGGGGTATCATAATTTATGATGATATTGGCTCTATGGAGATTTACGCCCTCTGCTAGGACATCGGTGGTGATGATTACGCGCTTGTCATTTTGCTGCTTGTCTTTGGGGTAGTTGGCATCAAAGTTTGCTCGTATGCTAGATTCTAGCTCATCGCGGTTGTCGCTGTGGATATGGAGGAGTTTGCCTTGTAAGTGCGGGAGGGACTCTAGCTGGCTATAGAGATACTCGCTGCTTGATTTTGCTTCTGTGAAGATCACAATCTTTTGGTCTGGCTCTTTGGAGTATAAAAAGTCTTTAAGCGTATCAAGCTTGGGGTCTTGGGTGATTTGCTCCCATTTTTTAAGCAGGGTTTTGAGATTTTTTTCATCTGTTGTGAGCTTTTCTTCATAGTCTTTTTGAAAGTCGCTTGGGTGCAGGGCTAGAAGCTTACCTTGCTCTAAAAGCTCTTCTAAGGCTTGGTCGTTATCTTCATCTAGCAGTCTGTATAGCCGCTCTCTATTGTCATTATGCTTGGGGAGATAGATTGTATCTGTTTGAAATTGGCTAAGCATTTGCTCATAAGAGTGGATTTGCTTCTTTAAAGTGTCTTTGAAAGCTTTTATACTAGAGTCAAAGCGTTTGAATAGAATCTTTTGCATAAATATCGCAAGCTGGGCGGCTTGGTCTTTATAGAATCGATCATCTTTTTTAGCACCATAGGCAGCGCGGAACTTCTGCTTGCCCTGCTCGGTGAGATTGGGGTATATGCGGTAGCGCGCGTAGGTGTAGCCGTTTTTCTCCCCTATAAATTGCTTGGCTATGCTATTTAGCTCGCCTGCTAGGAAAAGTAGCGTTTGTGTGGCGAGATTATGCGAGATAGAGTCTAGGTCGTAGGTCAAATCGCTTGGCGATAGAATCTCGGGGAATATCAAGCCTTGCTTATTTTTGTCTTTAGTATAGCTGCTTTGTATATCTGCTCTGGTGCGGCGGATCATAATCTTTGCTAGCAGCTTTTCGCGTAGGGTGTCGCCTAGCTTTTGCAGGGCTTTTGTGTTTTCAATCTCTGCTGCTGTGGTAGAAGGGGGTAAGCCATTGGCTAGGTCTTCATTTTTCTTCCTGTTAAGCTCTTTGCGCTTTGCATTAAGCGTGGCGTAATCATCATTGATTTTTTTGAAAAATCGCTCTAGGCTTTGGTTTTCTACAATGGTGGTATCGCGCTTATTGCGGAAAAGGTGGATTTGCGTTTCTAAATCTGTGGGGGAGTTGTTTTGCGGGGTGGCGGATAGGAGGATTACTCTTTTGCGTGTGGAGATGGTCTGCCCGCTTGGCAGGGTGCGTGTGTAGGGGAATTGGCAGAGATTTTGCAGCTCTTTGTAGCGGTTGGCATCTTGATTGCGGAAGTTGTGGCTCTCATCAATGATGATAAGCTCAAAGCTCTCTTTGTCTTCTAGCTTGTGTAGGCTATCGTGTGTGGTGATCTCTGCAAGTATCTTAAAGTCGTTTTTATGCTTTTTCCAAGATTTCTGCACGGCTTTTGGCGCACAGATGAGGATCTTGCCCGTGATTTTGCTATCTAGCTGGAGCTTTTTGGCAATGACACAGGCGATGAGCGTTTTGCCAAGTCCTACCACATCGCTTAGGAAAAAGCCATTATATCGCTCTAATTTGTCTATGCCCTCTTGCACGGCGTGGATTTGGTAATTGTATGGTGTGTAGTTCGCGCTAGCGATTAGGGCTTGTATGCTGGAGTCTGTGTGTAAAAATACTTCGCCAAAGTGGCAAAGCAAAAGCTTATGATACATCTCTTTGGGGCTTAGGATTTTCTCTAAATAAGTCCCCCTTTTTGCTCTCTCTATATCGCTAGAATCCAGCGGAATCGCACTGCCCCATAGACTCTCAAACTCAAAGTGGCTAAAGGCTAGGTTGTCGCTGTTTTTTGAGAGAATATTAAACTCATAGTTGTTTTCTAAGCCATTGTGGCTAAGATTGCTGCTGCCTACAATCAGCGAGCCTTGGAAGTGTGGCTTGCTTGAATCGGTGTGGCTTTGGGCTTGGGAGTAGAAGAGGTAGAATTTGGCGTGGGCGTTTTTCTCTCGCACGATACGGATTTCTAGTTGCTTGGATTCTAGGGCGTGTTGTAGGGCTTGGATAGAGTCTTGCACTTGCTTGTCATAGGACTCTTTTTGTATGGATTTTTGCTGGGCTTTGATAAAGGCTTGGGTGAATTTGGCTTTGTTGGCGTTATTTAGGCGCGTTATATCGGCATTTGTTTGCTCTAGCTCAAACACAAGCGCATCGACATTAAGCCCCACAAGCAAGCGGATAGAGCTAAATCGCCCATAGCCCCCAGAATCCATAATGAGATTGTGCAAATGGATAAAGCCACTTGCGCGAAAATAGCCCATAAGAAAGGCTAGATTGGAGATATTTTTGTCTTCTAGGGCGTTTTTGAATTGATTTTTTAGCGTGTTGGGGGGCGTGTTGGTGGTGCAAGTGGAGTTGGCATAGGGGTTTTGCTTTTTAGGGCTTAGGGCTGCTTGGTCTGCTAGCTTAGTGGGGGGTGAAAGTGGATCTAGGGCAGAATCAAAAGTGGATTCTAGGCTGGATTCTAGGCTGGATTCTAGCTTGGGGCTGCTACTTTGCTGCTGCCCCCCCCCTAATTGATTTTTATTAGTTGTTAGCTTTGCATAATCTTGCATAATTCTCCCCTGTGATTTATGTGCGGTGTTATTGTAGCTTCTCTTTTAATAGCTCATTGACGCGGGCGGGGTTTGCACCCTTGCTTGTTTTCATCACCTGCCCTACAAAAAAGCCTAGGAGCTTGTCCTTGCCGCTTTTATACTCGGCGATTTTATCAGGGTTGGCACTTAGCACAGAATCTATGGCAGCAAGGATTGCTCCATCGTCATTCACTTGTGCTAATCCCATAGAATCTATGAGAGAATCCACATCGCCGCCGCGATTTTCCACAAGCACATCTAGGATTTCTTTGCCACTTTTGCCGCTGATTTTGCTCTCATCTATGCGTTTTACAAGTGTGGCAAGTGTTGTAGAATCTATCCCGCAAGTTTGCAGGGTATTCTCGCCCTTTAATCGCCCTAGAAGCTCAGTGGTAAGCCAAGTAAGAGAGCCTTTCGCACTTGCGCCAAGCTCTAGCATAGATTCAAAATATTTTGTCAGCTCAAGGCTTGAAGTCAGCACACCTGCATCATAGGGCTTAATGCCAAAGTCCTTGACATATCGTGCTGCTTTTTCATCTGGCATTTCTGGGATCTCTTTGCCCTCTTGCATTAGCTTTTCATCAATAAACACAGGCAGTAAGTCTGGGTCTGGGAAGTAGCGATAATCCGCCGCTTCTTCCTTACCACGCATTGAGCGAGTTACGCCTTTTGCGGTATCAAAAAGGCGCGTTTCTTGCACAACTTGCTCTGCATATTTGCCATCTTCCCACGCTTCAATCTGCCGCTCTACTTCGTATTCTATTGCCTTTTGGATAAATTTAAAGGAGTTTAGATTCTTAATCTCAACGCGTGTGTAAAGCTTAGAATCCCCTTTTTCACGGATAGAGACATTGGCATCACAGCGAAAACTGCCTTCTTGCATATTGGCATCACTTATGCCTAAAAACCGCACGATAGAATGCAGCTTTTTAAGATAAGCTATCGCCTCATCACTACTTCGCATATCTGGCTCGCTTACAATCTCTAAAAGCGGCGTGCAAGCGCGGTTTAAATCCACTTTAGAAAACTGCCCTTCGTGGATATTTTTGCCCGCATCTTCTTCTAGGTGAGCGCGTGTAACGCCGATAGTCTTTTTCTCTCCATTTGCTTCAATCTCAATCTCTCCACGCCCGACAATGGGGATCTCAAATTGGCTGATTTGATAGGCTTTGGGCAAATCGGGGTAGAAGTAGTTTTTTCGTGCAAACACAGAGTTTTGGTTGATTGTGGCATTTATCGCTGTGCCAAAGCTAATCGCCTTTTTCACCGCTTCTTTATTTAGCACAGGCAGTGCGCCGGGTAGCCCTAGACAAGTGGGGCAGACATTTTTATTAGGCTCTTGCCCAAAGCTTGTAGCACAAGAGCAGAAAATCTTTGTAGCGGTGTTTAGCTGGACATGGACTTCAAGACCGATGATGGTTTCAAAAGCTGACATTATTTCTCCTTTTTGGTTTTGGCGTTGGCTTTGCCGCGCTTTTGCGGGAGTCTGCGGCGTGGGCTTGCTCATTATCGCCTAGATAAATCCCTTCGCCCACGCCTTGACAACCCACAAAATCATCGGCAAATCCTGCCGCCTGCGAGTCGTTCAATTTTGGTGTTGTTGTCAAATCCTAGAATCCTGCGCTTGCTTGGCTTTTTCATCAAAAATCCTGCTGCCTGCGGCGTTTGTGAGTCTGCGAGTCGTTCAATTTTGGTGCTGTTGTGAAAACTCCTAGAATCCACTTTTTCACAAGGGCTATTGTTGCTGTCATTGCGAGCAAGCGCGGTAGCGATTGCGTGGCAATCCATTTGTTTTGCGCTAGTAAAAAAATTCCTAGAATCCGCTTTTTGATTATGGATCGCCACGACTTCCTTGCGGAAGTCTCGCGATGACAGAGTGGTGGTTTTGTCGGCTCGCGATGACAGGGAGAGGGAGTTGGCTTGTGGTGAAAAAGTGGATTCTAGGGTTTGTGTCTTTGGTGGTGTGGATTGCCACGATTTTGCTAGCGCAAAATCTCGCAATGACAGGAAATGGGCTTGCTTGCTAGAATCCACTTTTTTATTTGCGGCGGATTTTTCACACTCGGCTTGGTTTTCTTCTTCAAGGATTCTAGGAGTTCTAAAGAAACCTGCTTTCGTGCCCCCGCCTTGCACCGCTGTCGCTTGTTTTCTAAAGAAGCTTCGCTTTGCGGTGGGGCTGTGGGAGCTTTGCGAAAATTGGGGAAGATTAGCGAACTTGGCGTTCGTGCCTTTCACAAAACAAGGGACACCGCTCGCCGTAAGCGATGTTTCTTTAGTAATTTTCGCAACACTGCCGCATTGCTCACCCAAGACCGAATCCCCCTTAGAAAAAGTGGATTCTAGGGCGGCGATAGATTTGCGTATAGATTGCCACGCCGACAAGTCGGCTCGCGATGACGATAAAAGGGCATTGCTCCTAGAATCCACCAAAGATTTATCGCGCAAAGCCAAATCCCACATCACTAGAATCCACTTTTTTTCGGCTCTGCTGTTACTATCGCCACGCTTAGATTCTGTATCTCTGTGTGCTTGGCGATATAGGCATTAAGCGTGGCGAGATCAAGGCTAGCGATTTTCTCTAGCTCCTTTTTGCTAAAGCCTATGCCCTTATCCGCATAAAATTCATCAAACGCCCGCCCCAGCCGCTGCGATAGACTCTCATTGCGCAGTGGCTCACTCCCTAGGATAAATCTCTTTGCCGCTTGCAGCTCTTCTGCGCTCACGCCCTTTGCCACAAACTCTGCGATCGTTTTTCTCACCACCTCTAATGCCTCATCGCTAGAATCCACTTTTGTCTGCAAATATCCGCTCATATAGGGGAGGCGTGGGTTGATATTGTAGTGGATATATGCACTATATGCTAGCCCTCTTTTCACACGCACTTCTTCTAAAATCCTAGAGCCAAAGCCCCCAGAGCCTAGGATAAAGCTAGCGACTTTTGCTAGGTGGGACTCGCGCTCTAAATCTTCTAAATGCAGCGGTGCGCCAAAGTAGATGTAGGCTTGCTGTGTGGGGGCGTATTGAGTCTGTGTGGCGGGCTCTTTGCGCACGCTAAAGCTAGGCTTTGTATATGGCGTGCCTTGCGGGAGCTTGGATAAAATTGGCTCAAGCAGGGCTAGGGTGGCTTCTTTGTCTATGTCGCCGCCCATCACAATAATAAGCCGCTTAAGTGTCAAAGTGGATTCTAGGGCTTTTTGCACATCTTGCAAGCGGATTTTAGCGATGGACTCTTGCGTGCCTAGCTTTGGGTGAGCTAGGGGCGTGCCATCAAAAAGCACGCGATTTAGCAAGCGTTTGGCTAGGTAGTCGTAGTCGTTTTGATTGGCTAGGATTTGGGCTGTGATGGCTGTTTTTACCTTTTGTAGCTCTGTGTCGCTTAGGTTTGGGTCTAGGAGTAGCTCGCCAAGCAAGCTTATCGCCTGCTCTTTGTCATCTTGCAAAAAGTTTAGGCTAAAGCTTAAAGTCTGCATACCGCTTGATACACTAAGCGTGATCGCTCGCTGCTCTAATGCTTTGGCAAAGCCTAGATTCCCGCGCTTTTTGCTCCCCTTTTCTAATAGCTCTTCTATCACCGCACCCCTGCCTATAAGCTCTCCATCTTGGAGCTTCCCACCACCTTGAAACACCAATCGCACAATGCCTGCTGGGATCAGCGCGGAATGCTCGTAGATGACAGGGATTTGCACGCCTTGTATGCTAGCGTGCGTAAGCATAGCTTCTTTACTCATACTAACTCCTAATAGCAAGCTTGAAATACCAATAATGCCAACAGCCAATCTCACCAAACTAATCAAAATCGCTCCAAAATCTCATACGCTGTGTTGCGTTTAGCCGGTAGCTCGCCTATGTCTTTGATAAGGGCTATCATCTCCTCTTGGTTCATCGCATTGCGCGCACCTGCGGCGGCTACGACATTTTCTTCCATCATTGTGCTGCCTAGATCATTTGCCCCAAAGAGCAAAGCTAGCTGCCCTATGTGGCTGCCTTGCGTTACCCAGCTGCTTTGGATATTAGGGACATTATCTAGGTAGAGTCTAGAGCAAGCAAGCAAGCGCAAGTAGCGATTAGAAGTTGCTTTTTTCAGCTCTGGAAGCTCTTGTTGCAAGGGGGTATTATCTGGCTGAAAGCTCCATAAAATAAAAGCGCGAAACCCCCCTGTCTCATCTTGCAGCTCTCGCACCCTGCGCCAATGCTCAATGATGTCATCATCATTATCCACACTGCCAAACATCATCGTAGCAGTGGATTTAATGCCTAGCTTATGAGCCTGCCTATGCACCTCTATCCACTCACTAGAATCCAACTTTTTAGGCGCGATAATATCACGCACCCTATCGCTTAAAATCTCCGCCCCAGCCCCCGGGATCGAGCTAAGTCCAGCGGCTTTAAGGCGTGCTAAAACCTCTGGGATAGAGAGCCTAGAGACTTTGGCAATGTAGTTTATCTCAATGGCAGAAAAGCCGTGGATAGTGATTTTTGGGTATTTATCGGCGATGTGGCGCACAAGCTCTTCATAGTAGTCGATTTTAAGCTTTGGATGCACGCCTCCTTGGAAGAGGATCTGCGTGCCGCCAATGGCTAGAAGCTCTTCTATCTTTGTATCAATCTCTTCAAAGCTCAAAACATACTGCCCCTCTTCACCAAGCCTACGCTTAAATGCGCAAAATTTGCAATCCACCCAGCAGATATTGGTGTAGTTGATATTGCGATCAACGATAAAGGTCGTGAGTTTATCAGGGTGCAAAGCAAGCTTCTTAGCACTTGCCATTTCCCCTAGCTCTCGCAATGATGCGTTTTGTAAAAGCTCTTTTATCTCTGCATCGCTATAACGCTTTTGTAAAGATTGTGCCATTATCACTCCTTGCTGCTAGAATCTAGTCCCCATAGAGAACTCAAAGCTAGAGGTATAATCCCCTTCCTTTTGGTTAAATCGTTTGATTGGCACGACAATCACAAGCGGACCCATAGGAGAAATCCACTCTATCGCTAGCCCAGCTGATGCACGCCACTCCAGCCCATAGCTTCCAGACCCCAATACCCCATAGCCCTTAAAATCCGCCACGCCATTTGCTGTCTTAAAGCTCAAAAGCCCATAATCCACAAAGAGAGCCAAGCGCATTTTGGCTGCTTCTAAAATCCCATAACTTAGCTCAAGCGAGTTGGCAAACATACCATCGCCTCCTACCCATAGCCCATCGATATTGCGCGGAGTGATCGAGCCAGCGCGGAATCCACGGATTGTAGTAACACCACCGAGATAAAAGGTGCTATTTAAGGGCAAGAAGTCCTCTCTATCAAAGCGGAAGATATAGCCGCCTTGCGCTTTATAACGCGCGATCAAATCAATCCCAAGAAGCGAGCGCAGGTGATAGTAGAGCCCAAGCTTGGCATAGACTTTGACATTGCGCACCGTGCCTCCAAGCCCAGCAAACTGCGCGTAAGTAGAGGCGATCACGCCATTTTTGGGGAAGTAGTAGTCATCAGTATTGTCAAAATTGATCGTAGGCGTGAGTGATGAAGTGATGGGCAGGTGGTTGTCTTCATTCCACAAGCCGTGCCTATGCACTTCTGTCATACAATCATCTTTATCGCTAGGCTTGCAATCAGGGCGAGCAACCTTATCAGTGAAAATTTGATTTTTTGATGAGTAAAACTGCTCATAGAGATTGCTTGTAAAATCATAGGTCTTTACGATGTTAATATCATAGCCCAAGCTTACGCGCAAAGTTGGCGTTAATAATCGCCCAAGATTTAGGCTAAATCCACCGCTTTGCTCGATGTAGATGTAGTTGATATAGTAGTTTCCATAGATACTGCTAGAGGCGGAGAATTTCGAGTCAAAAATACGCGGATTTGAGAGCGTGATATTCCCAGAGAATTGCCGCCCATTATACTTGCGTGTCTGTCCATAGTAGTTGAAGTTAACGCTCTGCCCTGTCCCTGTGGAGATATTGGCATAGATACTCCCACTCTGCCCTGTGCCAAAGAGATTGCGCTCTGATACAGAGCCATTGATCATAAGCCCGCCATAGCTCCCATAGCCTAGCCCAAACTGCAGCTGCCCGGTGCGCCCTTCTGTCACACTTATGAGCAGATCCATAGAATCTTCACTTACGCGCTTTTCATCGATTTTGACATTATCAAAAAAGCCTAGCCGCTGGAGAGCGTTTTGGGATTCTGTGATTTTGCTTAGGCTGTATTCATCGCCCGGGGCTAGGAGAATCTCGCGCCGTATGATTCTATCGCCTGTGCGTGTGTTGCCAGAGATTAGCACATCGCCTATACGCACTTTAGAGCCTGTCTCAATGTGGTAGATGACTTTCACTAGCGCATTTTGCTCATCTTTATCTAAATCTGGGCGCACTTGGGCGAAAGCATAGCCCCTATCAGCGATAAGGCGTTTTAGCACTTGCGCATCTGTGCGTAAATCTTCGATATTAAACACCTCTTTTTTCTTAACATTAAGGGCTTTTAGCAAGGTGGCAATGGGGACTACATCATTATCAAGGTTAATTTCTATATCACTCACGCGGTATTGCACGCCTTCATTGATTTTGTAATAAAGCTGGGCGGAGAGATTATTGAAATTGGTCGTAAGAAATGGTGCGGAGACATTGGCATCTAAGAATCCATTGCGCATATAGACATCTTGGATTCTAAGGCTATCGTATTCTAGCTCTTGGAGTCGTAGCTTGCCATCGTTTAGCCCCCACATCCAGCCCATAAAGTCGCGCTCTTTGTTTGCGCTTAAGGATTCTAGCTTGTTGGTCTTAAGCTTCTTGCGCCCTTCATAATGCGCTTTTCTAATGAGAATATTATCCCCACGATTGACATTAAAGATGATCGCATACGCATCGGCGTTATCCGCCTTTTTTAGCTCTTCTTGCACGATTGAGCCATAGTAGCCTTGGTATTCCAGCACGCTTTTTAGCACTTCTTTGGCACGCGCGATTTTTTGATCATCAAAAGTCTCGCCCTTTTTGATCCCCATTTGCGTGGTGAGTGTTTGCTTCTCTTGCTCGCTACCATAGCCCTTGATCTCAATGCTTGCCACACGCGGCTTTTCTACAAAGTGAAAGGTCAGCACACCCTTATCAAAGCTCGCATACACATCTTTGAAATACCCTTGATTGTAGAATGCTAGCACCGCAGAATCTATGACTTTGGATTCTAGCTCATCGCCTACTTTGACTTTGGCGATTTCAGTGGCAAGCATAGTGGAGAGCGATTGCAAGCCTTGGTATTGTATAGCTGTAATTTTGGCACTAAATGCACTTGTAATGATAAAAGCGCAGACAAAAACGCTCGCTAATAGTCGTTTCAATAAAAACCCTTAAAAAAATAAATAAACGCGTATTATAGCTAAATAAAAAAGGTAATTGTGTTTAAAATCCTTGCTAAAAGCCCAAGCTAGATGTAGCAAAATGGGGGCTTATTGGCTGGGATTTTGCGGTGGCAAAAGCTCAAAGAGTGTGATCTCACTATCACTTAGTGCGCGCATAGGCGGTCCCCAGAATCCTGTCCCTTGGCTTACATAGACATAGCCGCCGGTTTTTGTTTGGTGGAGTCCTTTGAGGTAGGGCTGCTGCAAAAGCACTGCTAGTGAGATGGGGAAAATCTGCCCGCCGTGTGTGTGCCCTGTAAGTAGCAAATCCGCCTTGGCAAGCAGGGATTCTGGCAGGATATTGATGACTTTGGGCTGGTGGGTTAGGAGGATTGTGGGGAGAGCAGGGTTGAGATTGGCGAAGGTTTTTTCAAAATCTGGGCGCAAAAATCCCAATCGATCGCCCATAAGATCCGCGCTTCCAGCGAGATTGATGAGTGGTGGTGTGCCGATAGGGAGATTTTCATTCAGCAAGACGCGGATACCAAGAGATGGCAAATACTCTAGCATATCTTGCACATCGTGAATATACTCGTGATTGCCCAAGACATAATACACACCATACTTCGCACGAAGTGCCTTTAGTAGCGCGAGACTAGATTCTGCATTGGCTAGGCTTGTATCGACTAGATCGCCTGTTATGGCGATGAGATCAGGCTCTGTTTGATTGACTAGAAACACGATTTTTGCCACGCGCTCTTCGTCCATAAGCCCACCGATATGCACATCACTTAGCTGCACGATCTTTAGCGGTGCAGAGAGCTTGTCTAGCTCCATAGAGAGCTTTTCTACTTTGGGATCTTCTAGTCCGTGATACACCGCATAGAGACTATACACACAGCAAAGTGCTAGAATGTAGCGTTTGATTCTCGGGGCTAGGTGGTGATGGCGGATAAGTATAAGTGCGCCATTGATCGCCCCTGCGATAAGGGCTGCTATCAAAAATGAAAACGCCACGCCCACCGAGATAGAAGCGAGCATAAAAAGCCATTTAGGCGTATCGGTATAGCGCATAAACATATATGCTATGCTCCAGCCAAGATTGATCCACAAAATCGCGCTATACAATCTGCGCACATAAGCGCGGCTAGAGATATGGCGCACGAGCAAAAAGTAGATGACAATATGGATCGCCACAAAGAGCAGCGAGCCAAGAAATGGAAACAAAAAGCCATTCATCTGCGCAAATTCTGGGGTATCTTCCATAATAATCCTTAAAAATATAAACTGCACTTACTTGCTATCAGTAAAGCACAGCATAAGTTTTCCTAGGTCCATGCACGCCAAAAACCGTTTGCAGCTCAATATCTGCTGTGCGGCTTGGTCCTGCGACAAAGATGATATTACTTGGCAGGACACTAGAGCCACTGCGATCTTTTTCATATTTTTTGATAGCTTCTATACCATTGAAAATATTACGCACGATAGCAGCCTTTGGCAAAAGATAAATGCAAATATTTGTAATAAGTGAAGAGAGTCTAGGGGCATTTTCATTAGAGCTTAGCCCCAAAATCCCAAGATCCGCCACCCCGCAACGCGCTTGCACGATAGAAACAGGGATATGAAAAAGCTCTGCACGCATACTATCGACACTTTGCGTGTAGGGGATAGGCGTGATATTTTGCAAGCTCTGTGCATCAAGTGCGATGTCTGGATTATAGAGAAGCTTTTCTCCTTGGGCGATCCCGCCTTGGGCTATTTCTTGCTGCAAGATGTCTTGCACTGCACTTATAAGCGTGTCTTGTGTGGCTTGCACGACAATGGCTTTGTTATTAGTATGATTGGTGATGAAATTTTCTACAAGATTGCTACTAGAATCCACTTTTTTGGATTCTGGGGTGCTTGGCTCTTCAAGCTTTAGCGCATTGCCAAAACGCACGCTAAAGGCTGGGATAGTGTGATTATGCGCGATAGATTCTCTCACACGCGCTAGAATCGCTTCTTTTGCACTACTCATAGATCACTCCTTGCAAGTTTGCGACTTTTTTATGGAAGTCTGCGTTGATTGTGGGGAAGCTGCGGTATTTGGTCCAATGCTTTAGCAAAGGCAAAAATCTCGCAAAAGGCGCGAGCAGTGGGGCAAACTTCGCCATAGCCATAGCCAATCGCCATTTACTAGGATTGGTAGCAAGGCTAGCAAATGTGCGCATTTGAGACTGCTCTACACTGCTTTGGGTGCTGCCATCAT
Organism: Helicobacter canis; assembly: GCF_900451095.1. Lineage (NCBI taxonomy): Bacteria > Pseudomonadati > Campylobacterota > Epsilonproteobacteria > Campylobacterales > Helicobacteraceae > Helicobacter > Helicobacter canis. The sequence continues at coordinate 1,837,298 of NZ_UGHV01000001.1, read as the reverse complement.
TGCCGATGATATTTTTACGCCCTTGCCCCACGCGCTCGCTACGCAAATCTCGTATAAGCTCGGCTAACGGGATTTTCACAGGGCACACTTCTGTGCAACGCCCACAAAGTGAGCATAGATCAAGCATAGGAGAGCAGGTGTTTAGCCCAAAGAGCTGAGGTGTGATGACTTCACCAATAGGTCCGGGATAGGTGCTTAGATACGCGTGTCCGCCGATTTTATCATACACTGGGCAGTGATTTAGGCAGCTGCCGCAGCGGATACAGCTCATCGCGCGGTAGTAGTGAGAGTCTTTTAGCATATTAGAGCGATTGTTATCAAGCAGGATAATATGCACTTCTTTTGGTCCATCTTTCTCGCCATTTTTGCGCGGAGAGGTGATGATGTTGTTGTAGCAAGTGATCACGCTTCCCACCGCAGAAGGAGCTAGCATAGTATCAAGGATCGCCGCTTCTTCAAAGCTTTTGACCACCTTTTCAATCCCGCAAATTGCGATATGTATATCTGGTGCGGTGGTGCTCATTCTACCATTGCCTTCATTTTCTATAAGCCAGATCGCGCCTTCTTCCGCGATAGCAAAATTCACCCCACTAAGCCCCATTGTAAAAGTCTCAAACTCATTGCGCATATAGCTTCTAGCAATGCCATTTAGCTTTTCCGGCTCGCTCTCTAGCGGGGCGTTTAGCTTTTTGTGAAATAGCTCGCCGATTTCATAGCGGTTTTTGTGGATAGCAGGGACTACGATATGCACAGGGCTCTCACCAAGCAGTTGCAAAATCACTTCGCCTAAATCCGTCTCAATCGCTTGCAAGCCTTTGGACTCTAGGAAGTGATTGAGATGTATCTCCTCGCTTGCCATAGACTTGCCTTTAAGGATCTTTTTCACACCCTTTTCTTGCATAAGATTATAGATGATCTCATTTGCCTCTTGCCCATCTCGCGCCCAATGCACTTTCATACCATTTTTTGTGGCATTGCTTTCAAACTCTTCTAGCACAGAGTCTAGCTGGGATAGGGCGTTTTGCTTTAGCTCCTTGCCTTTTTCTCTTAAACTTTCCCAATGGATAAAGCGTGTGGTAAGCAGCTTTTTGCGATTAGCTCGCAAGGTGTCCATAGCAGAGAGCAGGTTTGTGCGTAGCTGCTTATTCTCTAGTCCTTCATTGATGGCGGTGTGGAATTGTGCCTTAATGGTGTTGTTGTGGCTCATTTTCTCCCCTTTTTCACGCTATGCCGATACGGCGTGCTAAAAAATCATACAAATGCATATAGTCAATATTGACGCCTTGCTTTTGCATAGCCCCTGTGATATTAAGCGCACAGCCAGCATCGCCGGCGATGAGATAATCCACTTGGCGCGCTTGTATATCAGCGATCTTTTGGCTTACCATAGCTGCAGAGACTTCCGGCTCTTTTACACTAAATGTCCCGCCAAAGCCACAGCATTCTTCTTCTCTCTCTAGCTCCACTAGCTCGACATTTTTTAGGCTTTTTAGCAGGGATTTTGCCGCTGGGATACACTTAGCCGCACGCAAGGCGTGGCAGTTGCTATGCCAAGTGATACGCACAGGCGAGCCTTTGTCTTCATAGCGCACTTGCAGCACTTCGCTAAGATATTCACTAAGCTCATATACGCGCGCGCTAAATGCTTTGGCTTCTTCATAATGCTCTGTATCTTTAAAAAGCTCTTCATAATCAATGCGAAACATTCCCGTGCAAGAGCCACTGATTAGCACGATAGGATAGTCTTGACTAAAAAGCCGCATATTGTGTAGTGCCACCTGCCTTGTCTCATCATAGTAGCCAGAGTTGTAGCTAGGCTGTCCGCAGCAGGTTTGATCCTTTTTGACGATGACTTCTAGCCCTTCTTTTTGCAGAAGCTTAATGGCGTTGATACAAGTATCTGCGCACGCTGCTGCACCAATACAGGTAGAGAAAAAATAAACCTTTGATGGTGTGCTTTGCATAATTCTTCCTTTAACTTTAGAGTTTGCAGTCTTTAGAGTTTGTCCTTTGTGTTGCGGGTATATATTAACGCATTTCTTGCAGTTTGTAGGGAAAACTTCGTATATTTGCTTATGTGTTAGGAAAAATCTTAACACCCACAGCACGCAAGCTTAAAGCTATTTGCATATCTTGTAGGATACAGCCTAGCGCATTGTGTTTGCAAGATACTTATGCTACAATCCGCGCTTCTATACTACATAAATTACAAATTATGTCGCAGTCGTAAGTCGCATCTCTTAAGGATTTTAGTATGCCAAGGATTCTAGTATGCATAGTAGCACACAGCCTGTGATAGAGCTTTGCAATATCACCAAAACTTACCCCAATGGATTCCAAGCGATTTATCCGCTATCTTTATCAGTCAATCGCGGTGATATTATGGGGATCATCGGCTACTCTGGTGCTGGTAAATCCACGCTTATCCGTCTAATCAATCGCCTAGAAGAGCCCACAAGCGGAGAGGTGCGTATCAATGGCGAAAATATCTTAGAGCTAGCAGAATCCACCTTGCAAAAACGCCGACAAAAAATTGGAATGATCTTCCAGCATTTCAATCTTCTCTCTTCACGCGATGTTTTTGGCAATGTCTCCTTTGCCCTTGAGATCGCCGGCTGGAAAAAAGAGCAGATAAAAACGCGCGTATATGAGCTTTTATCCATTGTGGGCTTGCGTGAAAAAGCGCATTTCTACCCCAGCCAGCTAAGCGGCGGACAGAAGCAGCGCGTAGCGATCGCGCGCGCTCTAAGCAATCACCCAGATATTTTGCTCTGTGATGAAGCCACAAGCGCACTTGATACCAAAAGCACAAAATCTATCCTAGAGCTGCTTAGATCCATACAAGCCCAGCTTGGGCTAACTATCGTGCTTATCACACATCAAATCGAGGTCGTGCGTGAGATCTGCAATAAAATGTGCGTGATGAGCGGTGGGGAGATTGTAGAAATGGGGAGTGTGGAGACAATCTTTAGCACACCAAAGCACACTATCACTAAAGAGCTTTTATCCTATCTCCCAGCAGTAAGCGAGCAAGAAGTCCTAGCCCAGAGCAAAAATGCTTATAAAATCTCCTTTGTAGGGGAGCATATCAATGAGCCTTTAATCAGCGATGTCATCAAGCGATTTGGCGTAGAAGTCAATATCCTAGCCGGAAATATCGAGCCTCTTAGCACGATGAAAGTGGGGCATTTGTTTGTCGAATTTGGCGCAGATGAAGCCAAAAATCAGCAAGCTATCGCCTATCTCAAAGGCAAGCAGCTGCTTGTAGAGCATTTTGATGATTGGTCGTAGTGTAGGATAAGACAAGAATACAAAGGGGAGAGATGAGAACAATACAAGCTTTTTTAGCGCGTTTTGGCATAGTGCTTGCGTTTGTGTTGCTGGCATTGCTCTGTGTCGCACCGCTTTTGCGCGATCTTGCTACGATGTGCGTAGAAATCGCGCAGTGGCTAAAAGTGGATTCTAGTGCTATGGTAGATAGAATCTGGAGTGCCCTAGAATCTAGTGCTAAAGCCTTTGATGAGCTGTGTAGGCAAGGCTTGCAAGCAGGCATTATGGCTATATATGGGGCAGTGGTTGAGCTAGACTCTAGCACGGCTATGGCTTTAAGCGATCGTATCGCTTATAATTACGACCAAATCTCGCAAGCCACTTACGACACGCTCTATATGGTCGCTCTCTCTACGATTGTTGCCACGCTTTTTGGACTGCCTCTTGGCATAGCCCTTAGCGTTACAAGACAAGGCAGGATCTGCCCCCACCCCACGCTTAATGCGATTTTAGGCTCTATTGTCAATATCGTGCGCTCCTTTCCTTTTATCATTCTTATCATCTTGCTATTACCACTCTCACGCGCCCTTGTAGGCACGAGCATTGGCGCGACTGCTGCGGTGATCCCGCTAAGTATCGCGGCTATCCCATTTATCGCTAGGCTTTTTGAAGGTGCATTTGAAGAAATCGATAAAGGCTTGATAGAAGCGACACTCAGTATGGGGGCTAGCAAATGGCGCACAATGACAATGATGGTAGCAGAGGCAAAGCCCGGGCTTATCAATGCTACGACTATCACGATCATCGGGCTTATAGGGTATTCTGCTATGGGCGGGGCTGTGGGGGCTGGAGGGCTTGGCGATGTGGCGATACGGCTTGGCTTCCAAGCCTATCAAGAAGATATTTTGCTTGTTACCTCTCTTGTGATTATTGTGCTTGTGCAATTTGTGCAAGGGCTAGGCGATACTCTGGTCGCAAAAGCGCGAAAAATGCGCTAGAATACTCGCTCAATCTTACATATTTCAAGGAGTTTGTGATGAAAATCGCCCTATCAAAAATGCTAGTAGCTACAAGCATAGCCTTATCTCTTAGTGCCTTAGCGTATGCGGAAAAGCTCAAAGTCGGCGCGACCCCTGTGCCTCAAGCAGAGATGCTGCGCTTTATCGCCCCAGATTTGCAAAAGGCTGGGATCGAGCTTGAAGTGGTGGAATTTACCGATTATATTCTGCCCAACATCGCCCTTAATGAAAAAAGCATTGATGCTAACTTTATGCAGCATAAGCCATTTTTAGACAAGATTAGCGCGGATAGGAAGCTTGATCTAGTGAGCATAGCGCAAATCCACATCGAGCCTATCGGCGGATATTCTAAGCGTATAAAAGACATAAAAGAGCTCAAAAATGGCGCGACTATCCTTATCCCCAATGACCCCACAAATGGCGGACGCGCACTGATTTTGCTCCACAACAACGGACTCATCAAGCTAAAAGATCCAAGCAATCTAAGCGCGAAAGAAACAGACATTATCGACAATCCCAAAAAGCTTAAAATCAAAGCCCTTGAAGCAGCCTTGCTGCCAAAGACCTTGCAAGATGCAGACCTAGCTATTGTTAATGGCAACTACGCCTTGCAAGCAAATCTTAGTGCCAAAGATGCGTTGATTTTAGAAGATTCTCGCTCGCCCTATGCCAATATCCTTGTCGTGCGCACTGGCGATGAAAACAACAAAGCAATCTTAGAGCTAAAAAAGGCAATGCAAAGCGACAAAATGAAAGACTTCATAGAAAAAACCTACAAAGGTGAGATTGTCCCAGCATTTTAATCCACGCCTATTGATCTTGCTCTAGAATCTATTTTTCAAACTAGATTCTAGGCTTGCCCTTGGGATACGCTTTTCAAGAGGGATAGAGAGCTTAGCAGGCTCGCTTCTCTCTTTCTCTCTCCATTTCCCACCTTTGCTCCAAATTTCGCTTTTTAAGGTTGTGCGCTTGTTGCGCTACTTAGATGATTGTAGCTAGCGCAGAATTTGCAGCCTTAGTGTGGCTAGAATCTGCTTAAAGCAAAACCCAATCCCAGCTAAAGCAAATCCGCAAACACCACGCCATCAACGCCCTGCAAAGCGCACTCTTCTATCTGGCTAGCTTCAGTGATGATGTATAGGACTTTAGGATCTAGGAGATAGTCATCAGCTAGGGTTTGATAGAGCTTAGGTGTAGAATCCACTAGGAGATATTTGGGCAAGAAGTGCGCACCGCTAAGAAACTCTGCCACACTATGTGTGCGCAAGGCAAACTCTAGGGCATTATCCCTAGCATATAAGCAAAGGGCAAAGTCCCTATCATCGTGGAGGTCAAACCACGCGACAAGCTTTTGAGCAATGGGGTGGGGTGGTGTGGCGAAAGTGGATTCTAGGGGACTTGGCGCGTTTTGAGCAGTGGAGCATTCACTATGAAAGGCACGCAGAGAGTCTAGGTCGCTGATATGGACAAAGCGCGTGGGGTAGATGGCATTATGCAAGCCTATGATGATCATTGCTACTCCTTGTAGTCTTGCTACTCTGGCAAGCAGGATTTAGAGCAGTAATACTGCCCTTGGTATCTAATACCCTCTTCTATGGGCAAAAAGATTCTGCAATGTGCGCAGGCGACTAGATCGTGGCTGGCTTCTTGGCTGTCTTGTGCGGTGTGGATTCTAGGGTTTGGCTGGGATTTTTCTTGGGATTGTTGTTTTTCTTGGGGTGTGCTTGTGGAGCTTATAGAGCTAGAAAGGAGGCGTTTGATCTTGGCTAGGAGTGATAGGGCAAGCCAAATAATGGCAAGCAGTAGCAAAAGTGCGGCGATTAGTCTAAGCATTGCGCGAGTTCCTTATATACATAGATTCTGGCATTATAGCGGTAAAGGGTTATTTTTGGTGTTGGCTTTTTGCTAAAGAAATCTGCTTGCGTGCCCCCGCCTTGCACCGCTGTCGCTTGTTTTCTAAAGAAACATCGCCTAACGGCGAGCGGTATCCCTTGTTTTCTAAAGAAGCTTCGCTTTGCGGTGGGGCTGTGGGAGTTTTGCTGAAAAGTGGATTCTAGGGGTTGGACTGATTTTGTAAAGCCGCTTTGGGATTCTAGCCCAAAAGCCCAATCCCGATCGACTAAACCGATGTGATAGCTCCGCTCCCCCTTGTATAGCAAATACGCCCCATTTGGCTGCAAAAGTGGCTTTGTAGTAGCAAAGATTATGTCATTTGGCAGGCTTGCGCGAGAGGTGATAAGATCGGCTTGATATGACAGAGCTAAATGCTCTATGCGCGTGGCTTGCACTTGGAGATTTCTAAGCCCTAATTTATGCCCCACAATGCGCAAAAACGCCGCCCGCTTTTTTCTAGGCTCACATAAAATAAAGTGCGACTCAGGGCGCAAAATACCTAGCACAAGTGCCGGTAGCCCAGCCCCAGAGCCTATATCAAGGCAGCGAGAAAAGGGCTTTATCACGCGCAGTGGCAAAGCAGAATCCACAATCTGCCTAAACATATCTTCCATCGTGTGCGCGCCGCTAAGATTATGTGAGGTGTTCCACTCAAGCAGCGTTTTGGCATAAAGCTCTAGCTGCGCGGCTTTCGCGGTGGCATTGGGTGTGGCTAGGGTGGATTCTAGCCAATGGGCTAGGGCGCGTGTGTCAAAGCTCCTAGGATCCAGCGCATAGGGGGTAAGATCAATGGCGTTTTCCAGCATAGCGCACCTAAAGGATTAGCATAGCATCGCCATAGGAGTAGAAGCGATACTCTCTAGCAATAGCTTGCTCATAAATCTCGCGCCACTGCTCATAGCCCACCATAGAAGCTACAAGCATTGTGAGCGTGGATTTGGGGAGATGAAAATTAGTCAAGAGATATTCCACATAGCAAGGCTTATTGCCCGGGTGCAAGAAAATATCGCATTGGGCGTGTAGGTCTGTGTAGGGCTTGGGGTGGTGTGCGTAAAGTCTAGCGGCGTATTCTACGCTTCTTAGTGTGCTTGTGCCTACACATAGGCGCGATGGGGCATTTAGGAGCTTCTCAAGGCTCTTGGCTGTGATATGCAGGGCTTCTGTGTGCATTATATGCTCGCGAATGTCCTTAGCCTCCACGCTAGCAAATGTCCCAGCCCCGATATGCAAGGTCAAATAGGCAATGCGCTCTTGCAAGGACTCTAGCATAGAAGCCGATAGATGCAGTGAGGCTGTGGGAGCGGCGATCGCGCCTGCTTGCGTGGCAAAAAGGCTTTGATAGTCGCTTGTATCATCGCTGGTGGCTTGTCTTTTGATATAGGGTGGCAGGGGGATATGCCCGATTTCTTCAAGCATTGTGAGCGCGGCTGCTTGGTCTAGAGGGGCTAGGGTAGTGGGCGTTGGCTTTTGCTTGGAAGATTGGGCTAGAATTTTGGCGTTGCTAGAATCCACTTTTTCACTCATCGTGTTTTTGCTCTCATTGCGAGACTTTGACTTGTCAAAGCAATCCATAGGATCTACTTTTCTCCTAGAATCCGCTTTTGCAAAAGTGGATTCTAGGAGAAAAAAGCGCGTAATGCGATAGCCATTATCTAGCACGCCCACCACTTGCGCGTAGAATCTCCCGCAGGCAAAGATGTCGCCAAGCTTGACTCTACCGCGGATCTGGCAGAGTGCTAGCACACTAGGATCTAAGCAGCTAGAATCTAGGGAGATGGAGTGTGCTAGGGGGTCTTGTAGATGTGTGGAGATGGATTCTAGGGCTTGCTTATAGGTGGATTCTAGGAGGGGTGGCTCTAGGCTTTTGGCTTCATCTGCGCGGATAAAGCGGTGGAAAAAGATTTCGCGCGTGGTTTGTGTGCCAAGCTTTTTGCCATAGATTCTAGCTTTTAGCACGCGGGTGTTGTTTAGGGCGATTATGCAGTCTTTGGGGATAAACTCTAGCAAATGCGCGAAAGTGGTGTGCGTGATATGCCCCGTGGCACGCTCATAGACAAGCAGTTTGGCAGCTTCTCTGGGGTAGATAGGGGCATTGGCGATTAGGTGCTTTGGCAAGGCGTAGTCATAGCTTGATAGGGCAAACATCACGACTGCGTAAGATCCTGATCGCTCTTATCGCTGGATTCTAGGGGCTTTGGGGCTGGATTGATAACTCTAGCGATAAGGATTGAAAGCCCATAGAGAAGCACAAGTGGGATAGCCATAAGTAGCTGTGAGAAAGGATCAGGGGGCGTGATGATAGCTGCTACTACAAAGATAATCACCACCGCGTATTTGAAAAAGCCTTTCAAGCTCTCATCAGTGATCATCCCCACCTTAGCCAAGAAATACGCTAGCACAGGCAGCTCAAACGCTAGCCCAAAGCCCAGCACCACGCGGATAAAAAACCCCACATAGCTCTCCACAGAAATATTGGCTTCAAACATATCATTTCCAAAGAGCAAGATATATTTAAGCATAAAGGGAAACACAATATAGTAGGCAAAGAGCGCACCGATGATAAACATCAATGTGCCAAAGCCCACAAATGGCAAGATGATTTTCTTTTCATTTTTATATAAGCCCGGAGCGACAAAGAGCCACAATTGCCAAAAGATAATAGGCGTAGAGAGCATAAACGCCACTAAAAATGACAAGCTCATCGCGGAAAATATCCCCTCTAGCGGGGTTAGCTGCATTAGCGTGCCTTGCACATTGTTGGCAAATGCACTTTCAATGGGGAGCTTCACAATGGCAAAAATCTGCTTCCAAAAGGCAAAGCACGCGATAAATGCGGCAATCACGCTAGCAAGCGCGATGATAAGCCGCTTGCGCAAGTCTTGTATATGGGGCTTTAGCTCTTCAAACATTGATGGGGCTCACTTTTTGGCGTTGGCTTTTGTTTGGGTGTGGGCGTTGGGCTTTTTGCGATAAATCGTGGATTCTGCGGCGCGTGCTTGCTCATTATCGCCTAGTAAAATCCCTTCGCCCGCGCCTTGAAAACAAGGGACACCGCTTAGGCTGCGCCGATGTTTCTTTAGAAAGCCCCGATTTTTCATCAAAAATCCTGCCGACTGCGAGTCGCTATCAAGCACGATTTCAGCTTTTTTGTTTTGCGGCTTTTTTATACTTTGTGTAGTTTCTTTAGAATCCACTTTTTCACTAACGGCGTTGTTTTCTGTCATTGCAAGCACCGCTTGCACCGCGTGGCAATCCATAGTGTTTGTGGGAGTAAAAATATCGGTGTTATGAAAAATCCTAGAATCCACTTTTTGTGCTTTTTGATGAAAGGATGTTATGGATTCTGGGAGATTGGGGTGGCTTTTGGTAGGCTTGGTGGATTTTCTAGTAGAAGGCTTAGGCTTGGCGGATTTGGTGGCTTGAGATTTGATGGGCGTTTTTTGGGCTTTTTGCGTGGCTAGATTCTTGGCTTTGGGAGAATCAGCTCTTTTGGCTTGCTTTGTTTTGGCTAGATTCTGGGCTGGGCTTGGTAGGAGAGATGATGAGCTAGGCTCTAGGGCTTTTGGCTCACTTTGTTGGGATTGGCTTTGGGGGAGAGCTTTGTAATCTTGAAAAATATCGTTGATTTCTTGTAGCTGAATATCTTTGGTGATGTTATCGATTTGCGAGGTGAAATGCTGGTGGTAGCTTGATGCTTCTTGCTGCAAGGTGGAGAGATGTAGCTCGCTATCGATTGTTTGCTTGGCATCGTGGATAGTTTTTTTGACCACTTTGAAGAATTTCACCATATCGATGATGGCTTGCGGGAGCTTATCTGGACCTAGGAAGATTATCGCCACGATGGCAATCACCACTATCTCAAAAAATCCCATACCAAACATACGCAAACCTTAATGCCACTCTAAAATCTATATAGATTTTTTTAGCAGGATACTCAAAGACTTCGCCACAAGAGAAAAAAACACAAACACACAGCCCACAAGCAGCCCAGCTAGTGCGCTTAAAAACATCAAGCCTGTCAAAGCATACACGAGATAAAACACAAGCACCGCCCCGCCAATCCCCACGCCGACAAAAAGCCCGCTAAAAAAGTCAAGGATCGTAGGGAGCTTGGGCAATTTAGTGTCCTTCTTCTTCGACTAGCACCGCACCAGCAAGATACACATAAGTAAGGATCATAAAGACAAATGCTTGCAGCAACGCCATAAATGCCAAAATCGCAAAAGGCACAACAGGCACAAGCCAAGGCACAAGCATAAGCATAACGAGCAAGAACATATCATCGCCCTTGATATTTCCAAACAAACGGAAAGAAAGCGAGATAATGCGAGAGAGATGAGAGATGATCTCAATGGGGAACATAAGCGGAGCTAGCCACTTCACAGGACCCATAAAATGCGCGAAATAGTGGATCACGCCTTGTGTGCGGATACCCTCAAAATGGTAGTAGAAAAACACCACTAGTGCTAGCACAAGGGTAAAATCCCACGCAGCCGTAGGGGCTTCAAAGCCCGGAATCATACCGATGATGTTACAGAAAAACACATAGAATCCAATCGTCCCAGCAAGCGGGAAGTATTTGCGTGCTTTTTCTTCACCGATGACATCTTTTGCCATATAGAGCATACCGCTAATGGTCGCTTCATAGAGATTTTGCAAGCCACCAGGGATCACGCGCATATTGCGAGTGGCAAGCTTTGCCATAAATACGCACACAATCGCGCATAAAATCGTATAAAACGCTGTGATGAAGTGGTGGTCAGAATTGATCATCCCCGCAAATGTAAAGAGCCTATCTTCCATAGCAAAGTCCTTTTTTGTTTGTGTGAAGTTGGGCTAGATTGTGCCGAAATTTTTCTCAAGAGTTTATTAAAATTTATAATTTTCTAGTATATGCCCAAATATAGTATAGATATAGATTTATGGTAGTGGCTAGGTGTGGCTGCTACTTCTATGCGTGTTAGAGCGTGAAATACACTCTTAGGCATTGTTTTTCATCACGCAACAAGCTATATTGCAAAGTTTATATCTACAAGGAGTTTGTATGCAAACATTCATTAAGCACATCATAGTCCCTACACTACTACTATCATTGTCATTTTGCTTAAATTTTGCTAGCCCTGCCAAGCAGCAGCTCGCCCACACGCCCAAAGACACAAAAATCCAAATCACCACCCACGATAATCAAACCTACTGCTATACGCCAAGCTTTGGCAAGGCGGAGGGGTATATCTATCTAGATCATTGCTCAAGGGCAAAGCCTGCACGCTATGATGTTTTCCACCGAGTGGCGTGGAATGTCAATAATATCTGGCTTTGTATGACTGCGCCAGAGAGTGTGATTAAAAGCAAAAAAGGGAGTGGCAATCTCCTGCTTCGCCCTTGCGTGCTAAATGACAAAAATCAGCAATGGCTCATTAAAGATGGTGCTTTCTATACAATGGATTTGGCATTTAGGGTGCAAGATTATCAATGGTATGTCCATATCAATGCAAAGCAAAAAGCCTATAACCACACGCTAAAAGATATGCAACAATGGATTGATACGATCGCCGCGCCACCGACACTTAGTATAAAAACTTTTATCGGGTGGAGCTTCATCTCACCTACGCAATTTTTACTCTACTATTTACAAAACAATCAAAGCTTCCAAGATAGCCTAGTAGAGCTTATCTACAATCCAGAAAACGGACATATCGCGCAATATAACCCAAACACAGGTGGGCTTGCCTGTATGGCTTCAAGACAGGGTAAGCACCAAGATTGGAATTGGATAGTGTGGGCATCTTGCAATGACAAGGTGTTTGCAAAAAAGGAGAGTATTTACTGGGAGTTTTTCCGCCTATCTGGCTCGCAAGGTGCGCTGCGCGATAGAGATGGCAATTTCTTGCGCCTTACGCAGTATGGTCCAAATTGGGGTGTGCCTTACACGGCAAAGCCTAGCTTCATCGAGCGAGATCACACCAATGCGCCAAAATCGTTGTTTCTCTTCAATGCTGATATAGAGCGGTGGAGTCGCTATGTCGATAGCAATTTAGGCGATATGCTCTCCTTTTGCCCAGCTCCCGGGGCTAAACATCTTGCGCAAACACAGCATAAAAGAGCTACTCGATCTCTGCCGCCAAGCTTTAGGCTCAATGAAGAGTGGATAAAGAGATTTTACCAAATAGGAGCTACAAGCGATGGGCGTGTGGAGAGGATTGGAGTGTGTGGTGTCTGCTTGCTACAAAGCTTCCAAATCATCGCAGAGCTAGAGAGCTTTCACAGCACGCACGCTCTATCAAGCGGGGGATATTTCTTTGACACTGCGCCACACACAAGCCCCTTTACTTCATTTCGCGCGCGCTACCCAGCTCTTGCTGCGCGTTTAGGCGAGCTTGTGGTAACCCGACCTGCTTTAGAAGATAGAGAGAGCTACCACCTAAGCATAATGCGCAATTTTGAAGCAATGGCACAAACAATGCTACCGGGCTTTGTGTGGAGGGCTTCTACTCTTAATGAGGCGCCTGAAGCAAGGGAGCAAATGCTACAAACAATGCTTAATGCCCCCTTAGGCTCACTATGGATTGTAAGCACCTATACGCGCGATGCAGGCGGCAATCGCTATGGACACGCCTTGCCTGCGCTAAGGATGGAAGATGGATTGATGTTTATCCCCACAAATTTACCTAATATGACTTTCACCCAATATGTAAGCTATATCCGTCAAAACTCTATCGCACGCAATGTCCAAGAAGCCATTAGAGTGCTAACGCCAAGAGGTAGAGTGCTTGAAGCTGTGGCACATTTGCAGATCACCCAGCCTGACCCAAACCCGCTAAATATCTCTATCTCAAACAGCAACTGCACAGGAGAAGGGGATAATAGGCACGGCAGTGCTGCTGTGCCACTTAGCTCAAGTGTCAATCAATGCTCTAGTGGGCGATGCGTGCTACAATGAAGCTTTAATATTAAGTAGAAAGATTAACGATCTAGGATTGTGGAGATCACTCAAACAACAACCCATTGTCAAGCGGATTTGCAGTCTGCTTGTAATAACTAAAAGCGCGTATTATTAGAATCCACTTTTACTAGCCTAATGCTAGCTTGCACAATACCAAAGAGACAAGGCAAGCTGCGTGGGTGCTAGATTCTAGTAGAATCTAGGTTAAGGTAGTTGTGTTATAATCCCTAGTGCGAGCGATCGCTACACAACAACTATAACAAGGAGATACGATGTTTGAATTACGCAAATTACCTTATGAAAAAGATGCATTTGGAGACTTCCTAAGCCCACTAACTTTTGACTTCCACTATGGCAAGCATCATCAAACTTATGTCAATAACCTTAACAACCTAACCAAAGGCACAGAGTTTGAAAATGCCGAGCTTTATGACATTATCAAAAAGTCTAGTGGCGGTGTGTTTAACAACGCAGCCCAAGTGTATAACCACGACTTCTATTGGGACTGCATCGCGCCAAAGTCAAGCGAGATGAGCGCGGAGCTAAAAGCCGCGATAGAAAAGGAGTTTGGCAGTGTGGAAGGCTTTAAAGAAAAGTTTCTCCAATCTGCTACTACACTCTTTGGCTCTGGCTGGTGCTGGCTGGTGCTTGACCCAAAATCTAGCAAGCTAGAAATTGTCCAAACAAGCAATGCCGCCACGCCTATCACTGATGATAAAGTGCCTTTGCTTGTGAGCGATGTGTGGGAGCACGCCTACTATATCGATCACAAAAACGCGCGTCCTGCATATTTAGAGAAGTTTTTTAGCCATATCAATTGGGCGTTTGTCTCTAGTGCGTTTGAATGGGCACAGAAAGAAGCCACAGAATCTATCCGCTTTTATATCAATGGCTTGCATAAAAAATAGCCCCTAGGCATTGGGCTACGCCCAATGCGCTTGGTCTTGATTTTTTCGTGATTTTCGCTACAATCTCACTCTACTTTTTATTTATCTCCAAATAGATTTTAGAATTTGTGTCTCCGTGCTTATCTCGCGCCTACACACTCAATCTCTATGTTTAAGGACTTTTAATGGCAGAGCATTCCAATAAACGACAGCAGCATATCCCCGTAGAAGCCTACAAGCTAGAAGAGCTAAGTATCAAGCCAATAGCTGAGCTTATCGCCATCGCCCAAAGCCTCTCAATCGACAACCCCCAAGAATTTAAGCGACAGGATTTGATGTTTGAAATCCTAAAGACCCAAGTCTCCCAAGGTGGCTACATACTCTTTACTGGGATTTTAGAGATTACCCAAGATGGCTACGGCTTTTTACGCGCTATTGATGAGACATTTACTGATAGTAAAAACAACACCTATGTAAGCCAGACGCAAATCTATCGCTTTGCCTTGCGTAATGGCGATATTGTAACAGGGCAGGTGCGCTTGCCAAGAGAGCAGGAGCGTTACTACGCGCTGCTAAAGATTGAAGCGGTGAATTATATGTCTTTAGAAGAGATGAGAAACCGCCCTCTTTTTGATAATCTCACCCCACTTTTCCCCACCCAGCAGCTCCGTTTAGAATACCAGCCCACAAAGGTTACAGGCAGGATGCTTGATCTCTTTAGCCCCATTGGCAAGGGGCAGAGAGCCTTGATCGTAGCTCCTCCTCGCACGGGTAAAACAGAGCTTATGAAAGAGCTAGCGCACGGCATTAGTGCTAATCACCCAGAAGTAGAGCTTATGGTGCTGCTAGTTGATGAGCGACCAGAAGAGGTTACTGATATGCAGCGCAGCGTGAAAGGCAGCGTATATAGCTCGACTTTTGATTTGCCATCAAGCAGCCATATCCGTGTAGCAGAGCTTGTGCTAGAGCGGGCAAAAAGAGAGGTAGAAAATGGCAAAGATGTGGTGATTTTGCTTGATTCTATCACGCGGCTTGCTCGCGCGTATAATGCCGTAACGCCAGCTAGCGGCAAGGTGCTAAGTGGGGGTGTGGATGCAAACGCACTGCATAAGCCTAAGCGATTTTTCGGCGCAGCGAGAAATATCGAGCAAGGCGGCAGCCTTACTATCATCGCCACAGCACTCATTGACACAGGCTCGAGAATGGATGAGGTGATCTTTGAAGAGTTTAAAGGCACAGGAAATGCCGAGATAGTCTTAGCGCGCAATATCGCAGACCGCAGAATCTACCCAGCCTTTGATATTCTAAAATCTGGCACGCGCAAAGATGACTTGCTACTTGGCAGAGACAAGCTCACAAAAGTGTGGATGCTGCGCAATGTAATGCAGCAAATGGACGATATAGAAGCCCTATCTTTCATCTATGCCAAAATGCAGCAAACAAAAGATAATGAAGAGTTTTTAAACAAAATGAATGAAAAAGAGTAGGCACGCTGTGGGATCGCTTAAACGAGTGGGGATATTTGATAGTGGGGTGGGGGGGCTTAGTGTCGCAAAGAGTGTCCTAGAATCCACTTTGTTTGAGAGTGCGGTGTATTTTGGCGATACGGCGCGCGTGCCTTATGGTGTCAAAGATGAGAAGACCATTGTAACCTTTGCCCTAGAGTGCTTGGAGTTTTTCCGTGCGCAAAAGGTAGATATGCTGCTTGTGGCGTGCAATACCGTGAGTGCCTATGCCTTGGAGGCTATGCGATCTTGCGCGAGCTTTCCCATTATCGGTGTGATAGAGCCAGGCGTGCAAGCTAGGATTAACGCCAATCCAGCCCTAGATTCTAGCACGCTAATCCTAGGCACACAAGCGACCATCACTTCTGCACGCTATCAAACGCTACTGCAAAAAGCCGGATTCTCGCGTCTTTGCGCGGTAGCCACGGGGCTGTTTGTCCCAATCGTAGAGGAGGGCAGCTACCGCACGCCAAGTGGTGCGGCTATCTTGCAAGCCTGCTTAGATCATTACTTGCGCCCATTTTTACAAGCAAGCGAGCTAGGTGGCAAAGCCCCTGATACGATTATCCTAGGCTGCACGCATTTCCCCCTTATCGCTAAGGAAATCAGCGCGTATTTTCATCATCAAAGCACGCTTATCCACTCTGGCGATGCGATCGTGGAGTATTTGGTGGAGCATTTTTCGCTTACACCAAATGCGTATGAAAAAACGGCAATAGAGTTTTTCGCTTCAAGCGATGTGGGCGGGCTAAAGCAGCGCGCACAAAAGTGGCTATATCATAAGGAGTAGTATGAGCAATCATAAAGTCGTGCGATTTTCTATCTCTTTAGAGCCAAGCTTGCTAGAGGCTATGGATACGCGATTTATCAAGCAGGGCTATACCTCGCGATCTGAGCTTGTGCGTGATCTTGTGCGCCAGAAGCTCGCCCAAGAGCAATGGCAAGATGACACAAGCACCCAAACCGCAGTGCTAGTCATCGTCTATGACCACCACCAAAGAGAGCTAAACCAAAAAATCATTGATTTAGGACATAATGCCAGCCACAATGGGCTAGAGATCCTTTGCACCACGCATATTCATATCGATACACATAACTGCCTTGAGACGATTATCTTGCGTGGAATGGGCAGGCAGATACAGCAATTTTCTCTTGATATGGCGGGGCTTAGGGGGGTGAAGTTTAGTAAGCTCACGCGCGCTAGCACTTTTGATACAGAGCAGTAGAGTGGATTCTAGGGTGAGGGATTCGGTCTTGGGTGGTAGGGATTCGGCTTTGCGCGATAAATCGGGGATTTCTTCGCCGCGCTTCGTCGATAGACACTCGAGTCTTATCTCCTTGCGCGGCTCGAAAACAAGCGAAGCGGTGCAAGGCGAAGCCGAAGCAGGTTTCTTTAGTAAAACCCCCGATTTCTCATCGCAAAACAAGCGAAGCGCAGTTTCTTTAGAAATCCTAGAATCCCAAAGTGGCTTTGTAGGGGATTCGGTCTTGGGTAGGCAATTTGACAAGATTGAAAATTTTACTAAAGAAACATCGCCTACGGCGAGCGGTGTCCCTTGTTTTGTGAAAGGCACGGACAGAAAGTCCGCTAACCTTCCCCAAAGTTTGCAAAGCTCCCACAGCCCCACCGCAATTCCTAGAATCCTTGAAGATAATCGGGGCGGTTTTGAAAAATCGGCTTCATTGTCATTGCGAGCCGACTTGTCGGCGTGGCAATCCACACAAGCAAAGACACAACCCCTAGAATCCACTTTTGATAAAAACGCCGAAATTCTAAAAGTGGATTCTAGGAATAACGCCAAAAATGTAAAAACACCGCAAAACAAACAGGCTGAAAGTGTGTTTGATAATCGCGCCGCAGAATCTACAATGTATCGCAAAAAGCCAACGCCTAAAAGAGAAAAAGCCGCCAGCCAAAAAACACACCCTATGGTGGTGCTTTTTGGCGGCAGCTTCGACCCGCCACATTTGGGGCATTTAGAGATTATTAAAAAACTAGATTCTAGCTATAAGCGCGTGATTATAATCCCTGCTTTTTGCAATCCTTTCAAGCATAAGCCAACAGCACCGATACATACGCGCATAGCGTGGCTAAGAGAGCTTTGCGCAGGGTTGAAACGCGTGGAGATAAGCGACTTTGAGGCGCGAGCTAATCGCGTGGTATATGCCATTGAGTATGTGCGGCATTATGCTGGTAAATATGGGGGGATTGGGCTGGCATTAGGCAGCGATGCGCTAGAGTCTTTGCCTAGCTGGAGAGAGGCTAGTGAGATCGTGCGGCTTGCTAGGATTGTGCCGATTGTGCGGGATTTGGCTTGTAGGCTAGAATCCCAAAGCGGTTTTACAGAACAAGCTGAAACTAAAAAAGTGGATTCTAGTGATGAAGCTTTTTTATCGTCATTGCGAGCCGACTTGTCGGCGCGGCAATCCACACAAACAAGGACACACGCCCTAGAATCCACTTTTGACAACAACGCACAAAAAATACAAACATTACAAAAAGTGGATTCTAGTGATGCTCCCATTTTTGCTACCGCAAACACTATGGATCGCCACGCCGCTGCTACCACAGCGACTTACAATGACAGAAAAAACAGCCCTTGTAAAAAAGTGGATTCTAGTGATAAAAATACCGATACGCCAAAAGTGGATTCTAGCCTTTGGCGATTTGATACTCCCTTGTGCTTGAAGGGCTTCCCCATCTCTTCCACGCAAATCCGCGCCGCCCTAGCGTGCGGAGATTTCACGCAAGTAGCGCACTGGATCCCGCCAAGCATCGCCTCTAGCGTGCAGAAAATATACTACAATACCCACTAAATTTGCTAAAAGGAGCAAGATGAATCAAGCATTAGCTAAACGCACGCAAGCCATAGCGGCAGCCCTTGATGAGAAAAAAGCCCAAGATATTGAGATCTTTGATGTAGAAGAGAGTGAGTATATCACCGATAGTGTGGTGATTGCTACGGCACTAGCTGGCAAGCATTCTTATGCTTTGCTTGATCACTTAAAAACTGCGTGTAAAGATGAGAAGTTTTACCACACAGATGAGGAGAGTGAAGACTGGATTATCGCGGATTTGGGGGAGATTATGGTGCATATTTTCACAGACAATACGCGCAAACGATTTAATCTTGAAGAGTTCTTGCGCGATCACTTTGTGCGTGGGTAGGCTATGCGCGTAGATTTGCATAATCACACGCCGCGCTGCAAGCACGCAAGCGGCAGCCCGAGTGAGTTTATCAAGCGAGCAAAGGAGCTTGGGGTTGGCGTGTATGGATTCTCCTGCCACGCGCCGATGAAGTTTGATGAAGCCTATCGTATGGGGGCAAATGAGCTAGAATCCTATTTTGCAGAGATTGGGGAGATAGCCCAAGCGGAGCAAGGCGCGATTGAAGTGCTATGCGGGCTTGAAGTGGATTTTATCAAAGGGAGGGAATATCTGCTAGAAAAAAGCGTGCTAGAAGCGAGAGTGGATTATCTCATAGGCTCGGTGCATTTTTTAGATACTTGGGGCTTTGATAATCCAGCCTTTATAGCAGAGTATGCCAAGCGCGATATGGTGCAATGCTGGCAAGAGTATTTGAAGGCGATAAAGGCTATGGCTGATAGCGGGCTGTTTCACATCGTGGGGCATTTGGACTTGCTAAAGGTCTTTGGATACACAATGCCAGAGTGCGTGAGTGATGAGCTAGAATCTGCCCTAGAATCTATCGCTAAAGCACAAATGAGTATAGAGATAAATAGCGCAGGACTGCGCAAGACAATCGCCCAAGCTTATCCTAGTAGGGAGATTTTATCGCGTGCTTTTGCGTATGGGATACCTATCACCTTTTCTTCTGATGCCCATAGCTTGGAGCAGGTAGGGGCTGGCTATGAGCAGTGCTTAGAGCTGGCTAGATCGGTGGGCTATACAGAGTGTATGATCTATCGCAAAAGGCGTGCCATAGCGTGTGCGCTGTGAAGTTGGTGCGAGGATCGCGCGTGGGAATGGTGTGGGATAAGGTGGATTCTAGCTTGTGCTAGGAGCAGGGCTAGCAAGCACGGAGCTTTTTATATAATATTACCAATGCAAGGGGCTATTAGCGCAAGATTCTAGGCAGTGTGATGTCTCTTTGCCCTTGATATTTGCCATTTTTGTCTTTGTAGCTTACTTCGCAAGGCTCATCGCCTTGGAGAAATAGCACTTGAGCTATGCCCTCATTGGCATAAATTTTGGCAGGTAGGGGCGTGGTGTTGCTGATCTCAATGGTAATATGCCCTTCAAACTCTGGCTCAAATGGCGTTACATTGACGATAATCCCACATCTTGCATAAGTGCTTTTGCCTAGGCAGATCGCCAGCACATCGCGGGGCATTTTGAAATACTCAATCGTATGTGCTAGGGCAAAAGAGTTAGGCGGGACTATGCAGAAGCCGTCTTTAGCGGTTTTGGTGATGACATTGTTTTCATCAAAATTTTTGGGATCTACGACCATAGAATCCACATTGCTAAAAATCATAAACTTATCGCTCACGCGAATATCATACCCATAGCTTGAAAGCCCATAAGATATGACATTTTTGCCGATTTGCTTCTCGCAAAATGGATCGATCATTTTATGCTCTAGGCTCATTTGCCGTATCCACGCATCTGATTTGAGTCCCATATTTCTTCCTTGCCTTAAATTTTAGTTGTGAGAATGTCTTGCAGTGCCATCAATATAAAACGCAATTTTTAAGCAATTTTGGGCTTAAAAGTGTGCTATTATACAAAATTTACTTCATTTTTAAAGGATTTTTGATGAATTTGGCTGAAATCAAGAAGCTTATTGAAATTTTCAATAGTAGCTCGCAAATTGCAAGGCTTAGTCTAAAGCAAGAAAATTTTGAACTAAAGCTTGATAAAAATGCAGTGTCAGCTCCTGTTGCTCTAGAGACGCAAGCAATTATGCCTGCCCCACAAGCTAGCGTGCCTAAAGTAGTAGAATCCACTTCTGCCCCTATGCCAGCAGAATCTAGCGCGAGTGCTAGCAAGGGTGGGGATTTTATCACTTCTCCTATGGTTGGGACATTTTATCATCGCCCAAGCCCTGATGCAGACCCCTATGTCAAAGTCGGCGATGTCATCAAAAAGGGGCAGACAATAGGGATCATTGAAGCGATGAAAATTATGAATGAAATTGAAGCGGAATTTGACTGCAAGATTCTAGCGATAGAAACAGGCGATGGGCAGCCGGTTGAGTTTGGTAGCCATCTTATCAAAGTGGAAAAAGTATAGATGAAAAAGGTAGCTACAAAAAAGCTTGAGCGCATTTTGATCGCAAACCGCGGTGAAATCGCGCTTCGAGCTATACGGACGATACAGGAGATGGGCAAGCAGGCAATCGCTATTTATTCAGTGGCGGATAAAGATACGCATTATCTTGATGTAGCCGATGCGAAAATTTGCGTAGGTGGGGCAAAAAGTGCGGAGAGCTATCTCAATATCCCAGCGATTATGAGCACTGCGGCTCTTGTAGATGCTGATGCGATATTCCCGGGGTATGGCTTTTTGAGTGAGAATCAGCACTTTGTCGAGATCTGCACGCATCACGGGATAGAGTTTATTGGACCAAGTAGTGATGTAATGGTAATGATGAGCGATAAATCTAAGGCAAAAGATGTGATGAAAGATGCAGGCGTGCCGGTGATTGAAGGTAGCGATGGTGCGCTAAAAGATGCCAATCACGCCCAAGAAGTCGCCAAGCAAATCGGCTATCCTGTGATCTTAAAAGCTGCGGCAGGTGGGGGCGGCAGGGGTATGCGGATCGTAGAGAGTGAATCACTGCTAAAAAATCTCTACCTAGCCGCAGAGTCTGAAGCTCTAAGTGCGTTTGGCGATGGCACAATCTATATGGAAAAATTCATCAACAAGCCAAAACATATCGAAGTGCAGATTTTAGCTGACAAACACGGCAATGTCGTGCATATCGGTGAGCGCGATTGCTCTGCCCAACGCCGCCAGCAAAAGCTCATCGAAGAAACGCCAGCTGTAGTGCTAAGTGATGATGTGCGCCAAAGGCTGCTTGAGACGGCGGTAAAAGCCGCTAAACACATCGGCTATGTGGGGGCGGGGACATTTGAGTTTCTGCTAGATTCTAACAACAAAGACTTTTTCTTTATGGAGATGAATACGCGCTTGCAGGTAGAACACACGGTGAGTGAAATGGTGAGCGGGCTTGATTTGGTGGAGTGGATGATCCGCATAGCAGAGGGTGAGCAGCTTCCAAAGCAAGAAGAGATCCAATGCAAAGGGCATAGCATAGAGTGTAGGATCACGGCTGAAGATCCTGTGAAGTTCTACCCAAGTGCTGGGAAGATCACGCAGTGGATAGCACCCGGTGGGGCAAATGTGCGGCTTGATAGCCACGCATATAGCGGCTATGTCGTGCCGATGTTTTATGACTCAATGATTGGCAAGCTGATTGTCTGGGGTGAGGATCGCAACAAGGCGATTGCTAGAATGCGCCGCGCGCTCAAAGAATTTAGTATTGAAGGGATTAAAACTACCATACCTTTCCATTTAAAAATGATGAGTAATGCCGATTTCTTAAAATCTGCTATCCACACAAAATATCTCGAGCAAGATATGGAGTAGTAGCAGACTTTGCAATAGAAGAAAAGTGCGCATAGGAGAGAAGTGTG
The DNA here is from genome assembly GCF_900451095.1 of Helicobacter canis. Lineage (NCBI taxonomy): Bacteria > Pseudomonadati > Campylobacterota > Epsilonproteobacteria > Campylobacterales > Helicobacteraceae > Helicobacter > Helicobacter canis. The sequence goes on along the minus strand of NZ_UGHV01000001.1, from coordinate 1,815,118 downwards.
AAAGTAGCAAACACAAATGCAGTAGCCACAAGTCTCATAAAAGATAGCGACACCCAAAGAAGCAAGCAGGCAAAGGCTAGCACAAAGCAGGGCGAGCAGTCTGGGACACTAGAATCCACAAAAGAGATCCCTAATAGCTCTAAGCTCGGCAAGGAGTCTGCAAAAAATCTAGCCACAACGATCAAGAATGCCAACACCACCATAGGCTCACTTGAAGTAATGATACGATCTATCCACTCCTTACAAACGCAAAACAAAGCCTACCAAAAGCTTGCCCTAAAGATCCAAGACCTGCAAGGTAGCACTGAAACACAAAGCAAAGCTGTGCAAGATCTCACAAACAAAGCAGATGGGCTAAAAGAGCAAATGCAAAAGACTTTTGATACAGCGATGTTTGGCGATGAAAATGTCTTTACAAAAAGTTATGCTGACATACCAGAGAGCAATCTCAATGCCAAAAAGCTCTCGCCAAATACGCTAGATGTCAAGCAGCTAGAGAATCTTAAGCGATATGCTAAGGATTTAAGCGAGCAAAGATCCTATGCCAAGCAGGCAAAAAGGCTTGTCCAAAGTGCGCTTGATGAGCGATTAGACTCTGTGCAAAAGACAGATTCTAGCTATGCAAAACTAGATTCTAGCAAGCTTAATGCCCAAGAATTTAAAGCCGCCCAAGGCAGCAGTGGTGTAACGCTTGATAGGGTTTTGCACCTACTACGATAATGCAAACTATCCCTTATAGCACACAACTCATCGATGATGATGATATTGCCCGCGTGGCACAGGCTTTGCGCTCACCTTTGCTCACGCAAGGGCAAGCAGTAGAGGCATTTGAGCAGGCTCTTGCAGATTTCCTAGGCGTGCGCTATGTGGTGAGTTTTAACTCCGCTACTTCTGCGCTCTATGCGGCTTATCGCGCCTGCTTTAGTCAAAACGCCCTTGTCATCACCACGCCCATAAGCTTTGTAGCTACGGCAAATATGCTGCTTGCTTGTGGCTGTGAGCCGATATTTGCTGATATTGGGGCAGATGGCAATATCACGCCAGAATCCATTATGTGCACTATTGAAAAAGTGGATTCTAGCGATAGAGATAGGCTGCAAGGGATTGTGAGCGTGGATTTTGCTGGCAATAGTGTTAAAGTCGATAGCCTGCAAGCTATCGCCAAAGAGCATAATCTCCGCTTCATAGCCGATAGCTCGCACGCCTTTGGCGGTAGTGTCAATGGACGCAAGATTGGGGGCTTTGCTGATGTGAGTATCTTTAGCTTCCACGCCATTAAGCCTATCACCACTGCTGAAGGCGGCGCGATTAGCACCAATGACAAAACAATCTATGAGCAAGCAAAGCTGACACGATCACACGGCTTGGTGAAAAAGCGGCTTTGGGATACAGAAGTGGCGCAAGTAGGCTTTAACTTCCGCCTAAACGAGCTGCAAGCCACTCTTGGGCTATCGCAGCTGGGCAAGATTGAGCAGTTTTTGGCGCGTAGAGAAGAGATAGCTAGAATCTATGATAAGGCATTCGCGGATAATCCCTACTTCACGCCCACACACCCAATAATCCCTAGCAATCACACAAGCACAAATCATCTCTATCCCATCTTGCTTGATAAAGATCTTTACTGCGCTAAAGAAGAGATTTTTGCTCAAGCCTTAGCACGCGGGCTAGGCGTGCAGGTGCATTATAAGCCGATATTTCTCTATGAGCTCTATGCTAATGCAAAAGGGCTGCACAAAGATAGCAGCGGGCGTGATAGCAGGACAAACGCGCTTGATTGGTATTATGCGGAGCTGTCTTTGCCTTGTCATCAAGCAATGAGCGATGAGCAAGTGCAATACTGCATAGACACAATACTTGATCTATGCGCCAAAGCACGCAAGAGCTGCTAATTGCCACTAGGGCTAATTTTCACCCCAATGTTTCTCAAAACTTCGCCGAATGTGATGCACACGCAGGATAATAACACTGCCTAGACATAGTAGCACGCCTATGATATAGCCTAGGATATGAAAGGCTTCTAGGTCAATTAAGATCACCACAGCAAGCCCAGCAATGATATAAGATAGCAAGCGATAGAGACCAAATGATAGCTGAACCCCTAGCATAAATTTTGACACAGGCGCATTTGTGCTTGATGGCTTATCGCTTTGGTTTTGATCGGGTGTAGGGCTTGTGGATTGCACCAGAGTAGAATCTGGAGTAGAATCCGGATTTGTATATGCTCGCAGCTCTCTTGCTAGTCGCTTTTGTAGAGCATAATAAGAGCTTATGATGATAAGTAAAGTGGAGAAATACGCCACTTCAAAGCTTATGCCTGCTCGCATATTGAGCAATGCAGACAACCCCAACGCCATACAAATATTTATCACTATTGCTACCACATATCCAAGCATTTTGGTCCTTTTCAAGCTTTTTTTACACACTTCATTATACAATAACAAACCTCCACACAAAGGATAATAATGCTCCGCAAGATAGCCTTAGTCGCGATATTGTGTAATACACTTAGCGCACTAGAATCCAATATTATAGAGATTATGCAGTATTTACAGAGAGACTCTGATCTTATCCAAAAGGGATTTTTCTTAAACAAATTTGACATAGTCAAAGAGGGGATTAGCAAGCATAAAGAGGATTTTAGCGCGTTGCAGAAATTCAATATCGAAGTGTTTTTAGATGAAAAAACGCTCAATTACTCACCCATTATTACATCATTTTTAAATAACATCATCGAAAATCGCGTGGCACTAGAAAAATTCTTGCGCGATAATGACAAAGTGCGTGCTTATGAAGCATTCCAAGAGCTAAATCACAATTGTATGAAATGCCACGCATTGCTTAGGGGCTGGTAGGCTTGATAAGCACAAGCGCATAAAGAATCAAATATCTTTAAAGCCTAGAGACACGCCTTAGCTCTTGCTATGGCTTGCTGCATATCTTTGATAGCTTGATAGAGTCCTACCATAACAGCACGCGCGATAATGCTATGCCCGATATTTAGCTCGCTAATATATGGGAGAGCAAGCACAGGTGCGATATTTTCATAATTTAGCCCGTGTCCAGCAAACACTTCTAGCCCCAAAGAGTGCGCGAGTGTGGCGGCGGACTCTAAGGCTTGCAGGGTTTGGGCTATTTGCAAAGCTAGCTGGCGTGTTTGTGGGCTTTGCGTGGTGTTATGGCTATGTGGCAAGCAGGAGTGCAAAAGATCATAGCAGTGGGCATACGCGCCTGTGTGTAGCTCTATGCCTTCAACTTCTAGCTCCTTGGCTAGGTGGATTGCTTCTCTATCTGGCTCGATGAAGACTGCCACAGGGATATTGTGGTGCTTAAAGCGTGCTATTGTCTCAGCAAGCGTGCTAGAGCGCATATTTAGTCCGCCTTCGGTGGTGATTTCTTCGCGCTTCTCTGGGACAAGGGTGATTTTATGCGGGCGCAAAGCACACAGGATCTCCACGACTCCGCCCTTGCCTAAATCGCTCGCACACTCGACATTCACAGGCAGCGGAGAGCTTGTGATGATACGCGCGACATCATCTTCGTGGATATGGCGGCGATCTTCACGCAAATGCAAGGTGATCTGCTGCACACCGGCATTTTTGGCGATGAAAACCGCTTCAAGTGGGTCTGGCTGGTGGATACGCCTAGCCTGTCTAAGTGTGGCGATATGATCGATGTTTAATCCTAAATCCGGTAGCTTCATAATGCTCCTTTGCTAGCACGAGATTGCGTAAGATGAGATGCGATCCATTGCTGCTTGGATTCTTGAGTTTGCAGGGTGCTTGGGAGTGTAGGTAGAAGTGTGAATAATAATGCTAGGTCATTTACTCCAAGCACACCGATATGTGTAAATACCACTGAATGCGCCGTGTCAAAAAACACCATCGTAGGTGTGGCATAAATATGCAAAACCTTGCGCAGCGATTTTATATCAATAGGCGTGTTAAAGGGCGCGGTGATGGGGGATTTCGCATAGAGATCGATAGGATAGATCGCATAGGAGCTAGCTAGATTCTCTAGGCTTTTGTGTGAGAGATTGTCTTGCAGGATTTTACACGGCTGGCAAGTAGCGGAGTAAAAGAGCAGGGCTATGGGCTTAGAGTCTTTTGTGTCAAAATCTAAGCGTGTAGATTCTAGCGCACTAAGGCTAGTTAAGCTAGTAGAATCCACTTTTTCACCTTTGTGATCATCGCAGCTAGCTAAGAAGCATAGCACAAGCACAATCCCAAGCCAGCGCATTTTATGCCTTAATGATTAGCAAAAAAGCTTAGCAAATCATCTTTGAGCGTGGCAAGGTTGCTTACTTCTTGTGTCAAGAAGCCTTGCTTGTCAAAGAGATAGAGTGAAGAGCTATGAGCGATACTATATCCAAGCTTAGAATCTTTAAGGGGGATTATCTCATATTTGACTCCATAGCGTTTGGTAACTTCTTGCAAAGTTTGCTCATCAAAGCGCAAGCCATAGGCATTGGGGTAAAAATGCTTGACATAAGAATCTAGGGCTTTTAGACTATCGCGCTTAGGATCAAGCGTGATAAAGAGCACCACCACATCGCTAAGGTCTGTTTCATCTTGTAGATCTTGCAAGCTTTCTTGCAGAAGCCCCAAAGTCGCTGGGCAGACATCTGGGCAAGACATATAGCCAAAATACACGATTTTGTATTTGCCCAAGAATGTATCCATAGAGACTTCGCCATTTGTGGTTTGGGCTTTGAAGTGATAGGAGTGGTATTTCTGCACACTCCACACGCCAAGCCCCACGACAAATACCACCACAGCAACGATACCAATGGCTCTTGACATAGCTTTACCTTTTGTGTGTTTGTGGCTATTCTTTGCGCTTGGCATCAAAATCCACCGCTTCTGTTGCGCCATCTTGGGTGCTTAGATACATACGATATTGCATTACTTCCTGTGTGCAGCTAGCCATAATCGCACGCCCTTCATACAATAGATCATCGACTTTATTAAAGCGCACGATAGTTTCACCCATATCCATATTTAGCCCGATGATTTTACCGGTAAGATTTGATAGCTCTGCGCCTTCTACGCGAAATACGACAGATTCTAGGGAGATAATATTGCGCGGTATGGCTTCTATGGAGACCTTGATATGCTCTTGCTGCTCGCCAGAATCTTGCATAAATATCACTTGACATTTGCCATCATTAAGCATACATAGACGCGACTCTTTATCTTGCTCTTTGGGTGTGTTGTCTTCTTGCTTGTCTTGAGTGGATTCTTTGTTTATCGTGGCTTTAGGCTCAGGGCTAGATTGCAAGAGATATAAAGAGCCTTTACCCCAGATGAGATAAATGACAAGTGCGCATAGGCATAGCACGATGATTGTGATAATGCCCTTTTTGGTTAGGTGCTTATCTCTATAAGCCATTGGCTAATGCCCGCCTTTGTGTGCTTGACGCGCTTGGATTGGGACTTGTAGATCTAGTGTCGTGCCATCATCAAAGGTAAGCTTTAAAGCGATTGTTTTGCCTGCTTCAAGGGGTTTTGGAAGATTGATTAGCATAATGTGCAGCCCACCTGGGGCAAGCTCTACGCTCTGCTTGGCAGGGATTGTAATAGAATCTACCGGGAGCATTTTTACCACACCTTTTTCTTTGATACTTTGGTGTAGCTCTGCTGTGGCTTTGCTGTTGATGATTGTAGCTTTTTGCAGTGCTATGGGCTGCTCGCTTGTGTTGCTTAATGTGCCAAAGGCTGCGCTAATATTTGAGCCATCAATTGTGGCAAATGCGTAGAAATCCTTGGCTTCAATGGCATTATTTTGAGCGTTGTCTTGCTTAGCTGCGCCACTGCAGTGCAAAGCCCCGAGCCATAGCGTTAGGGCGAGAAAAATTGGTGAGAGTTTTGCCTGTCTTTTCATACACACTCCTAAATATGAATAGCTGGCTATGGTATAACAAAGCCTATTAAAAATCAAGCAAGCCACTTTAGTCAAAATCCTTGCCATTTAAGCAAATCTTCAAAAAAAAAAAAACGACAATATTGCAATTCAAGTCCCTTAAAGAAATAGGCTTGAAAAGAAAATGAAAGGATAGAAATGAAGACAAAAGTTGCATTACAAGGTGCTTTAGGCGTTGGTCTTAGTGTGTGTGCGGCACTGCTGCTAAGTGCGTGCGGAGGTAAGGTCAATATGGCGGAGTTTAATGAAGCGTTTTACCAAGGAGATAAGGAAAATGCGCTCAAAATCGCCAAAGGTGGCAAGGGTGTGCTATGGGACTATCAAAGTGGCGTGAATGCCTTTTGGCTAGGGGAGAGCAAGGAAGCAGCAAAGCTGCTAAAAAGTGCTGATGAAGGCATAGAAAAAGCGCAAGAAAAGCTCATAAACACAGGCTATAGCCCTTATGTGTATGAGAGCGTGCTGCTAGATTTATACACAGCGTATAACTACGGCAGCCAAGATGACTTTCAAAAGGCACGCCCAGCACTAAACCGCGCACACGATAAGCAAAATCAAGCAAAAGAGACATTTGCCAAAAAGATAGAAAAGCAGCAAAAGCAGGTGGTGGGAAAGAGGTTTCCGTTCTCGATCCTAAAGAAAGGGGTCTTGTGAGTGCTGGGCTAGATAGCAAAGATCTTGAAGTGAGTGCCAAAAAGCTTGTGGATAACTTCCTAGAAACTTATGGCGCAAATGCCGATGGCAGCGAGTTTTTAGAAGTGGGCGATATTATCAATGACACTATGCAAGAATTTGATGTCGAGCGATTGGCGGCTCTTATCACGCGAGATTTGCGAAATGCGAAAAAGTATAAAATTTCACGGACAAGTGCTGGAAGCGGAGGGCGTGTAAATACTCGAATCAATACGCATAAACAACGAGATAATGAAGAGATAAACCAGCTTGATGTCGCTGAAAAGGGCAGCCAACGCCTAGCCAAAATCAGCCTAGGTGGCAAAATCATCGAAAAGGTAACTCGAGTCAATAAAAAAGAGCAGAGAGATTACTTTTTGATCTTTAATCTAACAGACAGGCACACTGGCGAAGAGCTATGGGACGCTGAAGAAAAAATCGTCAAACTACAATAAGGAGCAAAAATGAAAATTAAAAGTATTGTATTAGCAAGTGTTGTAGCGGTTGCTGGATTAGGCATTGTAGGCTGTGCTAGCGGTGGCATTGGCAAAGTCGCGCAAGAGAAGCACGGGCTAAAGGGTGCGCCTGCGTGGGTGCTAGGCAAATCCGGCAGTGTAGGAGACTTTGAAGCAGTAGGGAGCGCGCCTATTGTAGGTGGGGATTTGGACTTCGCTAGGCAAGAAGCTATGGCAGCTGCTAGGCAGAGTATGATTCTAAAGATCTATGCCTATGTCGATAGCAAATATGAGAAAACTATCCAATCCAGCAGTCAGCTAGCAGATAATGCCAAAATGAATCACCAAAGAGTTACAAACTCTCTCAATCAGCTCAAACAAGGCGCGGCAAACAAACTGCCCGGCACTTCACAGAAAGAAGCCTTTGTGAGTGAGAAAGATGAATATTGGGTGCTGCTACAAATGGATAAAAATGCAGAGGAAAAATATCGCAAATATATCGATAGTGCGACAGACTCTATGCTGCAGTCTATCCTAACTGCACCAGCCAACTAGGAATGCATATGAAGTGGCTGCTTATATGCGCGGCGTTTGTGGGGCTTGCATATAGTGCCATAAACCCACTAGGGCAGGATCTACTCATCGGCAAGGGCGTCGGGCTGACAGAAGCAGAAGCCAAGCGCAATGCCCTGCAAGATGTCTCACAGCAGGTGCTAATAAGTGTCAGCTCAAGCTATGAGTCAAGCAAAATACGAAGCGATAGCACGATCACAACAAGTGCCAAGCTAAACACTAATGCCATATCTAAGGATATAGAGCTAGATGTGGAGAAGTTTTTTGAAACAAGGCAAGAGGGCAACGCGTGGAGTGCAGAAGTGAGAATCCGCAAAAGTGATCTCATCAAAAGCTACACACAAAAGCAACGCCAAGCCCTAGAATCTATCTCATATGATGCTACTTGCAGTCTTGATCCAAAGCACCAAAGAGAGCTGCAAAGCGCACTTGATATGGCGATACACTACCGCGATGTGCTAAATGCCTCTGGTGGCAGCAATATAGGCGATGTCAAAATCGCCGAGCTAAATAGGCTGCTCCTAGAGAAGCCAACAGCAGTGATCGAGTATGGTGAGAGCTTTAGTGAAGCAAAAATTTTGCAAAGCAAGCTTAGTAAGGAGTTTAGCAAGTTTTTTAAGGTATTGCCTGCAAATGATGATCGCGCTTCTGTTGTGAAAGCTGATTTGCTCATTGATGGCGATTATGACAATACTCAAGTAGCACTTCAAATAGAGCTGCTAGACTGCCGGGGCAATAGTATCTATACCGGTAGCTTTGATGATAGATATGCTAAAGATCGTGCCGCTGCTATAAGTGAGTTTAGCAAAAGGGCTGATACTAGAGCCTACAAGCTCCTAAGCGCGTGGATCAATGGTAAATGATATAGAGCACGCTAGCCGTGGGATTCAGCTTTTAGCTAAATGCTGGAGCCTGCGGCTTTCTCGCTCGATAGACCACAAGTCTTGTCTCGCTCGCTTGCCACCGCGCCCCACTTTTCATCTAAAGAATCCAAACTTAGCTTTGTCTTATGCCTTATCCCTAAGTTTTTGACTTGGATAATAAAACTTCTGCTAGAATCCGCTTCAGTTTCGCCATAAGGAGTTTGTATGATTCTAAATGCCATTATCCAAAAAGATGAGAATGGTTATTTTGCTTTTGTGCCTGAGCTTAGTGGCTGTGTAACTCAAGCGGATAGCTATGAAGAAGCCATTAGCAATATCAAAGAAGCGGCAGCATTGTATATGGAGAGTTTGCAGCTAGATGAGATTAGACATATACAGGCTAAAGATACAGCCATTATTCCCATAGAACTAGCCAATGCCTGAGCTACCAAAACTTACAGCAAAAGAGGCTGAAAAACTTTTGCTTCAAGAAGGCTTTATTATCGCAAGACAAAAGGGTAGCCACAGAATCTACATAAAAAATTCCCACAGGATAGTCCTACCCCACCACACAGGCAAGACTTTACACCCAAAAATCATTAAAGAGCTTTTTGCCATTATAGAATCTGCTAGAGGGTAGAGTCTGCCACCCCCTTTTTTTTGGCTAAAGCGCAGCGAAGTGCCTACACCACGCCAGCTCTGTCATTGCGAGCGGATTGAAAATCCGCGTGGCAATCCAATCCCAAACATAAATCTATTGTTTTTTTTTTTTTTTTTTTTTTGATTTTGGCTACAATGTGGCTTTTTAAACTTTCACTTAATCTTTTTAAGGAGACATAATGAAAACATCTACTCATAACACTGCCTCATATAAACGGGGGGGGGGGGGGTAAATAATCTCTCTCTCAATGCTGTAAATCCTACAGATTCTCAAAAACTAGCTAAGTCCAAGGCTACACGATTAAGTTTAATATGCTTTCTCGCTCTTAGCGGTGTGATGTCGGCATCCACCATACCTGCAAATGATCCAAATAATTTGAACATTACCGATCCGAGTGGGAATGTATTTCGGGTTATGTGGAAAGCAGGAGAAAAAGGGCAGGTAGTTACAGATCAAGAAGGGTGGCCAAGGCGGGGGCAATGGAACACTCTTGATTCAAGCAAATATCCAAATACTCTTGATTATATGAGCATTGCCTATAAATATAGAAGTTTGCCCAAAGTCAATTTATTGATTCGTAATGGTATGACAATTAACCACCTTGCGGTGAATTATAAAAAAGAAGGTGATAGTGGCACTCCTTGGCAAGATATGAATCCACAAAATATAGTAGGGGGAGCGAGTGGCAACTCAAATATTACTATCGGCACTTTTGATCTTAAAGGCGATGTGAAGTTTGAAATCAAACTAGGTGGCACAAGTAATATCACTACCTTAAACAATGAAGCCGAGCGTTTAAACATAAAAGTTAATAATGAAAATAATGATAAACTAAATATCACTACATTTAATCAAACCACTGCAAACGGCGACTCCCAAATTTTCAAAAATGTCAGCATAGAGAATTTCAATCTCTATGCTGGTAAATCCTATCAACGCGGTGGAAATATTACTAACCTAAACATTACAGGCGGTAGCTTTTATCAAGGCTATACAGATAATCTTACAGCAGGCGAGCACGATGGCACAATAGAAACAATCACTCTCCAAGATGGCATATTTCAGCAGGGCAAAGGCAGTGTAACTACACTCAATCAAAGTGGTGGTGGTGCTATCCAGCAAGGTGGCACAATTACCAATCTCAATCTCTCCGGCGGCACATTCACCCACAATGGCGGCACACTTAGCAATGTAGTGCTAAAAGCTGGTGGCAGTGGCTCTACATTTGTCAATGGCACAGATTCTGCCTTTGATAACATCACTCAAGAGGGTGGCAATCACACTATCATCGGTAAGGTTGCTAAATTTACTCTAGCGAGTGGTTCCTTTACCAACAACGGCTCTATCACCACACTCACTACCAACACCACCACAAAACAAGCTAGAAGTGGCACAAACTTCTACGCTGCCCAAGCCGCTGCTACCAACCACATCACTAACAACGGCACCATTGATAAACTAGAGCTCACCAAAGACGCTGATAGCGTAACCAATAATGCTGTGTATAACACAGGCGGTGGCTTAGCAAGTGGTATCATCAAAGAGCTAAGCGTAACAAAAGGCAGTGCCACCATCAACACCCTAAATGGTGTAGGACAAGGGACAGCAGGTAATGTAGAGCCTCATACACTCTCTAATATCAACATCACTAAAGACGCTAAACTCACCGTTGATACCCTAAGCGTAGGACTCAAAGGCAACCAAGCTATAGAGAGAGTAACGATAAATAACGATACAAGCACTCAAGGAACCAACAAAGAATTTGCCGTCAATAAAATCCAAGTAACCTACCTTGATGGCAACTTTGACCCTGCAAAAAGCATTAGCAAGAATCTTACAGACTATGTAACATCTGGTAGCCATAGCTATGTAGATGGAGCTAGCAAGCCCACCTTTGAATCAAGCCCAGAGCTCCAAGGTATAGGGGTGAAGTTTAATCCCGATGGCACCCCTATCTTTGAGGTAGAAGCTTCTGTGGCTGCAAGTATGACAAGCGTAGTCGTGCGCCAATCTATGCGACGAAAAATGCTTATAGACACCTATCTCGCAGAACAAAACAGAAGAAGCTTGAAAAACAAAGAGCGCAGAACCAAGCAGCGCATAGAAGCAGCCACCCTAGGAGATGCAAGAGCCCAGTATCAAAAAGACCTAGCCAAATACAAGCTAGACTTAGCCAAATGGGATAAACTCGCTAGCACCAAAGAAAACAAAGCTTTGATCGCTAAATACGAGCAAGAAGACAAAGCCTACCAAAAAGCCCTAGAGCAATACAACAAAGACAAAAAAGCCTATGAAGATAATCGCAAAAACCTAGAAACCATCGCTAAAGCCAAAAAGCTAAAAGCCCCCATAGAGCCAAAAGCCCCTGTGCGCCCAAATCTAAAGCCAAGCGATAAGCACTACAAAAAGGCTATGGCAGATTTCACCAAAGCACAAAAAGCATATGAAAAAGCTATGAGCAACTATGAGCAAGAGCTTAGAATCTATAATGAGGAAAATAGCAAGCTAGAGACCATAGCTAGAGCAAACAACCTTAAAGCCCCCATAGCTCCTAAAGCTCCTATAAGACCAAATCTAAAGCCAAATCATAAAGACTATAAGCGAGTAATGGCAGCCTATGAGTCAAACCAAAGAGCCTACCAAACAGCCCTAAAACGCTATGAGCTAGAGAAAAAGAGCTATGAAGAAAAGAGAAAAAACCTAGAAGTGCTTGCTAAAACTAATAAGTTTAATGCCAACCTCAAAGCTCCCACAGAGCCTAAAGCTCCTGTGCGCCCAAATCTCAAGCCAAACCACAAAGACTATAAAAAAGCTATGAGCAAATACGAGCAAGAGCGCAAAGACTATCTAAAAGCCTTTAAGCAATACGAGCAAGATAAAAAAAGCTATGAGAGAGAGTATCAAAAGCTTATAGCCCTAGCTGATGCCCAGAGCAATAAGCTAAAAGCCCCTATACAGCCTAAAGCTCCTACTAAGCCTAAAATCCTAGCCAGCAAGCCAGAAATGCCACAAGAGCCAAAGCTTGGAGAGATAAGTGCAGAGCTACTAGCTAAGCATAAAGTCCAAGGGGATTTCTTTATCCGTGCCTATGGTGGGACAGGCTCACATAAAGCAACCAATGGCGCACAAACAAGCTCTTGGAGTGTGGGCACACTCTTTGGCTCGACTTGGGATCTAGCTCTTGGACAAACAAGTGGGAATATCGGCTTCTATGGTGGGTATGAGTATATCTACAATGGCTATAAGCAAGCCCATATCGATGCCCAAGGACACACAGGCTTCCTAGGGCTTAGATTCTCCCATATCTTTGCTAAGACTAAGCTAGCAGGATTCTACTATATGGCTGATGTCAATGGTGGCTATACAGATATATCTGTAGGACAAGATATGAATGGTATGCGATTTGGCGCAAATGTGGGGAATATCAACTTTGGCTCTTCTATCCGCCTAGGCTCATCTATCTATATGGCTGGGGCTAAATCTATGCTTTTCCCATCAATTGGAGTAGGAGTAGAGGGCGGCTATCTAGGAGACTTTGAGATGAGGACACAACGCTCTGGTGAGCTACGCTATGGAGGACTAAGCCAAGGCTATGCAGTTACCTATGCCCAAGCAAACTTAAACTACTACCAAGAGTATGGCAAAAGGATTTCTACCACACTAGGCGGGGGCTTTAGGTATCTAATGAATGCAGATATAGGCATTACCCCTACGCTGAATGGCAAGGCTTATACCATAGAGGAGACCACAGGCAGGGCAGCAGCAGTGCATTTAGCTCCATTTTTCTACCAAGGCACATTTGTGATAAATTACCACACAGACAAAGCAGGAAACTTCTCTGCTGGGTATGTGGCAGTAGGTGGGGAGTTAGGGATAACGCATAATGCTTCTGTAAGGTGGCATTATTTCTTTTAAAAGGCGTTGGCTTTGAGCGATAAATCGCGGATTCTGCGGCGCGGGCTTGCTCATTACCGCTTAGGTAAATCCCTGCGCCCGCGCCTTGAAAACCACGATTTCTCATCTCAAATCCTGCCGCCGCGACTCTCTTAGTTTTTCAGGTTTTTTAATTTTCAAGCTTTTTTATCGTCATTGCGAGCGGTGCTTGCACCGCGCGGCAATCCATTAAAAACAAAACCAAAATCCTAGAATCCTTTGCTAGCTTTTTACAATGTCTTACTTAATCCTAGAATCCACTTTTTGTAATCCTACCGCCGTGACTCTCTTAGTTTTTCAGGTTTTTTAATTTTCAAGCTTTTTTATCGTCATTGCGAGCGGACTTGCACCGCGCGGCAAAGCGTAGCTTCTTTAGAGTTCTTAGAATCGTGTTGCTCTCAAACTAACTTTAATCCTAGAATCCTTTGCTAGCTTTTTTAGAATTTAGACTTTTTTATCATTTAAACTTTTTTCTAACCTTCCCCAAAAATCGCAAAGCTCCCACAGCCCCACCGCAAAGCGTAGCTTCTTTAGAGTTCTTAGAATCGTGTTGCTCTCAAACTAACTTTACTCCTAGAATCCACTTTTTACACCTTTGGCATTTAACCCTAGAATCCACTTTTCAAAAAGTGGATTCTAGTAAAGGTTATTTTGCTAGCGCAAAATTATGGATCGCCGGCTCGTTTCACTCGCTCGCGATGACAATAAAACGCGATATGTAAAAAAGTGGATTCTAGGCTTAACGCTTATTTTCCGTCATTGCGAGCGGACTTGTCCGCGAGGCAAAGCGTAGCTTCTTTAGTAATCCATAAAAAATAAAGCGCAACTCTTTAGCAATCCACAAAAAACAAAAACACAAAGCTTAGAATCCTTGTTTGCTAGGGGAAGTAGCCGCTGGATAAGCGTGCGCTTGTGGATAGGATCCACTACTCTAGAATCTGGTCTGCTAGAATCTAGAAAATCTATGTGTTTATATATAAATAAACTTGATAGTAAATGACTAAATTTATATAATGCCTAGTGTATAAAACTTAGCGATATTACATTGCTTTGGATTATATAAGTGCTATTTCAAGGAGTAAGAAATGTTTGAGAAATTAACCAATCAAAGCAGAGAAGCCCTAGATTCTGCGGCATCTTTGGCATTACACGCCAATAATCAAGAAATCACTTCAGCCCACTTGCTTTGGGCAATGCTTACTGATACCCAAAGTATCTTAAACCAAGCCCTAACGATGATGAATGTCGATAAAGCCGCTATCACCCTAGAGGCAAAAAGTGTGGTAGAAAATCTCCCTAAAACTTCCCACATAAACAAAGAGAGCTTGCGATTATCCCAAGAGCTTGCTACCGCCCTGCACAACGCACAAGGACACGCCACGCAAAATGGCGATAGCTATATCGCTCTTGATAGCATTATCATCGCAAATAGCAAAAGCGAGATGTTTGTAAAGATTCTAGGTAAATACATTGATATGCGCGAGCTGGCAAAGAGCCTAGAATCTATGCGTAAAGGTGCGAAAATCAGCAATCAAAATGATGATAGCACCTTGCAGTCTTTGGCGAAATTTGGGATTGATCTAACGGCAAAGGCGTTGGAAAACAGCCTTGATCCAGTCATCGGCAGAGATGAAGAAATTATGCGAATGATGCAAATCCTTATCCGCAAGAGCAAAAATAATCCTATCTTGATAGGCGAGCCGGGTGTGGGCAAAACAGCCGTGGTAGAGGGGCTAGCCCAAAGGATCGTGCGTAAAGAAGTCCCCCTAAGCTTGCAGCACAAACGCGTCATCGCGCTTGATATGAGCGCGCTTGTGGCGGGGGCGAAGTATCGCGGGGAGTTTGAGGAGCGGCTAAAGGCGGTGGTCGATGAAGTCAAAAAGGCTGGGAATGTGATTTTGTTTATCGATGAGATCCACACGATCGTGGGGGCTGGGGCAGCTGAAGGCAGTATGGATGCGGCAAATATCTTAAAGCCAGCCCTAGCGCGAGGTGAGCTACATACCATTGGCGCAACTACGCTTAAGGAATATCGCAAATATTTT